>JAFQKR010000014.1 GCA_017396825.1 Clostridia bacterium
AAGCTGATGACAAACCTTGTCATCAGCTTGACAGACTGCTGAGAAAGAGTGCAGACAAAACGAACCGAGGCGAAAGCTGTACTGAGTACTGTGAGTCGAGGTTCGTTTTGAGCGAAAAAATATAAAAATATATAAAAATTTCGGGAAAATTTTCCCCGAAATTTTTCACTTTATAGTAACTATATTTTTTTTCGGGTTCTGTGCCTTTGTCAGCGGTCTGAAATCGGCTTTTGCCGTTTTCTTTTTTGTTTTATTTGTCTTTGTCAGCAATTCAAAAGCCCCGTGGCTTTAAACCACGGGGCCTTTACTATGTGTTAAATTTAAACCTTAAATTAGTTCCAAATTTCGATTTCTTCAAGCTGGATTACATAGCCGCCGTCAGAAACGAGGATAATTCTAACGAACTTACCCTTAGCTGCTTCGGTAAGCTTGTAGGTGCAGTTGAAGTGTTCAACGTTAACAACGGTTTCGTCGAGGTTGCTCTTGATTTCAGGAGCGCCGGGAACGGGAGTTTCTTCCATGTTGCCGTTAAGCTTGGTCCAATCGGTGCCGTTGTCGGAGATCTGAGCAAGACGAAGCTTAAAGCCACGGTTGCCGCCGCCAACCTTAGCGTTACGAACCTGACGGAATACGATGGAGTTGATGTCACCGTAGTAGTCACCGAGGTCGATAACGTACTCGAAGAGCTTGTTGGTACCAACGAGCATTACGGAGATACCGGTCTTACCAACCATGGAACCTGCATATTCTTCATCAGCGATGTCACCAACGATACCGTCGGTCATCTTCTCGAGATCAACGTCAGACCAGCTGAGGTTACCGTCGGAGTAGCCGAGGTAAAGGTAAGCGGGGTCAGTGTCAGTACCGTCTCTGGTGAGAGTGTAGGTCTTGCCAAGAGCATAGTTGGTCTTGGTGGGGGTGGTGATATAATCGCCAGTGGGGCCGGGAGCGGGTTCGTCTATAGAAGGTTCTTCAGTAGACACGGACTCTTCGGAAGAGGTGGATTCTTCAGAAGAAGTGGATTCTTCGGAAGTAACGTCTTCAGAGGGAGCTGCGGTGGTTTCTTCGGAAGTAGCGTCGTCTTCAGAGGAAGCAGCGGTAGAACCTTCGGTAGATTCAACCTTGGACTGTTCTGCGGGCTTAGAGGAATCGTCGGTAGTGTCGTCGCCGCCGCAGGATGCGAGTGCGAATGTCATGGTAAGAACCATGGCAACTGCCAAAAGCATAACTAAAAGCTTTTTCATGTTTTTTTCTCCTTTTAAATAATAATTGGGTTCTTTAACATTATACTCAAGATTTTTTCCTTTGTCAACATCTTTTTTACTATTTTGGTATATTTTAGTGGATATCCGGGAAAAGTAATAAAATACTTTAAAAAATATCTGCCAAGAAATTATGAACTGACACCGTGAATTTTATGCGTTTTTAACGGAGGCGTATTGACAAAGGAAGGTTTTACATATAAAATAGCGTATATAAAAACTAATACGGTAGATAATTACCCCGTATCACTTGTAAGGGGGCGATAATTACGGCCGTTTTTAAAACGACGCTTGCGTGTCTCCTTTGCTTTGCTGTTGTTGGCACCCTGGAGACGGCGTCAAAGGAGGTAAAAGCGATGGAAAACAGTTATATTCCCACCATAGTAGAGGACATCATTCCCGAGGGCAGTCCGGTTCGACCGGGCGTGGTAGTTGAAAAAAAGAAATACGTGGTTATCCACAACACGGGCAATCCCGTTCCTACCGCTACCGCAAAGGCTCACGCCGCCTATATACGCAGCCTTTGTGAGGATCCCGTAAGACAGGTATCATGGCATTATACGGTGGACGATAAGGAAATATACCATCACGTTCCCGATAATGAAAACGCCTGGCACGCCAGCGACGGCTCCTATGGTGAGGGCAATTTTTACGGCATAGGCATTGAGATATGCGTAAACGGATTTCCCGGAAAGTACGAGGGCGAGGAGTACGAGGCGTGGCTGCCCAAATTCAAGCAGACCCTTCGTAACGCCGCTTATCTTACAGCAAAGCTTATGAGGGAAAACGATATAGATATAGACGGCGTAAAGCAGCACTACGATTTTGCAAGGGACAGAAAGAACTGCCCTATGCAGATGCGTTATACAAGCATTTCCCGTTCCTACACCAGAGATAACGGCGATATGTGGCGTTATTTCCTAGGCGAGGTAAAAAAAGAATACGCAAAAACGGAGGCATAAGTTAATGAAAAGAGTATTTATCAGCGCAGATATCGAGGGTACTTGCGGTATAGTTGATTGGCAGGAGACCGAGGTTGGCAACGCATACAGCGATTACTTCCGCGCTCAGATGACCAAAGAGGTTGCGGCGGCTTGCCGCGGTGCACTTGCGGCAGGGGCAGACGAGGTGCTTATTAAGGATGCTCACGACAGTGCCCGTAACATATACCCCGACAGACTGCCTAAGCAGGTAAAGATAATCCGTTCTTGGAGCCGCAATCCCCTTTCCATGATGATGGGTATAGATAAGGATTTTGATGCAGTGTTCTTTACCGGCTACCACAATGCCGCAAATACGGGCAGTAACCCCTTGGCACATACAATGACCACCAGCGTTACCTCTTATACCATAAACGGCGTTACCGCCAGCGAATTTTTGATAAACAGCTACACAGCCGAGTATTTCGGCGTTCCTGTTGCGCTTCTTACGGGCGATAAGGGGCTTTGCGAAAGTGCTGAGAAGCTTAACAAGGGAATCATTACCGTACCCGTTTCCGAGGGTGTTGGTAACTGTTCTCTGTCTTTGCACCCCGAAAGAGCCTGCGAGCTTATAGAGGAAGCCGCCTTTAAGGCGTTCAGCGGCGTTAACAAGGACTGCCGTATAGAGCTTCCCAAGGAAATAGAGGCAGTGGTTAGCTTCCGCCGTCCTCAGATGGCGTACCGCGCTTCTCATTATCCCTGGGCGTATCTTATAGATCCCAGCACCGTTGGTTTCAAATGCAAGTATTATATGGATTTCCTTCTCTTCGAAATGTTTGCGGTGTAACAAAAAAGGCACGGAACGCAAAAACGCAAAAAATTTTGGCAATAAAGATGAAAAACCGCAAAATTGCGGTTTTTCTTTTTATATTCGTATGTTTTTGCTTTAATTCTATTTGGCAACGTATCTTATTACAACGGTGCTGTCTCTATGGGTGCCAAGGTAGCCTGTGCCTGAGGTGAGATTCCACTCAAAAATGGATATATCCTTC
>JAFQKR010000015.1 GCA_017396825.1 Clostridia bacterium
CATTATGATGGCACCGATAAGACGGGTGGTAACGCCCCAGCTTGTCTGGAAGGGGTTAACCTTCTTGTTCTCCTTGTCGGTGTAGGTTATATCAAACGCCTTTGCAAACCCGTCGCCAAAGAAATGGCTGGTGCCTGCCTGAAGCGCCTTACCGTCGTGCATGAGAGCCTCTATACAGTAGGTGGAAACAGCCCCTGCAAACTTATCGCTTTCGGTCTTCTTACCCTTAACCACAGGCATTGCAAGATAATTTTCGCAGAAATCTGCGTAAACGCCCAACATCTGCTCGGTTTCTCTTACAGCCTCTGCCTCGGTAGCGTGGATGGTGTGCCCCTCCTGCCACAAAAACTCTCTGCTTCTGAGGAAGGGACGGGTAGTCTTTTCCCATCTTACAACGCTTACCCACTGGTTGTAAAGCTTAGGCAGGTCGCGGTAGGAATGAACTATGTTTGCGTAATGTTCGCAAAACAGCGTCTCGGAGGTGGGACGAACGCAAAGCCTATCCTCAAGAACCTCACTGCCGCCCATGGTTACCCATGCAACCTCGGGAGCAAAGCCCTCAACGTGGTCCTTTTCCTTTTGCAAAAGGCTTTCGGGGATAAACATAGGCATACAAACGTTTTCGTGACCGGTAGCCTTGAACATACCGTCAAGTATACGCTGAATGTTTTCCCATATAGCATAGCCGTAAGGACGGATAACCATACAGCCCTTAACGCTGGTGTACTCAATAAGCTCCGCCTTTTTAACTATGTCGGTATACCACTTGGCAAAGTCCTCATCTCTGGAGGTTATAGCCTCTACCTTCTTCTTTTCTGCCATAATAACACTCTCCTGTTACTGTATAAATAAAAATTGCCCTTAACTATTGTATTTTGAAACAAAGTTATGTATAATGTATGGGATAGTATATCATTTTTTTACCCCGCTGTCAACTACACTTTAAAATTGCAGAGGGTAAAAAGCACCTATACGGAGGATTTTTGATGAAAAAACTTATTTGTTTATTACTTGCTCTGTCCGTCGTTCTTGGCGCCTTCTTTATAAGCGCCTCGGCGGAGGAAAGCGGCGACACTGATATCAGTACGGACGTTACCCCTGCACCCAACGAAAGCAGCACGGTGGGGGAGCCCTCTGAGGCACCCACTCCCGACGTCAGCACTGAGCCCGAGCCCAGCGAGGACCCCGACGTAAGCAGTGACCCTAACGTAAGCAGTGACCCTAACGTAAGCAGTGACCCAAATGTCAGCGGTGACCCCAACGTTAGCACCGAGCCTTCAGTGGAGTGCGCGGTATCCTTACAATACGACTCAAGTTGCGGCCGTATACAGGGCTTCAGCGAAACTGAAACCTATTACGTCGGTCAGACCATTACCCTCAACATATCCCCCTACCACAAAAAGGGTGTTGCCTCCATCACCGTAAACGGCGAGGAGTTGGAAGGGGTTGCAGTTGGCGGCGGCAACGTAGACATTACCCTTGAAGAAGAAACTACCGATATAGTTGTTACCTTTGGTGACACCGTTCTGGTGCTCATCGACTGCGGTGAGGGCGGCAGTTTTACCGTTGAGGGCAGAAGCGACGCTCAAAACGGCAGAAACTTTGACGTTATTGTAGGCACCGACGTTGTTATCCGCATAAGAACCAACGCGAATCAAGCCCTTAACTCCATCGCAGACAACGGCGAAAAGGTTAAAAGACTTTCCTACAATTATACTATAGAGGAAATCGACAAGCAGCATCATATAGTTATCACCTTCCGCGAAACGGGCAATACCGACGTTGAGACCTTTGACGTTACCGTAAGAGCAGAGGGTAACGGCGGCGTAAGCCCCTCGGGCGTGGTTCAGGTAGAAAAGGGCGACGACCTTGTGCTTGAGTTGAACCCCGACAACGGCTACGTGGTTAAAAGCGTTACCGACCGCGGCACCACAAAAACCGTTCTCGGCAACACCTACACCGTTAAGGACGTTTACGAGGATTGTACCGTTACCGTTACCTTTGGCAAGGAGGGCGATGAGGAGCCTGATAACAGCAAGCCTGACGACAGTTCTGTTCAGCCTCCTGTATCGGGCAACACCGATTACATCACCCGTGAAGAGGTTGAAGCAAGCCGTGTAGGTAACTCTGTATATATAAGCCTTGCACAGAAGAATAAAATAGGCAAGGGCGCTCTCAGCTACATCAACGAGCTTACCAAAAGCGGAACGGTTTCCGTTTATATAGGCATTTCCGGCAGCTATCAGTGGATACTCCCCAATGGCGCCTCCTTTGACGTCTCCGTTTTGGCAGAGGACGGCATAAACTTTGGCATAAACCTTGACAAGGGTGCCGTTTCCGTTGACATCAAAAAGGCTCTCGCAGGCAAGCTTGATGAAACCCTTTTCGATACCCAAAAGGCCATTACCATTGAAAGACTTTCCGCCGCAAAGCTTCCTGCAGGAACCATGCTTGAGCTTTCCCTCGGCGCTTATGGTGAATCCTACGGCTGGTATAAATACGAAAACGGCGGCAATATAACTCCGGCATACGGCAACGACGGCGCATTGGTTACCGTTGCAAGCGACGGTTGCGTTACCGTTGGCATGCCCGCTCCTCAGCTTTACGGCGTTCTCGTCTCCTACAAGGGCGAAACAGTAAGCACAAAGGTTAAGTGGAACAGCAACATGTGCGAGCTTTCCATACCCGCACTCACGGTTTACGGTGAAGACGGCGAATGCAGTGCTGTTATCCCTTGGCGCAAGGGTGCTGATTTCAGCCTTTCCGTTTCCGTAAAAAAGGGCTACGCTATTGATAGCATAACCTCTGCCGAGCTTGGCAATATGACCCTCCACGGCTACGGTATTGATGTTACCGCTAACGGCGCAAAGGGCGAAAAGGGCACCGTGGAAATAAAGGTTGCCGCTATTTCCAAGGGCGGCGAGATAGTTATAAAGACCACCGAGGGCGCCGCAAGCAGCACTGCAACCCCCGTTGGCAAGACTCCTTGGGACGTTATAATTCTTATCGCTGTTATAGTTATCGCTATGGTAGCAGGCGGCGTGGTTTTCGTGGTTAAGTGGCGTCAAAGCGGTGACGACGATGACGATGACTACGATGACGACGAGGATTACGACGACGAAGACGACGAATAATTATTAAAAGCAAAAAGCTTTAAGGTCTTTTTCGACCTTAAAGCTTTTTTGTTTACATCTTTTTAAGCATTTCCATCGCACACTGCAGGGCTATCTCCACAGACTTTGCCCTTACCGTGTCACGGTCACCCGAAAAGCGGCAACGCTTAAGGATGCGATCACCTTCACCGTTAACACAGCAGATAAACACCGTACCAACGGGCTTTTCGGTGCTTCCGCCGTCCGGCCCTGCAATGCCCGTTACCGAAACCGCTATATCTGCGGCAAACAGCGCCAAGGCCCCCTCTGCCATCTGCACCGCCGAAGGCGCGCTTACCGCCCCTTGGGTATCCAGCACATCGCGTGATACTCCGAGCAGGTCGTTTTTGATGCGGTTTGCATAAGAACAAATGGCGCCGTCAAAGACTGCGCTGCTGCCCGAAACCGAGGTTACAGCCGCGGATACAAGGCCGCCCGTGCAGGACTCGGCAAAGGTTATACGCTTGCCCTTTTCTTTAAGCAGGGCAACCAATTTTTCTGCGCTTTTCATAAGGACCTACCCCATTATCTTCTTGTGTCTGCGTGTCTCAAAGGCGCGCTTGCACAGACCTTCTATATCCAGCTTCGCCTCCTCCTCCAATATACGCTCCATGGTGGGACGGGTGTTGGGGTGCTTGGGCACAAACACCGTACAGCAATCCTCGTAGGGGAGTATGGAGGTCTCAAAGGTATCTATCTGACGGGATATCTGAACGATATCCTCCTTATCCATAGCTATGCAGGGACGGAAAACAGGAAGCACCTCGGGCACGGAATTGGTTATGCTCAGCGCCATCAAGGTCTGGCTTGCCACCTGACCAAGGCTTTCCCCCGTGATAAGCGCAGCCGCCCCAACATCCAACGCCTGCATCTCTGCAAGGCGCATCATAAAGCGGCGAAGAAGGACGGTAAACAGTCTTTCGTCGCAGACGGACATAAGGGTCTCCTGTATCTCGGTAAGGCTTATAGTGTGCAAAAATATCCTGCCGCAGTAGGCACAAAGTTTTTTAGCCAGCGTTTCCACCTTTTCCATAGCCGCTTCACCCGTGTATGGCGGGCTGTCAAAGTACAGCGCATCAAGGGTAAGGCCTCTCTTTGCCATAAGAAAGCCTGCTACGGGGCTGTCGATGCCGCCGGAAAGCAGCAGCATACCGTGGCCCGCGCTGCCTACGGGCATACCGCCCGCGCCCTTTTCGCCGCCGCCGTGTACCGCCGCATACTTGTCACGCACCTCAAGACGCACAACCACGTCGGGGTTTTTTACGTCTACCTTAAGATATGGCTTAAGGGAAAGAACTGTGCCGCCAACCTCCGCGGAAAGGGCGGGCGAGGTAAGAGGAAAGCTCTTGTCACTGCGTCTGCCGTCACACTTAAAGGTCTTTGCGTCTCCGATAAGCTCGTCTATATGCTCTGCAACGGTGGCTTGTATGGCTTCAAGGCTTTTTTCGCACTGCCAAGCGCGGCAAACGGCGGCTATGCCGAAAACACGCTTCATGCGCTCTGCCGCATCCTCCATATCCGCATCATCGTCACCCTGTATCATAAGAGTGGACTGGCTGTAATCCAGCTTAAAGGAGCCGTCGCACTCCGCAAGAAGCTGCTTAACACGCCTTATTATAAGGCTGTCAAAGTAACTGCGGTTAAGGCCCTTCATTACCACTTCACCGTATTTAAGTATCAGTATATCGTTTCTCATATTCTGCCGTACCTTTCTCTTGCTCTTATCAAAGCGTCACACAAAGCATCCGCTTCCTCTACGGTGTTATAGGGGGAAATACCTATCCTAAGGGCGCTTAAAAGCCCCTCCCTTTCCAGCCCGTAGGCGGTAAGCACTGAGCTTACGCCCTTTCTTGCAGAGCAAGCGGAGGAGGCGGAGATGTATATCCCCTCGGTGGACAGACAGTTAAGAGCAGTCTCGCTTTTTATGCCGTAAAGGCTTATGTTAAGTATGCCCTCTATATGCTCGGCAGGGATGTTAAAGCCAACGTTACCTGCTTTTTGCAAATTATCTATGATACGGTTACGCACGGCGGATACCGTAGCCAGTTTTTCCTCGGTATACTCTGATGCCGCCGTGGCAAAGGCAACTGCCCCTGCAACGTTTTCCGTGCCCGAGCGCATGCCTCTTTCCTGACCGCCGCCGTAGAGATACGGAGGCAATGACACGCCGTTTTTAACTATCAAGGCGCCTATCCCGCGGGGAGCATGGAGCTTGTGGGCGGAAAGGGCAACGGTGTCGGCGCTTCTGAGAAGCCTTTTAGTGCCCGGGGTCTTCATAAACGCCTGAACCGCATCACAGTGCAGATGGGCGCCGCAGCCCGTTTTATCTATAAGGGAACGCACCCCCTTGAGGTCGTAAAGGGCGCCGGTTTCGTTATTGACTGCCATAACGCATACAAGGGCGGTTTTTTTCGAAAGTGCCTTTTCAAGAGTACCCATATCAACTGCGCCGCCCTTAGTGGGTATAAGCACCACCCGGGCGCCGTTTTTTTCAAGAGCCCTTACACACTCCGTAACAGAGGGGTGCTCCGAGTCCGTAAGCACCACACGGCGGCACTGCTTTGCTTTTCTTGCCATAATGCCGAAGATGGCTGTATTGTTCGCCTCGGTGCCGGAAGCGGTAAAATAAAACTCCTCCTCCTTACAGCCTGCAAGAGAAGCAAGGGTGTGCCTTGCCTGCTCCATGGCGTTTCTCGCTGCGCTTCCCGCGCCGTGTAGAGAGGAAGGGTTACCGTAAAGGGAAAGAGCTGATATAAAAGCCTCCTTCACCCCGTCGCTGACGGGAGTGGTGGCGGCGTTATCGAAATAAACTGCCATAAAAAACACCTCGGAATATATTATACTAACTTTAATCAAAAAAGTCAAATATTTGTAGCAAAAAAACACAAAAAACTCTTTACTTTTAAGGGTTTTTGAAGTATAATTAACTGATAGCCCAAAAAGGCGATTAAATATATTTTAAGGAGGTTTTGCGGATGGTAGAACTGTGGATTGCGATAGCAGCCGTTGCCGGTATAATACTTGGCACCTTCATCGGTTTTCTGATACGCAAACTTATCGCAGAAAAAACAATCAAGTCGGCGGAAATCGAAGCGCAACGCATTGTTGAAGAAGCAAAAAAAGGCGCAGAGACCGTCAAAAAAGAAGCCGCCATCGAGGCGAGAGACGAAGCACACAAGATCAAAAGCGAGGCAGAGCGTGAAGCCAAAGAGCGCAGAAAGGAAATTACGAGGATCGAGAACAGACTTACCCAAAAGGAAGAACATCTTGATAAGCGTATTGACAATCTGGACAAAAAGGAAGAACAGCTTAATGCCAAAATCAAGGAGAACTCTGACCTTACCGCAGAGATAGAAAGCGTTAAGGCGGAGCAGGCGGAGCTTTTACAGAAGATTTCCGGCATGACTATAGAGGAAGCCAGACAGTTGCTTCTTGACCGCGCAGAAAGCGAAGCGCGTCACGAAATGGCAATGCGTCTTTCCGAAATAGAGCAGGAGTACAAGGAAAGGTCCGAGGAGATTGCGAAGAACATAATCTCCCTTGCTATACAGCGCTGTGCATCTGACAGCGTTTCCGAAGCCACCGTGTCCGTGGTTGACCTGCCCAACGATGAAATGAAGGGCAGAATCATCGGCCGCGAGGGCAGAAACATTCGTACCATTGAAACTCTTACGGGTGTTGACCTTATTATTGATGATACACCTGAGGCAATTACCGTAAGCACCTTCGACCCCATCAGACGTGAGGTTGCAAGGCTTTCCCTTGAAAAACTTATATCCGACGGTCGTATTCACCCCTCCAGAATCGAGGAGATGGTTGAAAAGAGCCGCAAAGAGGTTGACGCCATCGTTAAGCGCGAGGGCGAGCAGGCTACCTTTGAAACCGGTATCCACGGTATCAACCCCGAGCTTGTTAAGATCCTGGGCAGACTCAAGTTCAGAACCAGCTACGGTCAGAACGCCCTTAAGCACTCTATCGAGGTGGCTCACATCTCCGGTATGATCGCTTACGAGTTGGGCATTGACGCTACCATGGCAAAGCGTGCAGGCCTTCTCCACGATATCGGTAAGGCTATGAACCACGAGGTTGACGGTTCTCACGTTCAGATAGGCGTAGACCTTGCTAAGAAGTACAAGGAAAGCAAGGAGGTTATCCACGCCATCGAGGCTCACCATGGCGACGTTGACCCCAAGACCTTTATTGCAGTTATCGTTCAGGCGGCAGACGCTATTTCCGCTGCCCGTCCCGGCGCAAGAAGAGAGAACCTTGAAAACTACATCAAGAGACTGCAGAGACTTGAAGAGATTGCAAACTCCTTTACAGGCGTTGAAAAATCCTTTGCAATTCAAGCAGGCAGAGAAATTCGTATTATGGTTAAGCCCGAAGAGGTTAGTGACGACGATATGGTATTTATCGCAAGGGATATCGCTCAGAAGATAGAGAGCGAGCTTGAGTATCCCGGTCAGATAAAGATAAACATGGTTCGTGAGACCCGCGTACACGATTACGCTAAATAAGGCGGCCTTTTATGAGGATACTTACACTGGGTGACGTGGTAGGCCCCGCAGGTCTTGTCGCCGTAAGCACCGAGCTTAGGCGGATAAAGGCGGCGGAAAAGGCAGACCTTGTTATAGTCAACGCCGAGAACGCCTATATAGGCAACGGTCTTGACGTAAGAAGCGCAGAAGCCCTTTTCGACGCAGGCGCCGACGTTCTTACAGGCGGTAACCACAGCCTTCGTATTCACGACAGTTTTTCTTATTTTGACGAAAACGATTTTGTACTGCGCCCACTTAACTACCCCAAGGATGCCCCCGGCAAGGGTTACACCCTCTTCCAGATGTCAAACGGCAAACGGGTGCTGGTGATGAGCCTTGTAGGTCAGGTGTTTATGAACCCTGCCGACTCACCCTTTGGCGCGGCAGAGGCACTCTTAAAGGAACTTAAGGGTCAGTACGACGTTGCAGTGGCGGATTTCCACGGCGAGGCGACCAGCGAAAAGGGTGCGTTTTTCCACCATTTTGACGGGCGCATAAACGTGATGTTCGGCACCCACACCCACGTACAAACGGCGGACGAGGGGTTGCTTCCCAAGGGTAGCGGCTTTATCACCGACCTTGGCATGTGCGGTGTTATAGACAGCATTCTGGGCGTTAAGCCCTCCTCGGTAATAAGCGACTACACCACCAAGGTCCACAACCGCTTTGAAAAGGCAGAGGGCGACGTTGCCCTTTGCGGTGCGGTGTTCACCGTGGATAACGGCACGGGCTACGTAACAGAGGTCAAGCGCATCCGTTACGTACACGAGGCGTAGAGGCTTAAGCAGAAAGGATTTTTACTATGAGCTTTTTAAGATTTTTACAGGCAAGCGTTGACCCCAACGCCAGCGCGGTTGTAGACGAGGCTTCTAAAGAGGCTGCAAACAACCCCAGTTGGCTCAGCTCCCTTTCTCCCTTGTTTATGATAGCGGTTTTCGGCGTTGTGTTTTATCTTTTTATACTCCGCCCCGAAAAGAAGAGAAAGAAGGCAGCAGAGGAACAGCGCGACTCCATGCGTGTAGGTGACACCGTTATCACCATCGGCGGTATCACGGGTGAGATAGAAAGCATCCGTAAGGAGACCATCACCATCTTCACCGGTAACAACTCCATCGACCTCCAAAAGTGGGCTATCCGCAGTGTTGAGCCTGCAGAGGAAGAGGACGAAGTTACAGAAGAAGAATAAAATTTAATAAAAAAAGGCCGCACGTGCGGCCTTTTTTGTTTGCTTGAAAAAGCCTTGTTACGGACCTGCGACGGTAATACGTCTCGGGTCTCCCGTACGCCACGTGAGAAGCAAAGCCATCCCCTCGGCGGAGAAAACAAGTAAACGATTACGCCGTAGGGGCGATTCACGAATCGCCCGCCACGCAGTGAGCAAGGCCGACTTAATCCCTTTCGTAACGGGTCATTCATGAATGACCCCTACAATATTGTTGTATCCTTACGTTACATACGGCTGCGTTTTTCGGCTTTGTAAAACCCTCGGCGGAGAAAACCGGTAAACGATTACGCCGTAGGGGCGATTCACTTTTCGCCCGCCACGTGAGAAGCAAAGCCATCCTAACACCTTTCGTAACGGGCAAAACCGAAGCCATAAGTTGATAGAAACAACATATAAACAAAGCAAAGAAACTCGGCAAAAGCCGAGTTTCTTCTTAAAAATCCTTATTTCCTCTGTGTCATTAGATAAGTTTTGCTAGTGCTTGTCTAAGCTGTGCCGCTTTTTCGGTAAACTTTGCAAGCTTTTCCTTTTCTGCTTCTACAAGCTTTGCAGGAGCACGGTCAACAAAGGAGGAATTTGCAAGCTTGCCCTCGGCACGGGCTATTTCGGACTCGGTTGCGGCAAGCTCCTTGCTAAGTCTTTCACGCTCTGCATCTCTGTCCACAAGCTCGTCCATGGGGAGATAGAGAACCGCGTCAAAGGTTACTGCCTGAACCATGTCTGCGCCGTCGAAATCGTCGCCTGCTATTTCCACTGCGGAGGCAGAGGCAAGCTTTTCAAAAAACATACCTGCGGCTGCGAAAAGTTCCTTCTTATCGGTCTTTATATAAACGTGTGCCTTGCGGGAAGGAACCACGCCAAGTTCTGCCCTGCGGTTACGGAGTGCCTTTATAGCCTCGATTACGGCGTTCATAGCCTCCTCGTCCTCAGCGAAGGTAAGTTCTATCTTATAGGAGGGGAAGTCGGAAACCATGATGCTTTCACCGTTGTGAGGCAAGGTCTGCCATATTTCCTCGGTTATGAAGGGCATAAAGGGATGAAGCAGTTTCATAACGCCCGAGAGAACGTAAACGAGGGTATGCTGTGCAGTACGGCAGGTATCGCTGCCCTTGTCGTTAAGACGGGGCTTAACAAGCTCGATATACCAGTCGCAGAAGTAGTCCCAAGCAAAGTCGTAAAGTTTGGAGGCTGCAACGCCAAGTTCAAACTTTTCAAGGTTATCGCAAACATCCTTTACAAGAGCGTTATACTTGCTTATTATCCACTTATCCTCGGTAGCAAGAGCAGAAACGTCAATGCTGTCTGCGTCGAACTCTTCGCTAAGGTTCATAAGCACAAACCTTGCGGCATTCCAAAGCTTGTTGGCAAAGTTACGGCTTGCCTCAACCTTTTTGTCGGTAAATCGCATATCGTTTCCGGGGCTATTGCCGGAGGCAAGGGTGAAGCGGAGAGCGTCTGCGCCGTATTTGTCGATAATTTCAAGGGGATCAATGCCGTTGCCCAAGGACTTGGACATCTTTCTGCCCAGTTCGTCTCTTACAAGGCCGTGGATAAGAACGGTGTTGAAGGGAGCCTTTCCCGTATACTCAAGGCCGGAGAATATCATACGGGAAACCCAGAAGGTAATAATATCGTAGCCCGTTACGAGAGTAGAGGTGGGATAGAAGCGGCGAAGGTCCTCTGTATCCTCAGGCCAACCGAGGGTGGAGAAGGGCCAAAGCGCGGAGCTGAACCAAGTATCAAGAGTATCGGGGTCCTGACGCATTGCCTTGCCGCACTTAGGACAAGCAGCGCCGTCTTCCTTGGTAACTACAAGCTCGCCACAGTCGTCGCAGTAGAAGGCGGGGATTCTGTGCCCCCACCAAAGCTGACGGGATATACACCAGTCACGGATGTTTTCCATCCAGTGGAAATAGTTCTTTTCAAAACGCTCAGGCACAAATTTAATATCACCCTCACGTACCGCCTTGATAGCGGGAGCGGCCAGTTCCTCCATGCTTACAAACCATTGGAGGGATGCTCTGGGCTCGATAGTAGTGCCGCAACGATAGCAGGTGCCAACGTTGTGAGCGTGGTTTTCGATGCGAACGAGGAAGCCGCCCTCTTCAAGGTCCTTAACGATAGCCTTGCGAGCCTCAAAACGGTCCATGCCTGCGTATGCGGGATAGTCCTCGGTTATCTTTGCATCGTCAGTCATAACGTTGATAACCTCAAGGTCGTGTCTCTTACCAACCTCAAAGTCGTTGGGGTCATGGGCAGGAGTTATCTTAACAACGCCCGTACCAAAGTCCATTTCAACGTATTCGTCGGCAACAACGGGTATCTCTCTGCCCACCAAGGGGAGAATGAGGGTCTTGCCTACGATATCCTTATATCTTTCGTCGTTGGGGTTAACCGCAACGGCGGTATCGCCAAGCATGGTTTCGGGTCTGGTGGTTGCAACCTCAACGTAGCCGCTACCGTCCTTAAGAGGATAGCGAAGGTGCCAGAAATGGCCTGCCTGCTCCTCGTACTCAACCTCTGCATCAGAGATGGAGGTAAGGCAGTGAGGGCACCAGTTTATTATACGCTTACCGCGGTAAATAAGACCCTTGTTGTAAAGATGAACGAAAACCTCTTTAACAGCCTTGGAACAGCCCTCGTCCATGGTAAAGCGCTGTCTTGACCAGTCGCAGGAGGTGCCCATCTTTTTAAGCTGCTCTATAATACGGTTGCCGTACTTATCGTTCCAAGCCCATGCACGTTCAAGGAAACCGTCGCGGCCGATATCGTCCTTGGTAACCCCTTCCTTACGCATAGCCTCAACTATCTTAGCCTCGGTTGCGATGGAAGCGTGGTCGGTACCGGGAAGCCAGAGGGTGTCAAAGCCGCACATACGCTTATATCTTATAAGAATATCCTGAAGAGTATTATCAAGGGCGTGGCCCATGTGAAGCTGGCCCGTGATGTTTGGTGGGGGAATAACTATGGTATAACTTTCCTTGCCCTTGTTTTCGTCCTTGGGGGCAAAGTAGCCCTTTTCGCTCCAAAAGGCGTACAGTCTGTCCTCTACCGCCTTAGGATCATACTTTTTTTCAAGTTGTTTAAGCATATCCTTTATATATTTCCTTTCAGTTTCTGTCTTTTATGGTATTCATAACGAGACCCGTTTTAAGCTTGGGATAGAAATAGGTGGATTTCTGAGGCATCTTACCGCCGGAGAGAGACACGCTCTTTATCTCACCAACCTTGGTGGGGTTAAGTATAAACGCCGCGCTGCTTTCACCGCTTCTTACGCTTTCAACAGCCTCGTTTATATCTCTGGTGTAGCGCAGGTTGCGCTGAGCCGCCATGTTCTCCTTGTCGATGCCGAGGCAATCCTCAAGAACCATATCGTGAAGAACGGAAACGTCAAGGGCGGAAAGACCGCCGTCGTCCTTAAACTCAGGCATACCCTTAAGGGTAAGGAGTGTAAAACCGTCACCGCCGGTATAAAGGGCGTAGGCCTTACGGTCGGTATGACGGGCAAGGATAGACTCTGCCAGCCTTACGTTGTCGTATTCTTCTATATCAAACTTATCGGAAAGTTTTGAAAGAAGGGCATCCTTGTCCACAGGCATGCTGTGTATAAGTCTGTGGGTGGGGAAAATAACCAGACCGTCGTTATCCATGTCAACAAGTGTCATAAGCACGTAGTCACGGCCCACGGTACATTCGCCACGCTCGGTAAGGTATTCCTTAAACTTAACCGCGGTCTCATATCTGTGGTGGCCGTCTGCAATGAATATCTGCTTATCCGCCATGGCGCGGATTATCTGGGCGGTCTCGGCAGGGTCGTCAATACGCCACAGGGTGTGGGTAACGCCCTCGTCGTCGGTAAAGCACTGCTCAGGCGCTCTTGCGGCGGCAGACTTTACAACGCTTGTAACCATAGCCTCCTCGTCTACGTAAAGGCCGTAAATAGAGGAGAAATTGCAAAGGGTGGCCTTCATAAGTTCAAATCTGTCTGCCTTTGCGTGGGAAAGGGTGTTTTCATGAGGAAGCACTACGCCCTCGGAGAAGGGGTAAAGCTTGCAGAGGCAGATGATACCCTTAAGGGAGTATCTTTCACCCTTAACCTCAAAATCCTCACCGTAAACGTAAATGCATTCTTCCTTATCCCTTTCAAGAATGCCGTTGGCAAGCCAGTTTTCCAAAAGGTCGGATGCGGCAGCATATTTGTCTGCTCCCTCGGGCTTTTCAAGCCTTACCAAATTGTAAGGACTGCCCTTGATAAGGTCTGCCCTCTCCTCATCGCTTATTATATCGTAAGGGGGGCAAACGTTGAGAGACAGAGAGCCTGCCTTGCTGGTGTATCTAAGTGCGCGTATAGGTCTAATTTCAGCCATTACGGTATTCTCCTTTAAACTTTTTTAAGCTTTGCAAAGCTTGCCATAAGCTTTTTAACGCCTACTTTTTCAAATTCTATTTCATAAAGTGCGTCGCCGCCCATATCCTTTGCAGACATTACCACGCCCTTGCCAAACATCATGTGCTCAACGCTATCCCCCACGGCAAACATTGCCGCATTTTCCCTCTTCTTGGGAGCAGGGGCGATCGGCGCAGTGCGGGTCTGCTTAACAAAGGACTCCTGAGAGGAGGCGTATCTCCTCTTTGCCTCAGAAACGTTGTTGTATACGGTCTTTACGGGCTGTTCGATAGTCACCAAGTTCTTGGGTATCTCCATAGCAAAACGGGAAAGAGGGTTTTGCTTTGTCTGACCGTAAAGCAAACGAGTGTTGGTGTGGGTTATAATAAGCTGTTTTTTTGCTCTTGTAACTGCAACGTAGGCAAGACGGCGTTCCTCCTCCAGCGCCCTTTCGCTTACCGCGCTTTGGTCACCGGGGAACACGCCCTCCTCAAAGCCCGGCAAGAACACCACGGGGAACTCAAGCCCCTTGGCGCTGTGCACCGTCATAAGGGTAACTGCGTTTGCCTTGTCGTCGTAGTTGTCAATATCGGTTATAAGGGCTATCTCGCCAAGGAACGCATCCACGGTAGGCTCCTCTGCCTGCTCCTCAAAGGCCATAGCGGAGGAGATAAGCTCGTCAAGCAGTTCTGCCTTTTCAGGCTCTTCTCCTGCCTCAAGCAGTTCCTTGTAGCCTGTTCTTTCTATTATCGCCCTGACCACCTCGGAGGGCTTTGCCCTTTGAGCATAATCGCGCAACCCCTCAATCAGGTCAAGGAAGGGCTTTAGCCTTGCGGCGCCCTTTCCAAACTCGGGATAGGAGTCAAGGCTCCTCAGCACCTCGTAAACACCGCCGTTCTCCTCGGCCAGATCAAAGAGGGTCTGGGTGGTGGTGGCGCCAATGCCGCGCTTGGGCACGTTTAGTATACGCTTTATCCTCACGTCGTCGTCAGGGTTAGAGATTACCGCCAGATAAGAAATGATGTCCTTTATCTCCTTGCGCTCGTAAAAACGAACGCCGCCGAAAACGCGGTAAGGAACACGGCTTTTACTGAAAATAATTTCCAGCGCGTTTGACTGGGCGTTAAGACGGTAAAGCACTGCAAAATCGCTGTACTCGGCGTTCCCCGCCGCAACCTGTTCCTTTATATAATTAACTATATAGCCTGCCTCGCCGCTTTGGGTGAACTGCTTTTTAAGCAGTATCCTTTCGCCGTCCCCGCGGTCCGTCCAAAGGCTTTTACCCTTGCGGTTTTGATTGTTGGCTATCAAAGCATTTGCCGCTGAAAGTATGGTCTGAGTGGAGCGATAGTTTTGCTCAAGCCTTACGGTCTTGCAATCCGGATACACCTTGTCAAAGCCCAGTATGTTTTCAACCGTTGCGCCACGGAAGGAGTAGATGCTTTGGTCATCGTCACCTACCACGCAAACGTTGCGTCTGTGGGCGCCTATCATATTAATAAGGCGGCTTTGAGAAAGGTTGGTGTCCTGATACTCGTCTACCAGTATGTATTTAAAGCGCTTTTGATACTTTTCCAGGACCTCCGGCTCCTCGGTGAAAAGCTTTATGGTAAGCAGAATTATATCGTCAAAATCCAAGGCGTTTGCTTCCTTAAGTGCCTTTGCGTAGCGTTTATACACCTTGGCAATAGTCTCCAGCTTGGAGTCACCCGACGCCTCGCCCTCGTACTCGTCCCACTCCACGCATCTTTCCTTGGCACGGCTTATGTGGTTCTGCACCGTTTTGGGGGTAAGAGCGTCCGTATCGACGTTAAGGCTCTTCATTATATCGGTGATAACCCTTTTGCTGTCGTCTGCATCGTAAATGGTGAAGGACTTACTGTAGCCGAGAAGGTCGATGTGCCTGCGAAGGATCCTTACACAGACGGAGTGGAAGGTCCCCGCCCAAAGCTCTGCCGCTGCATCACCCAGCACCTTATCAAGCCTTGCCTTGAACTCCGAGGCGGCCTTGTTGGTAAAGGTAATACAGAGAACCTCGTAAGGGGCCACATGCTCCTTTACCATAGAGGAAAGTATTCTTTTTATATCATCCTTATTGCCGTCTCTCAGCAAAAGATCCATAACCGGCTCAGTTGCCAAGGCATCGGCAGGAACCTCATCAGAATAATAAAGGTTGCCAAAGGAGATTATGTGAGCAATACGGTTAACAAGCACAGTGGTCTTGCCGCTGCCTGCCCCTGCAAGGACAAGCAAAGGCCCGTTTACGGTATAAACCGCTTCACGCTGCTTGCTGTTGAGGCTGCTATACAGCTTATCAAAAAGCTGTCTTTTCTTTTCAACAAAAGCCCCACTCGCTGTTTTTGTCATAATTCTACCTCCGAACAAAGTTCTTCCAAGTGCTATTATACACCAAACTCCTTGATAAATCAACACTTTTTTGCTTTATATATTGGAGTTTGCAGCTTTATTCGTTGCAGAAAGCAAAGACAGATTTTGAACGTTTCGTCGGTCAAGGTTCCAATACAAGGCGCCCTTTAAGCCGTATTCGGGTATCAGCCCAAGACGTGCATCTATACTGCGTGCGTCCTCATACCACACCTCCACGTCCCTTCCGTTTTCACGATAGGTAAAGAAAGGCGCTTGAGCGTTTTCGTCGTACTGTATGACCGCGCCCACCGATGCGGCGATAGCCGTTGCCTCTGCCGTGGAAAGGGACGGTGCAGGAACGGGCTCCTCGGCGTTGTAGGGGAGCGTCCATTTGTAGCCGTAGTTGGATATGCCCAGATATATCTTTTCCGCAGGCATACGGGTAAGGGCGTACTCCACCACCCGCCGAACCTCAGGCAAGGGAGATATGGCCTGGGGCGGACCCAAGGTATAGCCCCACTCGTAGGTCATAAGAAGCACGCTGTTTACCGCTGCCGCCACCGCCCCATAGTCGTGGCCCTCATAAAGAAGCCCCGGCTGGTCGTCCCGCACCTTTGGCGCAAGGGCGGCGGTAACGGTGTAGCCCCTTGCGTTAAGGGCGGTGGTAACACGGGCGAGAAAGGCGGCGTAGGGGGCGGCGTTTTCCTTGCCCAAAAACTCAAAATCCACATCCAAGCCCACGTACCCCTTCTCCTCCATCTTTGCCAAGATGTTAGAAATAAGCACCTCCTGCACAGCGGCGGAGTTTAGAACCGCCGTGGCAAGGGCGGTATCAAAGCGCTCGCCCTCTGTGTAGGTGGACAGATGCATCCACGCCTCGGCACCGTATTTACTTGCCGCTTCAAGTATTCGCTCATCGTTCAGCAAATAAAGGCTTCCGTCCTCTCTTATCCCGTAGGTAAAGGGAATAAGCACGTTCATAAAGGGCGCCACAGTGTTAAGCAGACTCTGCTCAACAAAGGGATAAAGATATCCACCTACCGGAAAATCCAAGGAGGGCGTATCGGTAAATCGGATAACCAACGTTTGCCCCACTCTTATGCTGTCACTGCCCTCAAGACTTGGGTTTGCGCGGTATAGATCGTTAAGGGTGACTCCGTAGGCGGCGGCTATCCCAGCAAGGGTATCGCCCGCCCTTACCGTGTAGCTTCTCTCGGGGAAGCGTATCACCAACGCCTGCCCCACTGCCAAGGCAGTGTAGACTCCAATCCCGTTAAGGGATGCAACCACCTGAGGCGTAACCCCGTATTTTGCCGCTATAAGCATTAGGCTTTCCCCGGGGCTTACCGTATGTATAACCATAAAAAAACCACCTCGCATACATTGTATGCCAAGGCGGCGTTTTTTGTTATTCGGTTTTTTCTATATCGCAAAGCAGGTTATACACCCCGTCCTCAGACAAGACGCCCCTCTTAAGGGTCTGCGGCAAAAGTCCCCTTTCGTCCAAGGAGTGATCCTGCAGCCATTTGCCTCCCTCGTAGTACCTCACAAGGCTTTCGTATTTCTTTAAAAGCCCCGTATCGGAAAAAACCCTTTCCTTGTTTTGCCCAAGGATGTCAAATATGCGCTCCATACGGCGCACTCTGCCCACCGCAGTCTTTATCTCCTTATCCACGGCACATCACTCCTCCAAGAGCCCCTCAAAAACGGTTCTGAGCCTGTCCCTTACTGCCGGAAAATTCTTGGGATATCTTTCATAGCCATGGGCATAAAGCACCTGTCCATCGTGAGTCTCAAGGCGAAGATCAAAATCTCGGCCGTCGCAAACGCGCTTATCGACCTTTTTAAAGCCGTTCCAAGCGCCCACTCCCATATCGGACAAAAAGGCCCTTATCTCCTCTACAAACGCCTCGTCCACCGCAAAGGTGCGGGCTTCTTCACTGCTTTTAAGCTTAGGCTTTACGCAGGCTACGTATTTTCCGTCCTCGAAAGAGATGCCGTACCAAATATCTGCGTTCATAAAACAGCCCACGGTGTAACGAAACTTCATACTTTTTATACTGCTTATCCTAACGTTGCGGTGGTCTCTTATAAAACCCATTATTTTTCTGCGTAAACGTCCCATTGAATACCGCCTCCTTTGTTTTATTGTAACACTTGCCCGCCCTCTTTGCAATACATTTTTAGTCAATGCAAATTATAGGAGGTGCTACCATGAATATAAACACAAAGCAAATCGTGTCCATTTCCGAAGCTAACCAAAACTTTTCAAGGGTTGTCAGAATGGCAGACAAGCACGGCTCGCTTTATATTTTTAAAAACAACAAGCCAAAATACAAGCTGGTGGACATCGAGCAGGACACCGCCATTGATATGACGGATGACGAGAAAATAGACTTTGTGGCGGCGCGTATTCTTAAATTGTATCGCCCTGCCTTTGCAACCTTTGACGGAACAGAACTTTATCCCACCAAGGAAGAAAAAGGGGCACGGCTTGGGTACTCGCTTATCTCCAACCGCGCCTTTGTGGACGGAAACAAGCGCATAGGAATGTACGTGCTTTTGACGTTTCTTGAAACAAACGGAATAAAGATACGCCCCACCAACGAAGAGGTTGCGCGTGTGGGGATAGCAGTTGCATCAGGAGAGATGAAATACAACGAACTGCTTGAATGGATAATCGATAACGAATAGCAAAAGGTGCTGTAAAAAACTTCGTTTTTACAGCACCCTTTTTGTTTTAAACGCTTTAGTTAAGCATATTTTCAATAAAAATACCATAACCGCGGGTGGGGTCGTTAATCAGCACGTGGGTGACAGCGCCCACCAGCTTACCTTTTTGAATAATGGGCGAGCCGCTCATTCCCTGCACTATCCCCCCTGCCTTTTCAAGAAGGCCTTTGTCGGTGACCCTTATCAGAAAGTTTTTGGTCTTACCCGCATCCTTGTATATCTTTTCTATCTCTATCTCGTACTTGTAGGGAGCATTGCCGTCAAGGGTGGTGTATATAAACGCCTTGCCCTCTCTAAGCTCACCTTTTTTGCCAACAGCCATGGGAGTGGTAAGAAGGGCGGAGCAGTCGTCAATGGTGCCGTAGACACCGGTTTCGGTGTTCTTTTCTATAACCCCTCTTTTTATTTTGCCAAAGGAGCCGCGAAGTTCACCGGGTGAGCCAACCTTGCCCATTTTAACGTCCTTAACCTGAACGTCCACTACCACTGCTCTGCCAAGGGGCATAAGGGCGCCCGTGTCGCTGTCGCAAATGCCGTGACCCAGCCCTGCAAAGCTGCCGTCCTTTTTAATATAGGTGACGGTGCCTATCCCTGCGGTGGAATCTCTTACCCAAAGACCGCCCTTGTAGGTGTTGGTCTCTCCGCAAAGGGCTGGATATAGGGTGGTTTTAAAGGTTTTCTTTCCACGCTTGATCTCAAGGGTAAGCTTCTCTCCTCCCGATTCTGCCACCGTATCACGAAGGGCGGTTGCTCCGGTAGTAGGAGTGCCGTTTATGGAAAGGATTATATCACCCTTCTGTATGCCTGCCTCTCTTGCAGGACAAAGCACGCCGCTGAAGGTGTTAATATCCGCAAGCCCCACCACAAGAACGCCTTCGGTGAAAAATTTCACGCCAAAGGCCATGCCGCCGACGTAGACCTCCTCAGGCGTGTCGTTTGTTGCAACAGCCTTGGGAAACGCAGAGTCGCCGCCGAATGCCATAAGCACTAAAAGCGCCGCCGCAATTACCGTTATCCGAATTCTCTTTAACATTTTAAACCTGCTTTCGTTTTTTGCATCAGGGTTAATTTGTGTAAAGAAAACCGTTTGTATTCAGGCAAAAAATGGCGGTTTGTTTTTTAAAAAGTTGCAAGTCTGTACTGCAAACGGTGACATTCGTGCATAGCGAAAAACACAAACAAAAACGAAGCAACTCGGCAAAAGCCGAGTTTCTACAATAAAAGATATTATTATTGTTTTTTGCGGTCTAAGTGATTTTTACCCGCCGATCAGTCTGCGTTTTCGCAGTTGTGCCATACATTCTGTATGTCTTCGTTTTCTTCCATAACGTCAAGCATCTTGCGGAACTTGGTAAGCTGCTCCTCGTCGGTAAGTTCCACGTAGTTCTGGGGAACCTTCTCTGCCTCTGCAGAAAGGTACTTGTAGCCCATCTTTTCCAGGGCCTCTGCTACTGCGCCTACCTGAGCGGGGTCGGTATAAACCTCAAAAACCTCACCCTCGTTAGACAAGTCGTCAGCGCCGCATTCAAGCACGTCCTCGAAAAGCTTGTCCTCGTCCACGTCCTCTGCCTCGATAACGATAACGCCCTTGTTATCGAACATAAAGGATACGCAACCGCTGGTGCCCATGTTTCCGCCGTACTTATCGAAATAATGACGAACGTCGGCACTGGTACGGTTACGGTTATCGGTAAGGGTCTCAACGATAACGGCAACGCCGCCTATACCGTAGCCCTCGTAAACTATCTCATCGTAGTTTGCACCGTCACCGCCGGCCGCCTTTTTGATAATGCGGTCGATATTGTCGTTAGGCACGTTGTTTGCCTTTGCCTTTATAATAAGGTCACGAAGCTTGCTGTTGCTGGTAGGCTCGGGACCGCCCTCCTTAACGGCAACGGCAATCTCCTTGCCTATCTTTGTGAACACCTTAGCCTTTTGAGCATCGGTCTTTTCTTTTTTATGCTTAATATTGTTCCATTTGGAATGTCCGGACATAGTGGTAAGCCCCCTTTATATTTCTTCGGTGCGTTTCATACCCAAAAGGTCAAGGCATTTGCCAAGCACGTGCTTGACAGCCCCCGTAAGAGCAAGACGGAAAGCCTTTGCCTCGCCCTCTGCCTTAAGGATAGTGCGGTTGTGATAGAAAACGTTATACGCAGCGCAAACGTCCAGCGCGTAACGAGCGATGATGCAGGGCTCGTAATCTGCAAGGGCGGAAAGCACCTTTGCAGGGAACGCCGCCAGCGTGGTAACCAGCGCCGTCTCGTCCTTTTCGGGAACGTAGCCGTCATAGCCGGCGCCGTCAGGCTCTGCCTTGCGTAAAATGCTTGCGGTACGGGCGTAGGTGTACTGAACGTAGGGACCCGTGTTGCCGTCAAAGCTAAGTGCCTCTTCCCAAACAAAGTTCGAGTCCTTTATCCTGTTATTGGCAAGGGCGTTAAACACGATCGCGCCAACGCCAACCGCCTCGGCAACCGCACGTCTGTCTGCAAGGTCGCTGTTCTTTTCTTCCATTATCTTTTCAACCTTGGCAATAGCCTCGGCAAAGAGATCGTCAAGCAAGATAACGTTGCCCGTGCGGGAAGCAAGTTTTTCGCCGTTTACGCTCATGGTGCCGTAGGGCACGTGAACCATATCTGCCGCCCAGTCGTAGCCCATCAGCTCAAGCACCTTAAAGTACTGAGCAAAGTGGAGAGACTGACCAGCGGAGGTAACGTAGATGCACTTGTAAAAGTCGTAGTTGTTCTTACGCCATATAGCCGCCGCAATATCACGGGTGGCGTAAAGAGTAGAGCCGTCCTTTTTAAGAATGATGGCGGGGGGCATATTATAGTCGTCAAGACGAACTATGCTTGCGCCGTCGTCTATCACCAAAAGCCCCTTATCGCGAAGCTCATCCACAACGGCGTCCATCTTATCGTTATAAAAGCTTTCGCCGTTATAGCTGTCAAAGGTAACGCCAAGAAGCTCGTAGGTCTTCATATACTCTCTAAGGCTTATTTCCTTAAAGCCGCGCCATATTGCAAGATACTCCTCATTACCCCTTTCCATTTCGGTAAAGGCAGCGCGAGCCTCGTCGTTGAGGGAGGGGTCCTTTTCAGCCTCGGCAGAAAAACGAACGTAGATATCAACAAGCTCGCTGATGCCTCTTTCGTCAACCCTTTCAGGGCTGCTCCACTTCTTAAAGGCAACTATCAGCTTGCCGAACTGGGTGCCCCAGTCGCCAAGATGGTTGATACCCACGGTGGTGAAGCCGCAAAAGTCGTGCAGGTTCTTAAGGAAACCGCCGATAGCGGTGGTGCCAAGGTGACCAACGTGAAAGCGCTTTGCTATATTGGGCGAGGAAAAGTCAAGACAAACGGTCTTGCCCTTGCCTATATCAGAGGAGCCGAAGCCCTCGTCTGCGGCAATACGCTTAAGCACGTCAACGTAAAAGGAGGGAGAAAGGAAAAAGTTAAGATAACCGTCAACGGCGTTTATCTCCTTGACCTCTGCAAGGCTGCCGTCTATCGCCGCCTTAAGCTCCGCCGCTATAACCGGGGGCGCTTTACGAAGAACACGGCTGAAACGGAAGCAGGGCATTGCAAGGTCGCCGTTTTTAGTGTCGGCAGGAACTTCTATAACAGAAAGCACCTCGTCGGCAGTGACTGCGCCGCCAAGAGCGCCGCTTACCGCAAGGGCCAGCATGTTTTTTACACTGTCCATAAATACCTCTTATAATTACAAACAGTGCGGCGGCTCTTTTTGCCACCGCACCATAAAAGACGGAAATAATAAAGTTGTTAACGCTTGCTGAACTGAGAAGCTCTTCTTGCAGCCTTGAGACCGTACTTCTTTCTTTCCTTCATTCTGGGGTCACGAGTGAGGAAGCCGGCCTTCTTGAGGAGGGGCTTGTACTCTTCGCTTGCCTGAAGGAGAGCACGGGATACGCCGTGACGGATAGCGCCTGCCTGACCGGAAACGCCGCCGCCGCAAACGGAAACGATCATATCAAACTTACCTTCGGTACCGGTAACGCCGAAGGGCTGACGAACAACGAGCTTAAGAGTTTCAAGACCGAAGTAGTCGTCGATATCTCTCTTATTGATGGTGATAACACCGCTACCGGGGATAAGACGAACACGAGCAACAGAAGACTTTCTTCTGCCGGTGCCGTAGAAATAGGGCTTCTTGGGTGTATACATATCTTACTACCTCCTATTACTTAACCTCAACAGCGATGGGCTGTTGAGCCTGCTGCTTATGCTCTGCGTTCTTATAAACAAGAAGACGGGTAAGGCTTGCGCTGCCTATCTTGTTCTTGGGAAGCATGCCCTTAACTGCAAGAGAAACTGCAAGTTCGGGCTTAGTCTGCATAAGAGTGCTGTACTTGGTAGCCTTAAGGCCGCCAACGTAACCGCTGTGACGGTAGTAAACCTTTTGTTCAAGCTTTTTACCGGTAAGAACTACCTGAGAAGCGTTGATAACAACAACACAGTCACCACAATCAACGTGGGGAGTATATTCAGGCTTGTGCTTGCCGTTAAGGATGGTAGCCGCAAGAACTGCAACCTTACCAAGGGGCTTGCCGGCTGCATCAATGATATACCACTTACGGTTTATATCCTCTTTTTTTGCCATAAATGTGGACATAAGAGATTTCCTCCATTACATAAAAAATATAATTTTTGTTTCCTAGCCAATTATAGCAGAAAAAAAGCGTTTGTCAATAGCCAAATTCAAATTTTTTTAAAAATCCTCGCTTTTTTTGCGTTTTTCTTTCATTTTGACACAAAACGCCGCAGGCGGTTTCACTTTTTTGGTTCTTTTCGTCCTTGAAAAAATAAATATATAGGTATATAATATAGCGAATACTTTAAACGGGAGAAGCCGTAATGAAAAAATTCAAGGACATTCAAGGGATACTAAGCTACGTCCGCCGCGGTGTGGATGACTTTGACATGATACGTGAAGGAGAGACGGTTGCCGTAGGCGTAAGCGGCGGCAAGGACAGCCTTACCCTTCTTTGCGCCATGGTTGCCCTCTCCCGCTTTCACCCTGCGGCCTTTAAGGTAAAGGCTCTTTGTATAGACGCTGGCTTCGAGGGGGCGGATTTTTCCCCCGTTATAAGCCTTTGCGAGGAGTTGGAGGTACCTCTTAACATCGTAAAGACTGAGATAAAGCAAGTGGTTTTTGACCTTAGAAAAGAAAAATGCCCCTGTTCCCTCTGCGCCCGTATGCGCCGCGGTGCTCTTCACACCGCCGCAAAGGAGATGGGGTGCACCACGATTGCCCTGGGCCACCATTTTGACGATGCTATTGAGACCTTTTTTATGAACCTTGTAAACGAAGGGCGCATAGGCTGCTTTAAAGCGAAGACCTTTCTTGACAGGCAGGGCGTTACCGTAATACGTCCCCTTATATACCTGCCGGAGAAGCTTGTAACGGGCTTTATCCGCAGGGAGGGCATTGCCGTTTGCGAAAAGGTGTGCCCCGAGGACGGAAACACCGAAAGAGAAAGGATAAAGTCACTTATCGCCTCCCTCTCCGAAAACGACAAAGGTCTTAAGGATAGGCTTTTTGGCGCAATTTTACGCGGAAACCTGCTTTAAGTTAATATTCACTTTATGTTTTGGGGGTATTATCATTCTCGTGATAGTATACTTTAATGAGGTGTAGTCTTATCAAATTCATAAACTGTTTGGTTTATCTTGCAATTTTGGGGCTTGTGTCTCAGGCTATCGGCATGAGCCTGCCCAGAAAAGCCTTTAACCCCAAGAGGGTTCCCTATCGCAGTTATGCATGGGAAAAGGACGGCCGGATATACGAGAAAATAAAGATTAAAAAATGGAAGACTAAGGTGCCCGACGTCAGCCGTGTGGTTAGGAGCATGCTTCCCAAAAAGATAGACAGCCGACCCAAATCGGCTCAGGCGGAGCAGATGGCAAAGGAAACCTGCGTTGCCGAAAGCGTGCATGTTTTCTTATCCGTACTTGGCTTCGGTTGCATTTTTGTATGGCGCGGCGTTGGCGGCATCACGGTAAGCGTGTTGTACGCCTTGGGAAACGTTCCTTTCATATTGATACAAAGATATAACAGACCCCGTCAGCTGGAGCTGGCGTCCTTGCTTAAATTGCAGGAAACGAAAAACGCAAATAACGGAGGTAGCTATGAATCTGCCCAATAAGCTTACAATATTAAGAATATGTATGATACCATTTTTTATAGCCTGCTTTTATCTGCCCTTTGACTTCAGCGTGTATATAGCGGCGGCTGTTTTCGCCATCGCCTACGCAACCGATGCGCTGGACGGGCATTTGGCGCGCAAAAACGGGCAGGTGACCGATTTTGGCAAGCTTATGGACCCCATCGCAGACAAGCTTCTTTCCGCCGCCGCCCTTATAATGCTTACCGCTATGGATATGATACACCCCGTTGCAGTTATCGTTATCCTTTCCAGAGAGTTTTTGATAAGCGGGCTTCGTCTGGTATGTGCAGACAAGGGCGTGGTTGTTGCCGCCTCCGCTTGGGGCAAGCTTAAGACCATCTCTCAGGTGGTGTGCATAATGGCAGTTATGGCGGTCTACCCCTTAGGCATAGATTGGCTTAAGATAGCCGCCGACGTTACCGTGTGGATCTCCGTTGCCTTGGCGCTTATATCCGGTGTTGACTACCTTATAAAGAACCGTTCTTGCATATCCACTAAGTAATTACAAAAAGAAAAGCGGTGTTTGTTTTGACAAAAAAGCAAATAAAAAAAGAAATATTTTCCATACCTAATATACTCAGCATGATACGTATAGCCTTTATCCCCGTTTACGCCTATATGTATCTTACTGCCGAAACCACGGCGGATTTTTACCTTGCCGCCACCCTCATGGGGCTGTCCATGATAACGGACCTTTTTGACGGTATGATAGCAAGAAAATACAATATGATAACCACCCTTGGCAAAATACTTGACCCCATCGCAGACAAGCTTACTCAGGTAGTGGTTCTCATTTGTCTTGCGATCCGCTTTACTCCCCTTTTCTGGGTACTAGGCGTTTTCCTCGTTAAGGAAGGCTTTATGCTTATAATGGGGCTTTTGACCCTCAGCAAAGGCAAGATGCTTGACGGTGCACTTATGGCAGGTAAGGTTTGCACTGCGGTGCTGTTCCTCAGCATGGGTATCCTTGTGCTGGCACCCAATATGTCCAACGAAGGCGCAATTATTATTGCGGTTATTGATATACTTGCTATGTTTATGTCCTTTTGGTTTTATCTTTCCACCTACATGGGCGGAAAGCACGGCATTGACATAGTTTCCTTAAGAAAGGACAAGAAGCAATGAAGGTGCTGATACTCTCCTGCAACACCGGCGAGGGGCACAACACCGCCGCGGCGGCTGTGTCGGCAGCGCTTACCGCTTACGGCGACCACCCGGAAACGGCAGATGCTCTTGCATTTTTGTCTGACCGTATGTCGGATTTTATCAGCGGTTGGCACGTGCGTATATACAGACGCGCGCCCTTTTTGTTCAACACGGGCTATAAGGTGGTAGAACGCACCCAAAACGGCAGCGACAAAAAGACCCTTATGGCACGTTTTTTCGGTAAAGCGGCAGATAACCTTGCCATGTATGTAAAAAAGGGCGGCTACGATGCCGTAATATGCACCCACCCCTTTTCCGCTTACATGTATACCCTTACGGAAAGAGAGCATTCCTTAGGCGCAAAGACTGCCTTTGTGGCAACGGATTACACCTGCAGTCCCACGGTAGACAAAAGTAAGTTGGATATGTACTTTATCCCCCACGAAAGTCTTAAGAGCACCTTTGTAAGTTGCTTTATCCCCGAACACAAGCTTTACCCCACGGGCATCCCTGTGAGGGCGGAGTTCTATAACAAGGCAAGCAAAGAGGAAGCCAAGCGCGCCCTCGGCATTCCCGAGGGCAAACGCAACGTGCTTCTTGCCTGCGGCAGTATGGGATGCGGTCCCTTGAAGGAGCTTACGGAGGAGCTTTCGGAAAAGCTACCCTCTGATGCCTATCTTACAGTCATCTGCGGCAGTAACGATAAGCTTAAACGCCGTCTTGACAAGCTTAAGCTTCCTCAAAACGTGCGTATACTTGGATTTACCAGAAACATATCCCTTTACATGGACAGCGCAGAGTTTATTGTTACCAAGGCGGGCGGGCTTACCTGCAGCGAGGCGCTGGCAAAAAGGCTTCCGCTTGTGTTCATAAACGCCGTTGGCGGATGTGAAAACTACAACCGCCGCTTCTTTGTTGAGGGTGGCATGGCGGCGGAAACTAAAGGCAGCGTTGCCGAGCTGGCGGTTAAGCTTTATAAAAGCCCTAAAAGACTTGAAGCCATGCAAAGGGCTATGGACGGGGTATTTGCAGGAAATTCCGCTAAGAACATATGCCATTTGTTACATACGGAGGGGCGCTGATGTATAATTACAGAGATCTGCGGCTTAACAACCTTTGCTCCGATAGATTTAAGCATTTACTGCTTTTGCTTTACTGGCCCTTGTACGGAATAATGTTTGGGGCGGTGGAAAGGCTCATCATCTTTGACAGCTACCACACCATGTACCACCCCTTAGACGACGTGGTTCCCTTTTGCGAGTGGTTCCTTTTCCCATATCTGTTCTGGTTTGTGTTTATGGTAGGCATGCTGTTTTACACGGCGTTTTGGGACGTAAAAAGCTTTAAAAAGTATATGTGGTTCATTATTATCACCTATACTGCTACTATAATCATCTACCTTGTATTCCCCAACCAGCAGGAGCTGAGGGTCCTTGACCCCGGCCGTTCCAACGCACTTATTGATTTTATTCATTGGTATTACGATTTTGATACCAACACAAACGTTTGTCCCTCTCTCCACGTTATCGGCTCCATTGCGGTGCTTTACGCCTCGTGGAACAGTGTTCATTTCAAAAAATGGACCCTACGCATAATAATGACGGTGTTAACGGTGCTTATAAGCATATCGACCGTGTTCTTAAAGCAACACTCGGTGTTGGATATCCCGCCTGCCGTTTTGCTTTCCGTGCTTGCCGCACCATTGGCTACATATCTTGCAAAAAAATTTTAATAAACAAAAGGGCTGTAAAAAACAAAGTTTCTTACAGCCACAGACCGCTGACAAAGGCACAGAACACGAAAAAAGAAATATAGTTACTATAAAGTGAAAAATTTCGGGGAAAATTTCCCCGAAATTTTTATATATTTTTATATTTTTTCGCTCAAAACGAACCTCGGCTCACAG
>JAFQKR010000016.1 GCA_017396825.1 Clostridia bacterium
TGCGGTTTTTCTTTTTATATTCGTATGTTTTTGCTTTAATTCTATTTGGCAACGTATCTTATTACAACGGTGCTGTCTCTATGGGTGCCAAGGTAGCCTGTGCCTGAGGTGAGATTCCACTCAAAAATGGATATATCCTTCTCGGATATAACTGCTCCGTCTTTCGCCTTGTAAGTTGCGGTGAAGGCAACTGTTCCCTTAGGGAAGGTTGCGCTGGAGGCAAATACCACGCAAGCACCCTTAACACCGCCTCTGTCGTACTTTTCGTTGATCAGTCCGCCTTCAATAGCGGTGGAAAGAGAGCCGCTGACAAGGGAAAGGCTTTGGCTTGCGGAAACAACTATCTTGCCGCTGCCAACCTTTTCGGGTATAAGGGCCTTAACGGTGTAGGTGCCGTCACCGTTGTCAACTATATACACGGTGTAAGCCTTATCGGAAAGCACCTCGGTGTCGGAAACGGAGGTGCCGTAATCCATGGAAACGTCGCTTATAACAGGGTCTTTGCTTTCGGGTGCTTCCGTTACTTCAATTATAATTGCAGAACTTTCTACCGGCTGAATTTCAGGGGTTTCAACAGATGAGCCTTCGGCAATTTCATCGTCGCTTGCTTCCGCAGTGATTGGGGAATCGGTAGAAGAACTTCCGTCTGCGGAATGTGCGTCCTCGTTACTGCCGCAAGCGGCAAAGGCTGCCAAAAGGGAGATGATAACAAAAAATACAAGTAATTTTTTCATAAAACCTTCTCCTTATTCTATGCCGTAAAGCATTTCGGAATAAGCGGGGTAGGGCCAATCGGCTCTGTCGGTAAGAGTTTCCGCCTCGTCAACAGCCTTGCGAAGCTCTGCCATGGCAGGCAGTACTTTTCTTTCGTAGTACTCTGCCGCCTCCTGCCCTTTTCCAAGCCCTTCACTGTTTTTAACCATGGTTTCAAGCGCGCCGGTACAGAAGTTTATTCTGCCAAGAAGCTCGCAAAGGGTGGTCAGTGTGGTCTCCTCATAGCTTACGCAAAGGGAGAGACCAAGCTGTTTTTTAGATGCCAACGCAGCAGTTAACTTAAGAGTGTAACCGCTTATGGCGGGCATAATGTCCTTTCTTACCATATCAAGCATGGTAACGGCTTCTATATGTACTACATTGCAGTAGTTTTGTACCATTATATCATAACGGCTTCTCATTTCCGTTTCGGAAAAGACCTTGTGCTTGCCGAAAAGCTCGATATTCTTAGGGGAAAGATAGGAAAGCAACGCCTTGGGAGTAGTGTCGAGGTTAAGCAGACCGCGCACCTCGGTGGCTTCCTTTATCCATGCGTCGTCATAGCCGTTGCCGTTAAAGATAATACGCTTGTGCTCCTTGATGGTGCGGATAATAAGGTCGTGAAGAGCGTCCTTAAAGTTATCTGCCTTTTCAAGTTCCTCTGCAAATCCGTCCAGAACGTCGGCAACTGCGGTATTAAGCACTATATTAGGCCCTGCAACGGATAGGCTGCTGCCGGGCATTCTGAACTCAAACTTGTTACCTGTAAAGGCAAAGGGGCTGGTTCTGTTTCTGTCGGTAGTGTCCTTGTTGAAGCGGGGAAGAACGTGAACGCCTACCTTCATCTGCACCTTTTCTCTTGCGTCGTAGTCCTCGTCTCTTTCGATGCTGTCAAGCATTTCGCTGATATCGTCACCCAAGAACATGGAGATGATAGCAGGGGGAGCCTCTCCCGCACCAAGTCTGTGGTCGTTGCCTGCAGTTGCAACAGAAGCGCGGAGCATATCCTGATGCAAATCAACCGCTTTTATAACAGCACAAAGGAAAAGCAGGAACTGTGCATTTTCGTGGGGGGTGTCTCCGGGCTCCAAAAGGTTTGCGCCGGTGTTGGTGGAAATAGACCAGTTGTTGTGCTTCCCGCTACCGTTGACCCCTGCAAAGGGCTTTTCGTGAAGCAAGCAAACAAGGTTGTGCCTTGCGGCTATCTTCTTCATCATTTCCATGGTAAGCTGGTTATGGTCTGTTGCGATGTTGGTAGTGCCGAAGATAGGCGCAAGCTCGTGCTGGGCGGGAGCCGTCTCGTTGTGACGGGTCTTTGCAAGAACGCCGAGACGCCAAAGCTCGTGGTCAAGCTCCTTCATAAAATCAACCACACGGGTAGGGATAGTACCAAAGTAGTGGTCATCAAGCTCCTGCCCCTTAGGCGGCTTTGCGCCGAAAAGGGTGCGGCCCGTAAAGCGCAGGTCCTCTCTCTTTTCGTACATCTTGCGGTCGATAAGGAAATACTCCTGCTCAGGACCTACGGTGGTCTTTACAGAGGTAACGTCGTTATTGCCGAAAAGACGCAAAATGCGAAGAGTCTGTTTATTTATAGCCTCCATTGAACGGAGAAGAGGTGTTTTTTTGTCAAGTGCCTCGCCGCCGTAAGAACAGAAGGCGGTGGGGATGCAAAGGGTACCGTCTTTGATAAAAGCAAAGGAGGTGGGGTCCCAAGCGGTGTAACCTCTTGCTTCAAAGGTAGCGCGAAGGCCGCCGGAGGGAAGGCTGGATGCATCAGGCTCACCTCTTACAAGTTCCTTGCCTGAAAACTCCATAATAACGCCGCCGTCACCGGAGGGGGTGATAAAGCTGTCGTGCTTTTCGGCGGTGATACCCGTCATAGGCTGGAACCAGTGGGTAAAGTGGGTAGCACCCTTTTCCACCGCCCAGTCACGCATGGCGGCGGCAACTACGCCCGCAAGCTCTATATCGAGTCTTTTACCCTCGCCTATTGCCTTTTTCATTGCGCGGTAAGTCTGTTCGGGCAGCCTTTTTTGCATAACAGCCTCGTTAAAGACAAGCTCGCCAAACAGTTCCGGTACGTTTTTCATAAATCTTACCTCGCTTTCACTAATAAAAGGAACGGCTTAAATTAAGTCACAATACCGCACCTTACAATATGAGTAGAGTATACATCAAAAACCTTTTTATGTCAATATTTTTTTGGTTGACAAAAAAGCGGCGAAGGTTGTATAATCAACTTATGATATTACAAGGAGATATTTATTAATGAAGGTTATAAAATTGACGTGTTTGCTTCTTTGCCTTTGTGTACTTACGTCCTTTTTGCCTGTAAGTGCCTTTAACGCGGGGGATGGTGTGTTTGCTTCGCGCCTTTCTTTTTCGTTGGAGGACGAAACGGTTCTTCGTGCCATTATCGTTTTTGAAGGCGACGCCGGTATTGACCTTCAGAACAGAGGTAAGGCAGATAGCATAACCGATGCGGGGAAGGCCGTGAAACTAAGACAGCGCTCTCTTGTGGAAGAAATTACCAACGAGCACGGCGCGGCATTGGTATACCGTTATTCTGTGCTTCTTAACGGCATAGCCGTTGACGCACGCTACGGTGCTCTTAAGGAGATAGAAAAGATAAAGGGTGTTAAGGGCGTTTACCTTGCAAACAGCTTTGAAAGCCCCAAGGCGGAAGCTGCTCTTGCAACCACCGTAGGCGGCGCAGGCAGCCTAGGTACCGACCTTATAAGCGGTAACGGCGCAGGCAGCATAGTTGCTGTTCTTGATACCAGCTTTTATCTTAAGCACGAGGCGTTTCAGCAGACCGCTAACGTTAAGGAAACTCTTACCGCCCAAGACGTGCAGAATTTAAAGGAGTCTCCCCTTGGTCTTAACGGGAAAGGTGAATACATAAGCAAAAAGGTACCCTATGCCTATGACTATGCGGACAAGGATATGAACGTGGCAAACGGCGCCTATCACGGTACGGGGGTTGCAAGCATTGCGGTTGGTGACAACGGAAGCAACTTTCACGGTGCCGCCAGAAATGCTCAGCTTTTGGCGATGAAGGTCTTTAGCGACGCCAGCGGAAACACCGACTCCTCTGTGTATTTTCACGCCTTGGAGGATGCCTACACCCTTGGCGCAGACGTTGTGAATATGTCCTTCGGCGCACAAAATGGTTTTACTTACGACCCCGAACTTGAGAACGTGGTTTTTGGTAACGTTTATGATAAAATGAAGAAAGCAGGGGTGTTCGTTATCTGCGCCGCAGGTAACGAGTATTCCGAGGGGTATAGCGAATACGCATACAACAGATACAGCGTAAAGAATGGCGTGGACGGCGTTACCGCCGACTATGCAGACTACGGTGTGGTTGGTACTCCCTCCACCTATGGTGACAATATCTCCGTTGCCGCCGCCGAAAACGTTAAGCACTACGCCTACGGTATAAAGGTAGGGAACACGGCAGTAGAATACTTTGACAAGGCAGAATCCCTTTACGAGCATTTTTACAGTAACTTTGCAGGCAGAAGTCTTGAATACGTTATTGTTCCCGGGGACGGTGCATCAAGCGATTACAGCGGTATTAACGTAAGAGGCAGGATAGCGGTAGTTAAAAGAGGCGGTATAAGCGATACGGAAAAGCTCACTGTCGCCGCACAGAACGGCGCTTTGGGGCTTATCTGCTATAACACCACCAACGATTCTTTTTATCTAAGCTACAAGGATTACGTGATACCCTCCGCCGCTATAACAAAGGCATCCTTTGACGTGCTTAACTCCGCTTCTGTTAAAACTCTTACGGTTTCCATGGGAGTTGTACCCGTGGAAAATCACATGGCAGGTACAATGTGCGACTTTTCAAGTTGGGGCGTTACTCCCGACCTTAAGCTAAAGCCCAACATAACGGGTGTAGGCGGCGGGGTTCTGTGTGCAGGTGTTACAAGCACCGGCGACTACTCTCTTATGAGCGGCACCTCCATGGCGGCGCCCACTGTTTCGGGCTTCTTTGCTGCGGCGTTGGCGGCACTGCCCTTTGATGCAGGTCTTACTCGTGCCGAAAGATACTCCTTGGCTTACAGCCTGGTGTTCAGCACCGCAGTACCCTTGGAGTACGCAAAGGACTTGCCTTATTCGCCACGCAAGCAGGGGGTAGGCATGCCCGTGCATACCGGGCTTAGCGCCACCGTTGCTTTTGAAAGCCCCATAGTTCACCTTGGTGACGATGACGGTAAAACAGGCAAATACACCTTCAGTGCAGACCTTGTTGACCTTTTCGGAACGGGGAAAGACGTAAACGTTTCCTTTGACGGTGCAGAGGTAATCACTGATAATTTCTTGTACGATTCCAACTTGGACTGTACGTACAACACTCTTACGCCTCACCTTTTGGGCGCGGCTGTGAAGGTTGATAAGAGCAGTTATAAGGCGGGAGATAAGGTTACCGTTACCGTGACCCTTTCCGAAGCGGATAAGCAGTATCTTGCCGCCGCAGAAAACGGCGCATTTGTTGAGGGTTACGTTTATTTTACCTATCAAAACGGTACTGATACCCAAAGAATAAAGCTTACCTTCTTAGGCTTTTACGGCGATTGGGGAAAGGCGCCAACCTTTGAAAAATACGACTGGGGCGAGGTTATAGACCAAATGGTATGGATGCTTGACACGGTTGACCCCGCCACCGGAAAGACCTATGCCGATCTTGGCTACACGGTTTATGACTTTATGGACATGAACGTGGGCTTTAACGAGGCTTATTTCACCGATGTCAACGGTGAGGATATTGCTTTCTTCGGCGACAACCTTTACTCAAACGTTCCCTTTGATGCCGACCGTCTTTCTCTTTCGACCGGTGCGGCAACGGGTAAAAACATGGCGCAAAAATTTACATATTATCCCTCTCTCCTTCGCAACGTAGAGCATATAATAATGACTGTTTCCAACGCGGATACGGGTGTTGTGTACTATGTTGACGATACCGCTTACGGCATAAAGAACTTCTTTAACACAAAAACGGGCGAGTTTGAGGAGGGGACCTATTTCCAGTGGGACGGTACCTACCTTGATTCTCTTGGCAGAACCAAGTATCTGCCCAATAACACAAGAATAAAGGTCACCTTTGAGACCCAGCTTGCCTCCGAAGGGGAGGAGAAAGTTTTACAGCGCGAGTACTATATGTATATCGACTACGAAGCACCGAAGATAAATTATAGCTGGAACAAGGACACTAAAATGCTTACCGTATCTGCTAAGGATAACCGCTATATATCAAATATTTTCGTCATTATGGGCGACTACGATGTTTATGCGGTAAGCGAGCCGGTGGTGAGTTCCAAGCCTGACCGTACCTACACCGTTACTTTTGATCTTTCGGATGTGGACTTCGGCAACTATAAGGAATTCACCCTTGAGGTGCAGGACTACGCCACCAACTACGCAAACCTTACGGTTTCCTTAGATAGCGATTCCACCAATATAGAGCTTCTCGTAGGCGACGTTAACCTTGACGGCTCTATCGACAATCTGGACGCGGTTACCGTGCTCAGATACGACGCAGGCTCTGTTCCTCTCAGTGATGAGCAGAAAAAGGCAGGAGACACCAACGGTGACGGCATGGTGGACAACCTTGATGCCACACTTATATTGAAGTATGACGCCGGTCTTATAAACGGATTTTAATCCCCGTTGCTCGCTGGGATTGGAAATGTGACAAAAAAACGGTTACGGGCTTTCCGTAACCGTTTTTGCTTTTTGAAAATTAAGTGGGGAATGTTTTTACATTACCTATCTTATCTGTCCTTGACCCTCGATGATATATTTGTGTGTGGTAAGCTCGTCAGGGCCCATGGGGCCTCTTGCGTGGAACTTTTGGGTGGATATGCCAATCTCAGCACCAAAGCCAAACTCCTCACCGTCGGTAAAGCGGGTGGAAACGTTAACGTAAACCGCCGCAGCATCAACCGCCGCAGTAAACGCCTCCGCCATGGCAGTGTCCTTAGTAACTATACATTCGCTGTGCTTGGTGTTGTGAGTATTAACGTGCTCTATCGCCTCGTTTATTCCGTCAACTATCTTAACCGACATTATATAGTCGTTGTATTCTGTGTAAAAATCCTCGTCGGTAGCAGGGGTTATGTCTGCAAGTATCTCCATTGTTTCGGGACAGCCTCTGTACTCCACGTTCGGTATACGTTCCTTAAGTAAGGGAAGGAAGCGGGGCGCTATCTCGCGGTCAACAAGCAGGCTTTCCATAGCGTTGCAAACGGAGGGGCGTTGCATCTTTGCGTTTTCCACTATGTTCAATGCCATAGTTATATCCGCGCTTTTTTCCACGTAAACGTGGCAGTTGCCTGCACCCGTTTCTATAACGGGAACGGTGGCGTTATCCACCACGGCACGGACAAGGGAACGGCCGCCGCGGGGGATAAGCAGGTCAACAACGCCGTTCATGGTCATGAGACGCTTGCTGCTTTCTCTTGTGGTGTCCTCAACTATCTGCACGCAGTCGGCGGGAAGCCCTGCATCTGCCAGAGCAGTCTTAACGGAAGCAACTATGGCAGTGCTGGAATGTACCGCCTCCTTGCCGCCTCTAAGCACGCAGGTGTTGCCGGACTTGATGCAGATAGCCGCCGCATCTGCGGAAACATTGGGGCGAGCCTCAAAGATAATGGCAATAAGCCCTATGGGTACCCTTACGCGGCGTATACGCATACCGTTGGGTCTGTTCCAAACGGTACCGCCTCCGAGAGGGTCAGGCAGTGCCGCAACCTTGCGGAGAGATGCCGCCATAGCCTTTATACGGCCTTCGTTGAGGGTAAGCCTGTCAACAAGAGAAGCCCTCATGCCGTTGTCTGCGGCGTTTTTAAGGTCAATGCCGTTAGCGGCAAGTATCTTGTCCATATCACGCTCAAGAGCGTCTGCCATAAGGGAGATCGCCTTGTTCCTTACCTCGCCGTGGGAGGTGGCAAGGACGGTTGCGGCCCTCTTTGCCGCCGTGCATTTTTCCATCAATATATCAGTCATAATAAATCAAGCCTCCAAAGTGTCAAAGAAGGTGCCCTTAAAGGTGCCCGACATAACATCGTAAAGAATATCAGGGTTAGCGCCGTTGGCGATAACCATAGGTATACCGTAATCGGTACATTGCTTTGCGGCAATGAGCTTTGCCGCCATACCGCCCGTGCCACGCTCTGTGCCTGCGCCGCCGGCCTTTTCAATCACCTCGGGAGTTATCTTTTCTACGTAGGATATAAGCTTTGCGTCAGGAGCAGTCTTGGGGTCAGCATCGAAAAAGCCATCAATATCCGTAAGGTTTACAACAAGGTCAGCCTCGCAAAGCATGGCAACCACTGCGGAAAGGATATCATTGCCACCGTATTTTATACCCTCCGAGGAAACGGAGTCGTTGTCGTTTATAACGGGAATACAGCCAAGCTCAATAAGCACCCTAAGGGTATTTTTTGCGTGTTCCTTTCTCTGCTCGTCGTCGGTAACGTCCTTGGTGAGGAGAAGCTGCCCTACGGTGTGACCGTAATCGGCAAACAGACGGTTATACATATCCATAAGCTCGCACTGACCTACGGATGCCGCTGCCTGTTTTTGCTCCAAGGTAAGGCTTTTTCTGCGAAGCCCTATCTTACCAAGACCGCAGCTTATAGCACCGGATGAAACAAGCACCACGTGCTTACCGCTGTTCTGCAGGTCAGAGAGGCACTTGACAAGTTGTTCTACTCTCCTTATGTTAATATATCCCGACTGATGGGTGAGGGTAGAGGTACCAACCTTTACCACAATAAGATTTGCAGATTTTATTTTCTCAAAATTCATAATATTTTACCGCTTTTCATAAAAATGTCTTTACCTTTTTCGATAATTATACTATAATATAGTTGTATTTGTCAATTGATTTAAAAAAGGAATGTAGTTAATGTTCGGTAAACATATAATTCTTGCAAGCCAGTCTCCACGCAGACGCGGGCTGCTTTTTGACTTTGGATTTGATTTTGAGGCGGTAAGCTCCGGTGCAGATGAAAGCGGCACCGATGGAATGGCACCTGACGAGGCTGTAAAGACTCTCGCCTTGCGTAAGGCTAAATGGGTAAAGGAGCGCAGAGAGGAGGACGGAAGCGTTATCCTTGCGGCAGACACCTTGGTTGCCCTTAACGGGGCACTTTTGGGTAAGCCTGTTGACGAGGAGGATGCCTTTCGTATGCTTTCTGCTTTGTCCGGTACCGCCCATGAGGTTTATACGGGTGTTGCTATTTTATGCGGTGATAAGGAAATAGTCCACGCTGAATGTACCAAGGTTTATTTCCGCCCTATCGACGAGGAGGAGATAAGGGAGTATATCGCCACGGGCGAGCCTATGGATAAGGCGGGCGCCTACGGCATCCAAGAAAAGGGCGGAATTTTCGTCCGCCGTATAGAGGGGGATTACCTTAACGTGCTTGGGCTTCCTCTTTGCAAGACCTACGAGCTTTTGCGTACTCTTTAAGGTGCGCTTTGCTATAAAACAATAAGGAAAGGACCAATTGCTATGAAAAGAAAACTTACAGTGTTTCTAAGTCTGCTGTTGGCGTTCGTGCTGGCAGTAAGCCCTGCAACCGTTTCCGCTATCTATCTTACGGGAGATGTGGTTGCAGACTATACCGTTATCGATGGCGAGACCCACACTCTCGGAGAGGGACTTGTGTATAACGAGTTTACCTTTAATGACTCTACGGGAAGAGAACAGATATGCTTTACAATGGAGTTCAACCCCAAGACCAGCCCCTTCCGTTCCTATGTGTACCATACACAGGCAAGCCACGGCTACACAATAGTTGACGATGCGATAAACGCTCAAAAGGAAGGCCTTGAGGTTTACGCGGCTATCAACGGCGACTTTTTCTCCATGAACGCAAGTGACTACGGCACTCCTATCGGCGGCTATATTTCCGCCGGTAAGATGACTGTTGCTAATGTTGGCAGCGATGAGTTTTACCTTGCGATAGCTCCGGATGGAACAGCAGATGTTGTCAGAAGCTGTCCCGGTTACGTGCTTACCATAGACGGCGTTGATAGAACAAGCGCCTTTAAGTATATAAATAAACGCATTGCTTCTCCCTCTGCAGACCAGATTTATTACTTCGACAGTGATATAGGCGACGTAAGTCCTATTTCCGTTTCAAACTCCTGCACCGAATTGGTTTGCGATATAACCGCAGGCACCCTCTCTATCGGTGATACCATAAGCGGTACCGTAAGCGCCATTAACACCAAGGGTGGCAGCGAAATCGCTGATAATCAATTTGTGCTCTACGTTGGTAAGAACATAGATATGAGCTCCGTTGCCATAGGCGACGCAGTAAGTATTGCAATAGACGAGAGTATAGAAGAATCCAAGGAGATAATGCGTAACGCAGAGCATGCAATTTATGCACGTTATGTTCTCGTTCACGACGGCGTAGACCGTTATGCCGAGGGTGAGTATAAGACAACTGACCCCGAGGCAATGGATAACCTTTACGCACAGCGTTGTCTTGTTGGTGTTAAGGAAGATGGCAGTATCGTTTACATGGTATGCGACGGCAGACGTCTTACCGCCGGCGGACCCAACGGTATGCCCTTTGCACAGCTTGTAGAGATGATGACCGAGCTTGGCTGTACCGAGGTTATAAACTTTGACGGCGGCGGCTCTACCGCGGTTATCATAAGCGAAGGCGACGGCAAATTCAACCATGAGTTTATCGGCGAGCGCGGCGACGGTACGGGCAGAAGAGTTGCTAACTCCATTCTCATCGTTCGCGATCCCAACGCAGACCCCAAGCCCCAGAAGACCTATAAAGCAATCGAGGATACCGAGGGTACCGAACTTAGAAACGTTGCTCTCAACAAACCCTACACCGTTACCCAGTGCGGTATAATGACCCCCAAGTACAGCTCCTCTGTTTTCGGTGACGATTTTAACATTAAAATGACTAACGGCAGATACCGCAGCGAAAGCACTGACGAGGAAAGACATTCCGTTGTTTTGCTGGGCACTACCGCTCAGGCATCCTACGTTATAGACCTTGAAAAACAGCAAAACGACCTTCGCAACCTTACTATTAAGACCGTCATGCAAAGCGGCGTTAATAACTTCAACGCAAATAACGTTATTATATACGGTTCCGACGATGGTATGAACTGGTCTGCAAGCATCGACTACGACATTGAAAAGGTTGCTACCGGCATTACCGGTGCAAAGGACTTTGTATTCAACTTTAAAGAAGCTCAATCCGCAAGATATATCAAATTGGTAGTTGCTACTACCGGTTCTTCCATGTGCTTTGATGAGATAGAAGTTTACGGCATGGTTGATAAGAACGAGCCCAAGGAAGAGATTCTCCCTGAGGACCCCAACACCCTTCCTGCAGAAGAGCCCTCCGAGGATTGCGTAAACGTTGCCTTGGGCAAGGACTATACCTTTACCTGCAACGGTCAGGAGATAGCCGATCACGACGCATCCACCGAACCCAGATATTACAACGTGGGCACCAAGGAAGCAAGCCCCAAAAAGCTTACTAACGGCAAGATAGGTACCGCAGGCAATTTCTCAGACGGCGCTACCCTTGCAGTGCGCGCCGGTGCTGACAGCCTTATGGAAATAATCATTGACCTTGGTGAGGTTGTCGAGGATATTGAGTTTGTGCAGATACTCAATATGATAAACAACGGGGCAAGTTTTGGTCACGTTGATACCGCAACGGTAAGTTTTAGCGAGGACGGCGAGACCTACACCGAGGGCAGCGCAAGAGAAGCCCTTTCCGCAAAATCCGGCACCCAGTATTACAGCCTTACTCTTCAGCTTAGAGAACTCGCCTCCGCAAGATACGTAAAGGTAAGCTTTAACTGCACCAAGTTCCTCATCGGTCTTGGCGAGGTTACCGTGTTTACCACTGCTCCCGAGATTACCTACACCCTTGGCGACGTAAACAATGACGAGATAATTGATAACCTTGACGCAGCAAAGATACTTAAGTACGACGCAGGCCTTATTGACCTTGAGGAAACAGAAGCCCTTGCAGGCGACGTTAACGGCGACGGTACCGTTGATAACCTTGACGCCGCTAAGATACTAAAGTATGATGCAGGTCTTATTGATTCTCTGTAAATAGGCAGATCCTAAAAACATATTTATTTTATATGTAAGAAGGAACTCGGCAAACGCCGAGTTCCTTCTTAATTTTTAATCTCTATAACAACATACTCTGCGGGGGCGGCAGTTTTTACGGGATAGCTCCAACCGGCGAAGCCGGAGGTGACTATGGCATCGGTGTCCTTGTCGATGGCAATTTTGCCGTAAACTCCGTCGTTGATTCCAAAAATGTTGAAGATATGATTCATAGGCCAAAGCTGACCGGCGTGTGTATGACCGGAAAGTAAAAGGTCTGTACCCGCATTGCCGTTTTCCTCGTATTCCGTAGGTTGGTGGTCAAGGGTAAGAATAAAGCGGCCTTTGTCTATGCCTTCGGTAAGCTCGTAAATGCTTTTCCTTTTTGACTGCCCTATGGTATAACCACGGTCCTCCCTGCCTATTAGGGTAAGCTTATCGTCTATATCCAACACCTCGTCCTTAAGTATCCTGATACCGCTGTCGGATATTGCCTTCTCAAGCTCTGCGTCAGTAAAAGCCCCACCGTGATTGTGCGCCCTATCGTGGTTGCCGTATACGTAAAAAACACCGTGCTTGCTGTTTATATTTCCAAAGGCGTTAAATGCCGTTTTCATGCCCTTTAAGTCGGTGCCGCTGTCTACGATATCACCGCACAGTATTACCATATCAGCATCAAGGGCGCTTATCTCCGAGCATTTTTCTAAAAGCTCCTCTTCTTCTATCGACACGCCGTAGTGAACGTCTGCCACCAAAACCACACGGTAGCCGTCTCCCACATCCTTTTCCGTATAAACCGTATAGTCTGTGCGTACGATGCTATGCATATTGAAATAGCCTGTTACAAGCAAAACGGCTGTAAGTATAAGAGGAATCATACCACTGCCGTATATTCTTTTCCAAACGCAAAAGCCTTTTGTGTATTTATCGCCTGCCCACTTTTTAATTATAAAGTTAACAAACTGAAAAACGGCGGAAATAACCAGAACGTGAAGGACTATAACCGCGCCAAACCGCAGAAGATTTAGGGAAACAAGCCCTATGCATACGGATGCTGTCCATAGGAGGATATTTACATATTTCTTAGAGACGTCAGCGCCAAAGCTTTCAAGCATCCTATTTAAAAACGCTTTGAAGTAAAAGCATATCCCCACAGCAAAGGGAAGCATAAGTAAATACATTATCCACATATAAAAAACTCCTTACCGATTGGAATTATATCTATATTATCGCCCATTGTCAAGATGTGTATATATCGTAACAAAAAAGTGTATACTCATAAAAACAAAAGGAGGATATGCCATGATAGAGAAGGACACCATAAAACTGCTTAGGGAATGCGACGCAGGTGTGAAGATGGGGGTAAGCTCCATAAACGATGTTCTGGGATACGTTAATGACGGTAACTTTAAAAAACGCCTTACCGACTGCCGCGATGAGCATCAAGCGCTGGAAAGGGAGATAACCTCAAGGCTTAACCGTTTTGACGACGACGGCAAAAACCCAAACCCCGTTGCAAAGGGGATGTCGTGGATGAAGACTAACGTTAAGCTAATGGTTAACGAGTCTGACAGCACCATTGCCGACCTTATGACCGATGGCTGTAACATGGGGGTAAAGTCGTTGAACAAGTACCTCAATCAGTATAAGGCGGCGGATGAATACACCAAGGACGTAACAAAACGCCTTATTAATTTGGAAGAAAAGCTTGCGGTGGATATAAGGAGTTACTTGTAAATCGGTTGACAAAAGATAATGGGCTTGGTATAATCATAAAACCAACCATCGGCGGAGGATTTTATGAACCCTATATATGATTGCCCCTTATCCGTCAAAGCAGCGGACATGGCTGCGTTGATTCAAAACTATGAACGTCCGGCTTTGTTGATAAGCGATGACAAAACAATTATTGCCCTCAATACGGCGCTTAAAGGAACCGGTCTTGGGGTCGGCTCGTCCGCCACAGGCATTTTTACCCGTGAGGAGCTTTATATATTTGATGCCTTGAAAACGGGTGAACTTGTAAATATTCAACTGGGGTGTGATACCACCCTTTATGCCGAGATTGCCAAGTTTTACGAATACTGCTTTGTTACCTTCAGTCTGCGTCCCCTTCCGATGATAAACGAGGAAGAAAAGAAAACAGCGGAAACAAACAAGGTAAGTGAGGCAGAAATAGAAAAAACCGCCTCGGCGGTGGCAAGTACTGCAAGAAGCCGCCGCGGGCAGGCCGCACAAGAGAAGCAAGGGGAAGAGAAAAACTATCGGCTAAAGCGCAAGGTCCTTGATGCGTATATTGCGCCTGACGGTGTAGAGGATGAGGACAGCGGATACTTTGATCCGTCCAAGGCGGCTGATTTGGTAGCACGCACCGTGTCGATGGAGCTTGAACGCCACGAGGCAGAACTTTTTCATAAAACTGCACCATCGGAGTATCTTTCCGATGCGGACCAAGAGGGGTATTGTTCCGCCCTTGGGGTTTTGCTGGTCCTCTCCGCCAAAAACTCTGATAACGGCGTGGTAAGATTAGAGGGCGATTCTTACGGTAAAGTGTATCGGTTATCCGTAAGCTTTGGTCACTATGGTCTGTGCTCAAGGCTCGAGGATGAAACGGCTCTTTCTGACGAGGAGTGGGAGGAGTATTTGGGTGAGGAAATGGCGGAGTTCTTGGGGCTTTGCCGTAATGCTCCTTGGGTCTTCGAGTACGAAAGCATTAAGGGCGGTAAGGTTTGTTTTACCTTGAAGCTTAGCCTTTCGGACAGAAAAGCCCACGTTTTTCTGAGACCGCTGATAACCAGAACGACCTACCGTGCAGTGGTTAAAAGAATTACTTCGGTTAACTGGACGAAATAATAAAAGGGGCTGTAAAAAACTTGGTTTTTTACAGCCCCCTGATTTTAGGTTGGCTTTTTATATCTTGTCTATAAGACCTGCATCGTACTTAAGGATAATAACCGCATCAAGGTTGTCAACAGCACCGTCATCGTTAGTGTCGCCTGCCAAAACGGGAATAGTTTTATCCAAAAGCCCCGCGTCGTACTGCAGTATCAGGGTTGCATCCAAATTGTCAATACTGCCATCGCAGTTAACGTCGCCAAGGGTAAAGGGATCGGTAACCTCAGCGGTAATGGGCGCAATAACGTTTGCGGTAGTACAGCTTAAGGTAACCTTCATGGGCATGGTGTTGTTTTTAAGTGAAGACGCCAAAAGCTCAAAGCGATATTCAAAAACACCGTTTCCTTTGTCAAGCTCACTGCCAAGAGGGTTTTTAATGCTTATCATTTTGCCGTTTGCATCAACAAGGCTTACCATATAAGCACGGGTAGGCTGGAGTGTACCGGCATAAGAGCCGCTTAAAACAAACTCGTTCGTTTCAGCATCGTACGTGGCGACCATAGTCTTGGGGGTGCAGATGGATGCCGCCGAAACGGAAAGCGCCGCACTGCATATTATAAGCAAAACCAAGGCAAAACTAATGATTCTATTTCTCATGTTTTAAAACTCCTTTTATTTTATAAAAGCATTGTAACATATTTTGTTTGATTTGTCACCCTGTATTTTCTGCTAAATTTCAAAAAACGACCAAGGAGCACCCTCCGGCGCGGCTTCCATGGTTATAGTTTCCTTTGAAAAGGGCAGCGTAAGAGTTATACGGTGGGACCAAAGGGCAATGCCCTCCTTTTCTGTCCTTCCGCCGTATTTGCCGTCACCGTAAAGGGGTAACTTTCTTGAGGAAAATTGCACCCGTATCTGGTGGGTGCGTCCCGTGTGCAGTCTCACGTGTACCAAACTAAGCGCGCCCTTTTCACCTTCCGCTGTTTCCAAAACACGGTAATCCAATACTGCGCTTTTTACACCCGCGCGTTTTTTTGTCACAGTGTAGCTTTTGTTAAGCCGTCGGTCGTGAAAAAGCAGGTCGGTAAGGGTGGCACTTTCCTCTTTGGGAGTGCCTCTTATCACCGCGAGGTATTCCTTTACAAAGTCGCCCTTTTGTATATGCTCCGAAAGGAATGCCGCCGCTTTTTGGTTCTTTGCGTATACCATAAGACCGCCAACCCCTCGGTCAAGACGGTGGACGGGGTAGATTGTACCTTGGGTGTGGGCCTCCAACAGCTCCACCATACTGCCTTCTCCTGCCTCGGACAAAAGGCCTGCCTCTTTTATGCAAAAGATGATATTATCGTTTTCATATAAAATGCGGGGCATCCTCTCACCTCACGAATATTCTATCACAAATATTCCGGTTTGGCAAGAAAAAACGAGTTTCTTTTGGTTACATATACAAAACCGTGCCGTCTTCGGTTACGTTACCGTTTTTATCAAAGGAATCGGGGTTGTTTTCCTTCACCTTTTCGGGATCAGTAAAGTATCTTTTTCCTATGTCCCAAGCAGACTCGCCCTTAGCGGGATAGTAGATTATTATAGGAGTTCCGTCTTTTTCCTCTTCCACGCGCTTTTCTATATCGGCCGAGCTTAAAACCGTTACCTTTTCCTTGTAGGTTACAGATATCGACAGTTCAACGGGAACTCGTACCGAAACTCTGCCTCCGGCTATTTCTGCAGTGCCGTTTCTGGCGGCGGCAGTTGACTTTACAATGCACTCCTTGCCTTCGTTTGCAAAGGGGATAAGCACACTGAAGGGAACGGTGAAATCTTTGGAGCGATAGCCGTTATCCTGTCCGAAAAGGGTAAGGCCGCAGTTTCCCTTAACGCTTATCCCATCATCTCCAAGGACTGTCTCGGTAACGCTTGCGTCTGCGTTAAGGTCAAGACAGCTTGTCATGGAAAGCTCTGCGCTGTCAAAAGCCTTCTCTATCGTAAAACGGTGCTTTATCTCCTTCAGGGGCTCCTCGTAGGGGAGGATGGAGGCTTTGTTTTCGTTTTTGTATTCCTCAAAAAACATATCTGTAGGCACAGTAAGTTCATTGCGATTGATACAGCCAAGGGTGGCTCTTACACCGTATCGCAATTGGATAACGCGGTTTTCGCCGTAAGAGTCTATGTCCTTTTCGGACTCTACCGTTCCCGCTGATAGGCACGCGGAAAGATCGCTTTCCTCGGTTATGGCATCGTCCTCCACAGTCAGCACTACGGGGAAATGACGCAGTGCCATCTGAAGGTCTGCTTCTTCATCCTCAGGCTCGTATAAGCATTTAAAGGTAGCCTCACTGCGTATAAGGGCACTGCCCTTGCTTTTGGATATTTCGGGTGAAGAAAAATCAAGGGCGGTGTAGATTATCTCTCCGATGGGCGGTGCAGTTTCAAGGGAGAGAGTTTCTTCCATATTAAAATCTCTCAGTATATCAGAGGAGTATTCCGCCACGGAAAGCCTTTTGCTTTTGAAAAAGGCTCCCTTGCTGTCTTCCATTGAAACCACGGGGACCCTTTGCATGCATTTAACTGTGAGCCCGATATCTCCTCTGCAACGAAGTATAAACCTACGGGGATTGAGGGTCTTACAGCCTACGTAACTGCATTTAACCTTAGCGGAAGGGAACAGATCGCCTTCCGGCAGGTCTCTAAGGTCAAACTTTTGAGAAAACTCTGTTTCAAAGCGTTCCCTCTTAAGCTTTTGCTTAAAGTCAGATTCGTAAAGCAAGGAGAAGACCGCCTTGCCGCTTACCTCTGCCTTGCTTCCGTTTGTTTGCACATCCTCGCAGATAAGATCTGCATCGGCGCGGATAATGCGGTTTATGTTGGGCAGATAGTCTGCCAGCGTGCTTTCAAACTCTATATCTTTGTCTGCTCCCGTTTCAAATACGGTAACGGGCAACGTCATAGTAGTGGTTTCCGCTTTCATCAAAAATTTCTCCTTTTTATTTTTTGTTTAATTGTATGCCGGGCGTTCCTTTAAAATGCCCTTTGTAACAAAAAACGGTGGAATGGCGTATGCTAAAAGCAGGAGGTGCTAAAAAGGTGTGTTTAGGTAAAGGCTTTTACGGTGGTTGTATTTGCGCTTTCGGTGTGGGTATTTTGCTTACCTCCTTCTTACCCTGCGGAGTCTTGGTAGTGGTGCAGGGGGTTGCTGTGGTTGCCGCAGGCGCTCTTGTGCTTTGCCGTTAGGGAGGTGAAAACAAGCATGAAGGTTTACATAATAAAATCTCCGTCTATACTGAAACCCGTTTTAAGGCGAATTTTTGGTATAAAAAAGAATAAAAAGTGAAAAAACGGCTTGAAAAAGCCGTTTTCTTTATGTTATACTGTATATGTATTATTATTTGAATTATGATAAAACCTCAAGAAAGGATGTTGTTTTATGAAAAGAGTTTTAAAAACATCTTTAGCACTTGTGCTTGCTCTTGTTTTTTGTCTCTCTTTGTGTGTAAACGTTTCCGCTTACACCTTTGCAATGACTAAAACCACAGGGCATAATGTTAAGACGGGCGTTGCTTACGCAAAGTACAACGTTACCAGTAAGGTAAACGGCAATACTCTTGCTTGTACTACCTTAACCTTTAATCCTGCAAGCAGTGGTTATATACCTATGGCTTTTCAGGGCTACGCAGGCACCTCCGGCGTGCTTTCCACTCAGTATAGCATAGCAACAAACAAATACGGCTACGACGTTGCGGGTGTTATCAACGGTGCCTTTTTCAGCATGGGCACCCCTTACGGTACCCTTGTAGGTCTTAGTATATCCAACGGTAAGATAGTTGGCGCTCACATGGGCTACTCCGATCAGGTTGTTGCATTCGGCTCCGACGGCAGTATGAATATCGTTGGCAGTACCCTTAAGTACACCGTAGGCATCAACGGTAAAAGCTATCCCGATATGCTTTACTACATAAACAAGACCAGCGGCTCTGCCAGCGCAAGCAACTGGAGTGATAGATTTTATTACTTTGATACCTCCTGCGGTACCAAGTGTGACAGTTATGCCGCATGTCCCGGTACCGAGATACTTTGTAAAAAGGTAGATAATACCGACCTTGCAGTAGGTCAGACTCTTGTTGGCGAGGTTGTTTCCGTAACAAAGAACACCTACGGCGGATCTTTGGGGGACAGCGGTGTTTACTCCGACAACTTTATTTTGTTTATGCGTAGCGGCTCTTCCTACGAAAGCTACATCTCCGGCCTTAAGGCGGGTGACACCATTACCATTAATACAGAGGAGACCATTGAGGCCTCCCGTTCCGTTATGGAAAACGCAAACTCCGTTATAACAAACGTTGGTTGGCTTGTAAAGAACGGTGTTGACCAGACCCTTATACAGAGCACCATCGGTACCCACTCCGTTACCCTTCAGGCTCGTTGGACCGCTTTCGGTCAGAAGGCAGACGGCAGTTACGTATTCTTCACCAGTGAAGGCGGCAGCACCGGCAGCGGTGGCTCTCTTACCCTTCGTGACGTAGCGCAGGCTATGATAAACATGGGCTGTACTAACGTTATCCGTATGGACGGCGGCGGCTCCAGTGCTATGTACGTTTCAAATACGGGCAGCGGCAGTGCGGGCTACGTTCAGTCCAGCTCTCGTGCGATATCTGACTGTATATTGGTAGTTAAACGCAGCAGTGCGACCAACTCAACGGTTAAATCAAACCTTTTAAGCAAAATAAACGCGGCTGAAAGCTATGCGGCAACAGCCTCTTCTACGGCTCTTACCAATGCAATAGCTAATGCGAAGGCAGTGTATAATTCCTCTACCGCAATAATGGGCGACCATAAGCGCGCTATAATGGAGCTTAGAGAGGTTGCAAACCCTAAGGGGGTTCTTCAGGCGGCTCTTGATAATGCTTCATCTATCGCAATAGGCAACTACTCTGACCTTGCCTTGGACAGACTTGACTATGCTTACCTTGAAGCGAAGCGTCTTATATCCGCCGGCGCCTCTGATAGCGAGCTTATCGCAATGGCTAACAAGATAAAGACCCTTGCGGCAGACACCGCCACCAAGGGCAACAGGATTTCCCTGGGCGCATCCTACGCCACTCATGTAGCAAATACCTCATACCCCGACACGGGTCTTGCGGAGATGACTGACGGTCTTCTTTTCGGTAAAACGGCTTCTTCAGCAGAGTGGACGGGATACCACATAAACTCTGCCCACGGCAGTATAACCGGCAAGGGTAGTTATACCGATATAAAGGTTGACCTTGGTGAGGCAAAGAAAATAACAGGCTTTGGCGTAAGCGCCCTCAACTATACTCCTTGGGGTATCAGCGTGCCTACGTTGGTTGAGGTATACGCATCAAGCAACGGCACCGACTATTACTTCCACAGCACTCTTAAACAGACTATGACTCCTATAACGGGCGCGTATCAGACTATTCCCTATGAATCTATTGCATCCGTTGCATCAACCGACAGATACGTTGTTTTCCGTTGCTACTTTGCAAGCAGTCATATGTTTATCGGTGAGGTAAGCGTTTACGGCGAAGGCGATATCGGCAGAAGCAACTTTGTTTCCTTTAATAAGCGTATCGCTACCGATGATGCCATCATATTTACTCCTTCCTTCGGCACTATTAACCACACTACCGCAAATCTTACGTGGGCAAAGAATTTCCTTTGTACTTACAGCGCAGATAAGGGCGCATACGTTATAAGCAGCATAATTGCTCCCAACGGCAGTACTGATTACAGCTATACTCTCGCAAGCGGCAGTATCATAATTGGTTTGCACGGCACCGCTAACGGCGGCAATGCAAGCGTGGTATCCGCTAAGGTTGGCGACTTGATTCACCTTACGGGCATCGACGTAACCAACGGTATTGCATATCCCGGCGCAAGAATAAGCGTTAAGTCCGAGGTTACTGATGTTCCCACCTATCAGACTCCAAATATAAGCGTTGTCGACAGCACCGCAACGGTTGACGGCGACTATATTATGCTTCCCGGCGCAAGCATGGACACCGCCGCAATAACGGGCATATTCACCGATAAACGTATCACCGTAAGCGGCGTGGGTACAGGCGCTACCGTTAAGAATAACGCAACGGGCGCAACCTACACTCTTTACGTAATGGGTGATATCAACGGTGATAACATTATCAGCGCCGCAGATATCGTAACCATGAAGGTGGTTATTAAAAATAACTCCACAATGCAGGGCGCATATCTTAAGGCTTCTGACTTTGACGGTGACAGCACAATCAGCACCACCGACTACGTATCTATTAAAAAGAATCTTGTAAACGAATAATCAAAAAGCAAAAAGCCCGTTTCTTGTTTTCAAGAAACGGGCTCAGCTTGATGACAAACCTTGTCATCAAGCTGGCAGAGTGCTGAGAAAGAGTGCAGACAAGACGAACCGAGGCGAAAACTGTACTAAGTACTGTGAGCCGAGGTTCGTTTTGAACGAAAAAACAGAAAAAATCAAAGAGAA
>JAFQKR010000017.1 GCA_017396825.1 Clostridia bacterium
ACCGAGGCTTCTTACGTTCGCGTAACTCTTACCCAGTTCAAATACCTTGGCGGCTTTGAAGAAATCGAAGTTATGACCGAAGCTGAACCCGAAGCAGGTTCTCCCGAGGCTCCCATCACTCCCGACTTCTTTGATATCCCCGGCTCCTTTGATACCGTAGAAATCGAAGCAGGCGCTTCCCTTTACTACAACCTTTACCGTATCGGCGGTACAATCATCACCATTAACGATGCTGATGCTTCCGTTACCGTAGACGGCGAAACCTACGACGCAGTTGACGGCGTTGTTTCCTTTATCGCTCCCGCTTCTATGAGCCCCATGATGCCCACCACTCTCGTGTTCAGCAACAAGGGTACCGAGGCTAAGAGCTTTACCGTTAACTTCTCCTTGCCCGAAGGCACCATGGGCAACCCCGAAAAGCTTGAAGAGCTTGGTTGGACCGATGCTGTTGTAGCTGCAGGCAATACCGAAGGCTACTACTACACCTGGACTGCTACCGAAGCAGGTAAGGTTACTCTTTATATCTCTTCCGCTACCGAAGGTGCAGAGGTTGACGTTGTTATCAACAACCTTAACTCCTACGCTCAGAGAAGCGTTAGCGCTGACGGCGTTGAAGATGAGTTTGGTGACAAGGTAGTTGAAATAGAAGTTGCTGCAGGCGACGTTCTTAACATTCAGGCTGTTGTTCTTCCCGACGCTGACTGGAACTATCCTTCTACCGACACTGAAATTTCTTTCGTTGCTGCATTTGAAGCTCCCGCAGGCACCGAAAGCAACCCCATCACCCCCGATTACTTTGATATCCCCGGTTCCTTTGACACAGATTCCATCCCCGCAGGCTCTACCGTTTACTACCAGCTTTTCGGTGTAGCAGACACCATTCTCACCATCGAAGATGCTAACGTTTCCGTTACCGTTAACGGTGAGACCTATGAAGCAGTTGAAGGCGTTGTTACCTTTGTTGTTCCCGCTTCTATGAACCCCAGAATGCCCGTTGTTCTTGCTATCACCAACAATGGCAGCGAAGATGCTTCCTTCACCGTAAAATTTGATCTTCCCGAAGGTGCTATGGGCAACCCCGAAGACCTTGAAGAACTTGGCGATATAACCGTTAACCTTGAAGAAAATGACAACGACGGTTACTTCTTTGAATGGATCGCTCCCGCTGACGGCATCCTCAACGCTACCATCATCGGCGCTACCGAAGGCACCGAGGTTGACGTTACCCTTTCCAACGGTACCACCTACGCCGTAAAGAACGGTTCTGATGCTGACGAAAACGGCGTTATCTCCATAGAAGTTTCCGAAGGCGACGTTATCACCATTCAGGTTGTTGCTCTTCCTAACGAAAATTGGTACATTCCCGCTTCTGACGTTGAAGTAAGCCTTGAGTTTGTTCCTAACGAATCCGAAGAATCTTCCGAGGACTCCTCCGAAGACTCTTCCGTAGATTCTTCTGAAGACTCTTCCGTTGATTCCTCTGAGGAATCCATCGAAGAATCCTCCAAGGTTGAAGGCGGCACCACCGATACCGGCGACGCAGGTCTTGCAGTGTTCGCTCTCCTCGCTGCTATCTCCCTTGCAGGCGTTGCTGTTGTTAAAAAGGTTAAGTAATTAAAACTTTAAAGCACGGCAAAGCAAACTTGATAAAAAATCCCTTGCGGTACAACACCGCAAGGGATTTTTGTTTTTATGCTTTAAGTATTTCCTCTACGCTTCCCTTAAGGTCTTCATAGTGAAGTGCTGAGAAATAGATTTTACTTATAGTGCCGTCCGGTTTAAGTATTACGGTGTAAGGGTAAGTGCCTCTGCCGCCAAGGGTCGAGTAATACCCTTCCATGTTGTTTACAGTGTAGTCTTTAGCAAAAATAATATTGCTGTTACCATAATACTTGCCTACGTAATCTGCAGCGGGAGAAAACGCCATTGATGTATGAATGGCGAAAACACTTACACTGTCTGCATATTCAGAGGCTATCCTGTCAAAATACGGAAGCTCGTTAACGCAGGGGGTACACCAAGTTCCCCAAAAGTTTATTATGGTAATTTTGCCAGTTTGTGTTGGATCCAGGGTATCTCCGGTAAGACCGTTTTTATCAAAGAGCTCCAACTCATAGCCATAGCATTTATCCCCTGCCTCGGTGCCGTATTCTACATCTACGGAGGAATTATCCTCTACCGTCGGCGGGGTTTCCTCACTGTCGTTCCAATAATACAAGAACGCCCCTGCCAAAAGGCTTATCATAAGTGTTGCTGAAACACATTTGGCGATAATGCGTTTGTTGTTTTGCTTTTTAACTGTTTCAGGCGTTGGAGTAATTTCGTTTGGACGGAGAGCAAAAACGTTGCCTTTCCATTTTATTGCTTTGGTAGGACAAAGGTCAACGCATTCGCCGCAATTAATGCATTCAAAGTCGCCTACGTGCTTTACATCCATTTTACAGTTGCTTACGCAAAGGCCACAATCAACGCACTTATTACGCTCAAATTTTATCCCGAAAACAGAAAAGCGGTTAAACAAGCCGTAAAGAGCGCCCAGAGGACAGAAAAAGCGGCAGAACAAACGGAACACAAAAACCGAGCCAACTATAAAGCTGACGAGAAGGGCAAATTTCCACGTAAAAATAGGACCCAGCATAGTGAAATAATCTTCGTTTGCTTTGTTGGAAAGCAGTCCTATACCGCCCTCTAAGGTACCCGAGGGACATATGTATTTACAAAAAGCAGGCAACGGAACGTCACGCAAGGCATAGGCAATGGGAATGACGAACACAAAAACAACAAGTATTGCGTATTTCAAGAAGGATAAGACCCTTGTTACGCGATTCTTTTTAAGTTTTGGTGTTTTTACCTTATAAAACAACTCCTGCACCAAACCGAAGGGACAGGCGAAGCCACAAATAAGTCTGCCGAAAAGCACACCGAACAGCACCAAAATACCGCCCATATAAAACATTGTGCTTTTATCGGAGCTTATAGCGCTTTGTAAAGACCCCAAGGGGCAAGCACCCACCGCACCGGGACAGGAGTAGCAATTAAGCCCGGGAACACAAAGGTTTTTGCTATCGCCCTTATATATATTGCCGCTTACAAAACCTTTTAGGTTGGCATTATAAAGCAAAGCGAAATAAAGTTGAATTATCTTACGGCGGGTAGGAATGATTTTTTTTATTCTTTCGGTTATTTTAGCCATTTTATCACCCCAATCCAACGCATTCAGTACAGATGTTTATGGCCTTTGCGAGCACATCTGCCATTCCGCCTGCCAAAACACCTATAGCCACCAACACCACACCTATTACAAGCAGCGTAATACGCACCCAAAGATTGGTTTTGAAGTTTTCTTTTTCTTTGTTTATGCCGTTTCTTTTCCCCGCGATGCGTTTTTCGCTGCTTGGTACAAGAAAATGACAAATAATGCCGACAACAGCAAACCCAAGCCACAAATACAAGATGAAGGATATTTTTGAAAACGCTTCCCCCACTGCGGCGCGGCTGTATTCACCTTCTCCGCCATCATATATACCAAGGCAAGCGACAATAAGGCAAGCACCCGCCGCCACCGTTAAAGCAGCAGTGATTATATTTACGCATTTTTTCAAAAGAACTGCGTGTTTATCGTTCATTTTTACACCTCGCCCTTTAATTTATTTAATTTTATCACAGAAAATCAGAAAAGTAAAGTACATTATTATTATATATCTTATAAAAAGGCTTGCCTTTTGACAAAAAATATAGTATGATATAGTGTATATTGCTATAATTATGGCATAAAAAACCAGAAAGGCGTTTTACCTATGAGCAAAAGAAGTTTTTTGGGGTTCTTTAAAGGAACAGTTGTGGTGATAATTGCCGCCGTTTTAGTATTCGGCTGCTTTATTTCCGCGCCTATTAATTCAGGCAACGCAAAGCACAGCGCTTCGTTTATCGAACTGTTGAACGGCGTCAGTGCAAGCTACACCGATTATCTGGACAGCAACGTTGTCTACAAGCTCCCTCAGGGAGTAAGTGAAGACGCTGAGATTTCGGTTATCGTTACCGTTGACACCAAGGACATAATGTCAGCCTATAACGAGAGCGATAAATCCCAAAGCCTTGGTCAGTTTGCCGCAGGCAGTGACAAGGCAAAGGAAATCAACCGCGAAATACAAGACAAAAAGTCCTCTGTGCTTAGGGCTCTTGACGACAAGGGCGTTAAATACACCGCCGGCGAGGATTACAACACCTTGCTTTCCGGCTTTGAGGTGCTTATTTCCGCAAAGGATTACACAAAGCTTTGCAGTACTCTTAAGAAGGGCTACAGAGCCATAGTGGGCGAGGTCTACAAGCCCTGCGATACCACAGTGGTTGAAAACGATGTTAACGTTTACGGCACCGGTATTTTCGACAGCTCCTCTGCAGGATACGACGGGAGCGGCATGGTAGTAGCTGTGCTTGACACAGGTCTGGACTCCAAGCACACTGCATTCTCTACCGAGAACTTCTCCTCGGACAAGCTTGGCCTTACCTACGAGGACGTTGCCGCACTTATAGGCAAGACCACTGCATCCAAGTTGTTTGACGGCCTTACGGTTGACGATGTATACGTAAACGAAAAGGTTCCATTTGGCTTTGACTACGCCGACAGCGACCCTGATATGTACTCCACCCACAACGAACACGGTACCCACGTATCAGGCGTTATAACGGGTAAGGACGACACCATTGTCGGTGTTGCCCCCAATGCTCAGCTTGTGGCAATGAAAATATTCTCCGACGTTGTTGATACCGCACGCTCCTCTTGGATACTTTCCGCCCTTGAGGACTGCGTAGTGCTTGGAGTTGACGTCATAAACATGTCCCTCGGCACCGCTTGCGGCTTCAGCCGCGAAAGCGACGAGGAGGTTTTAAACGGCGTATACGACAAGATACGCGCTGCCGGCATCAGCGTTATCGCCGCTGCCTCCAACAGCTACAGCTCGGCCTACGGTTCTGAGGCAAACGGTAACCTCGGCCTTACCTCCAACCCCGACACCGGCACCGTTGGTTCTCCCTCCACCTACGACGGAGTTATGTCTGTTGCTTCCATAAAGGGTACCGAAACGCCTTATATCAAATTTGGTGATAAAATAATATATTTCGACGACTCCAACAACGGCGCAAACGACCCCAACGATTTCTTTAAGACTCTTCTTGGCGACAAGGAGTCTGTAAGCATTGAGTTTGTTACCGTTCCCGGCGTAGGCAGAAGTGCTGACTACGCAGGTCTTGACGTCAAAGGAAAGATTGCACTGGTTCGCCGCGGTGACAATACTTTTGAGGAAAAGGCGTTTATTGCACAGGCTCAAGGCGCCGCAGGTATCATCATATACAACAACGTATCCGGTGACATCAAGATGAACGTTGGCGACGCAAAGCTTGCCTCCTGCTCTATTTCTCAGGACGACGGCGAAGTACTTGCGGCGGCTAAGAACGGTACTCTTACCCTTGCAGTTACCCAGACTGCCGGTCCCTTTATCGACGACTTCTCTTCTTGGGGACCCACTCCCAGCCTTGGTATCAAGCCCGAAATAACCGCACACGGCGGTAACATTCTTTCCGCAATAACCGGTGGCGGCTACGATAGGCTTTCCGGCACCTCCATGGCGTGCCCCAACCTTGCAGGCGTGGTTATCCTTCTTCGCCAGTACGTGGTAGAGAACTTCCCCGACATTGCGAAGGACAACGTAAAGGTTGCCGCTATGGTAAACCGTTTGCTTATGTCCACCGCTGATATTGCTCTTAATACCAACGGCAACCCTTATGCGGTCAGAAAGCAAGGTGCAGGTCTTGCAAACCTTACAAACTCCCTCAAAACACCTGCATATATTTTGACTTACGATAAGAACGGCAAAGCAATGGACAAGACCAAGCTTGAGCTTGGAGACGATCCTTCCAAGACCGGTGTTTACACCATGAGTTTTACCGTTACTAATATAGGTTCATCCTCCCTCTCCTACGAGATTGGCTCCTTCGTTATGACCGAAGGCGTTAGCGAGACCAAGACCAACTCCGGCAAGACTACGGTTACCGAAGAGGCATACATTCTCAACGGCGCGGTTACTACCGTGGACGGCAACACCGTCAGCGGTAAAACCATAACCGTTGCCGCAGGTGAAAGCGCATCCGTTACCGTTACCGTTACGCTCAGTGACAGCGACAAAGCATACCTTGATAAATCCTTCGAAAACGGTATGTACGTTGAAGGCTTTATAACTCTTACAGCAAAAAGCGGCACAGATATAGACCTTAACGTGCCCTACCTTGCCTTCTACGGTGACTGGACCGCTGCTCCTATGTTTGACCTTGACTACTACGACACCAACGCTGACGAGCTTGACGATGCTATCGCTCCCGAGGACAAGACCATGGCAGATGCCTATGCAACCCGTCCTATCGGCGGTATCTACGATGACTACGTAAGTTTCCTCGGTTCTTACTACTTCCAGCAAAATCCCGATGACATCGTTATATCCGCTAACAGAAACTATATTGCCCTATCCAATCAGGAAGGCGCCATACACTCTCTGCGCTTCGTATGGGCAGGTCTTTTGAGAAACGCCGCAAAGATAGTGGTTACCATCACCGACGACACTACGGGAGAGGTAATTTTTGAATGTGTTGACGATGATGTAAGAAAATCCTACGGTGACGGCGGCACTCCCTACCCCGCAAACGTTGAGATCGAATTTGACACCACCGAGCATAACCTTAAAAACAACACCAAGTACACTGTAAAGCTTACCGGTTATATGGACTACGGCGATGGCGCGTTGACCACAAACAAGAAAAACACCTTCGAGTTCCCTCTTACCATCGATTTTGAAGCGCCAACCGTTACGGATACCCAGTTCTTTTACGAATACGACAACACAGCTAAGAAGAACAAGCTTTACGCTACCGTTGCCATATACGATAATCATTACGCGATGGCATCTCAACTTGGTTACGTTGTAAATCAGACAGACGAGAACGGGAACGAAGCCCCTGAGCTTAAAACTTTCAGCAACTATCTTACCCCCGTTTATGCGTCCAAGGCTAACACCACAACCTACGTTACATACGACCTGACCGATTACATATACAAAATAAAGGAAAACGCAATCAACAGAAACACCTTTGTGCTTACCTGTTACGACTATGCTCTTAACTATGCCTCCTATGAAATAGGACTTCCCGACGACTACGTTGACTTTTACTTTGACGGGCTTGACGAGGGGCTTACCCTTAGTCCCAACGAGGTTTACACCCTCGCTCCCTTGGTTTACCCCAACACCGAATGGGCTGAACTTCTTGACTACGACTCCTCCAGCATTAAAACCGTTAAGACGGTTAACAACAAGCTGGTTGCCGTAGCTCCCGGCGTGGCAACCGTACGAGCAAGAGACCCCGAATCCGGCAAGAGCGTTACCTTTAAGGTAAAGGTGCTTGCAGAAGGGGACGAAGGCTTTGTAAGGTACGATAAGCCGGTGGCTGATGTGTTCACCCTTGACGGATACAAGACCCTTAAAGCATACTACATGGTTGACAACGACGACAAGAAACTGGGTGACACGGGCAACGAGAGACATTTTGGCAAGGATTTCTCGCTTACCATGTACCCCTCTGAATCCGTCGCTTTGAGCTACACGCTTGATGCATATTTCCCCAATGATACCAAGGTAGTATTTGAAACGGGCAATAGCTCAATAGTAACCGTTAATGAAAGCGGTGTTGTTACGGCGGTTGCCGAAGGCTTCTCCTCTGTTACCATTAAGGTTATGATGGATGGCAAAAGCACCTTCTACTCACAAACGGTTGACGTTGAGGTCAAGGACCCCTACGTTAACAACGGCGGTCAGCTTACCCATTACTACGGCAACGGCGGCGTTGTAAACGTTCCTGCTGATCTTTCTCTTAAAGAAATAGGGCCCTTTGCCTTCTCCAACTTTGAATACGTTATGAAAACGCCTGAGGAACTTGAGATAGACGACAGAGAAACCTCGAAAATGTGGTTCATAGGTGACAACACTATTACCAAGGTTATCCTTCCCGAGGGGATTAAGAAAATAAGCAATTATGCCTTTGCAAACCTTACGGCTTTAGAGGAGATAGTGCTTCCCTCCACCCTTGAATCTATCGAATACGGTGCGTTTTTCAACTGCACTTCCCTTAAAAAGATAAGTTTCAGCAGTGATAATAATCTTAAGATCATAAACCAAAACGCCTTTGAAAATTGCAACCTTGAAGGAACCGTCAAGCTTTCCTCCATCTGCATAGTTTCCGATTATGCCTTTGCAGGAAACAAAAAACTTAAGGGCGTGGAACTTTCCGACACCCTTATCTCTGTAGGTCAGTACGCCTTTGCAGGATGTAAAAATTTGGAAAAGGTTACCGTAAAGGCTACTAAGGTGAAGTACGGCGCTTATGCCTTTACCGACTGTGAATCACTTAAAGAGTTTTACGTTAATTCGGCTATTATACCTGCCGGTATGTTCTATGAATGTGAAAAACTTGAAAAGGTTACCGTAGGTCCCGATGTTAATGCTATCGGCGAGTTTGCTTTCAGAGACACCAAGGTTTCCGCCTTCGTAGTTGAAACAGGCAACAAGGCCTTCAAGGCACAAAGCGCAAACCACGTTCTTTCAGCCGATGGCAAGACCCTGATTGCGGTTGCCGCTACACTAAAGGGTGACTTTACAGCCGACACCGTTGGAGGTGCAAAGATAACTGCCGTGGGAAATGGTGCTTTCTCCCACAACACCTCCATTTCCTCAGTTACTCTTAAGGACGTAACGGTTGTAGAAAACTACGGCTTCTCTTCCTCTGACAGCCTTGAAGTTGTTCTCTTGGGCAAACTTACAAGGATTGGCGAATACGCCTTCTTTGAAACTCCCATAAAGACTCTTCCCTCCTTTACCAAGGGCACCGAGATAGGTAAATACGCCTTTGCAAATACCGCCGTAACGTCGATCACCGTTCCCGACGGTATGACCGTAGCAGAGGGCGTGTTCAGCGAATGCTTTGGCCTTGAAAGCGTTACCATCGGTGACAACGTTACCCTCGGCAAGTACGCCTTTAACATAAGCAAGGATTACGCCTTTAGAGTAGCAAGCTACTACGATGACCTCGACAGAAAGCTGTTCTACTACGAGTTTGGCACCGCCCTTTCCTCTCTCACTATTGGCAAGAACTGCATTATAGGTGAAAACGCCTTCTGTAACGCGGCAAGCCTTGAGACGGTTACCCTTGGCGAGGGTGCCAAAATAGGCTATATGGCATTTTACAATAATGCAAGCCTCAAGAGTATTGACCTGTCAGGAGTTTTGGAGATTGGTGACTACGCCTTCTCCGGTGACGTTTACTACGTTTGCTACGATGACAGCATGAGTAATGCGGCGGCTGACGAGAACGGCAATTATATTTACACCTACCACTCTCCTTTGTTTGAAAGCGTTGATATAAGCGCATCTGCAACATTGGGAGAAAACGCATTCTCCTACTGCAGAAGCCTTAAGGAAGTGGTTTTAAGCGACAAGGTTACCGAAATTCCCAACTACGCCTTTACGGGCTGCATTGCTCTCGAAAAGGCTAACCTTGATAAAATCGTTACTATCGGCAACAACGCTTTTTCCGAAACCAACATTAAGTATCTTGATCTTTCCTCGGCTGAAAGTATAGGCGATTACGCTTTCGTTTACGACCGCGGTCTTGAAACCCTTATTTTAAACAAAAACGGCTGTGATATCGGTGAGGGCGCCTTCTCCTATTGTGAAAGCCTTACCGAGGTTAAGAGCCTTGAAAACGCAAAGAACCTAGCAAAGTACGCCTTTGCTTATGCAGGTCTTACCGAAGCGGATCTAAGCGGCGCGGTTACCCTTGGTGACCACGTATTTATGAAGGAGGAGCTTACTTCCTTTAAGGTTACCTTGGGCAGTTCTCTTACCTCTGTTGGTGACAACCCCTTCGCAATGTGCGATATAGAGCCCTTCCACAAGACCATAAAGACAGAATTCAATGGTGCAACCTTTGAAGAAAACCTTTACACCTTTGATATCAGCGACAACGTTAAGGTTATAGACGGCTCCCTTTACTGCAAGATAAGCACAGGTCTTGAGCTTTGTACCTTTGCAGGAAACGACAGCACCGTTAAGGTTGCAGAGGACACTGTAAGAATAACCTCCTTTGCCTTCGCTAACAGCGATGCAGTGATGGTTTATCTCCCCTACACCGTAAGAGCAATCGGACACAAAGCATTCTTCGGCTGTGATAAATTGGATACTGTTGTGTTTGCAAGTTACACATCGCCCATTCTTGAAGAGGAGTTTGATCCTACATACTACGAATGCTTTGAAAACTTCCCCGCTACGGGCGAGCTTGGCACTTATAAAGACTATCACGGTAACGAAGTTACCATAGAAGGTATCGGACTGGTTCCTTATTATATGTGGAACGTTACCGACGGACTTTACTTCACCGTTTACTACGGCGCAAGTTTTATCGACTACGTTGGTTACGTTGAGGACAAGATAACAATGGTTAAGCCAATAAACGGCGAGGGCTACGACTCCTTCGTGATGAGTCAGTACTTTGATCTTTCCATCGAAGGTGCAGCGGCGGCTGATGACGTGACTCTTGAGGCGATTGAGGCGATAAAGGCTATTCCCAAGCAGGTTACCTACGATGATAGGGCCTACGTTGAAGCGGCAAGAGCGGCATATAACAAAATAGCCACCACCGTTCAGCAATCCTTGGTTACCAACTATCCCGATCTTATCGCCGCAGAACAGCGTATAACCGCCCTTACCCCCGGTGACGAGAGCACCGATACGGAAAGCGGCGACAACGCAGAAAATAACGAAGGTAAAAAGAACAGCGAAAACTGGATAGGCATCGTATTATTCGGTCTTGTTACGGTAGTTGCTCCCATAGCCGCGGTTATTATTTCCACGGTGAAAAAGAAAAAGCAGAAAAAAGACGTTGAATAAACGCCGAGACTCTTTTGAAAGAAGGGTAATTTATGAAACTAAAACTTAAAAGCCTGATTGCAGGCTTGATACTACCTGCCGCAATGCTTTTTGCGGCAGGATGTGGGAGCGACCCCACCCCATATGAGGTTAATGACGGCAAAGGATATACCGTAAGCGTTAAGTACGACGCAAACGGGGGAAACTTTGATACCAACACCTCGGTTATAATGGATTCCTTTAACGTTTCCGACATGGAAAAGAATCCTGACGGCACGGTAAGCATCGCCCTGCTTTCTCCCGACGATACAAGAAGAGGCTCAAGCAACAGCTTTACCCCTAGTCTAGGCGGTCATTTTCTTGCAGGGTTTTACTCAGAGCGCACCGAGGGTAAGGATGCTGAAGGTAACACCGTATACACCTACGCAGGTCTTTGGGACTTTGAGAAGGATGTGCTTAAGGTAGATGCGAGTAAAAGTTACAGCGCGGCCGAGCCCGTTATGACCCTTTATGCCGCTTGGATACCTATGTTTAAGGTTAACTTCTACAACCTTGACGACGGAAAGCTTCTTGAAACCTATACCTTTAATCCCACGGAAAAGGATGGGCTTATCCTTCCAAAATGGGACACGGAAAGCGGCTCCATAAGCATGAACGATTTCCCCAAAAGAACGGGATACACCTTTGATACCGCATATCTTGACAAAAACGGCCAAAACAAGATAGATACCGAGCTTCTTTACCACAGCGGTAAGGTAAACACCGAAAACGGTACTGCCGAGAATCCGTCCATGGACGTATACGTTTCCTGGACCGAGGGCGATATCTATCATATATACACCGCGAAGCAGTTTGCGGCAAACTACAAAGCGGGCGGCACCTATATAATTCACGAGGACTTGGACTTTACCGACATTATTTGGCCTTCCGCCCTTACCACAGGCGTTTTCAGCGGCAAGATAGAGGGTAACGGCCACACATTTAAGAACGTAACGGTAGTTCAAAACGATATAGGCAAGACAAGCTTTGGTATTTTCGGACAGCTAGCAGACGGTGCCGAGGTAACCGGTGTAACCTTTGAAAATGCAAAGTTTACCGTTAAAAAGGGTATAAGGACTGCAGGCAGCAGCTACGGCTTGTTTGCAGGCAGCGTATCCGAAAAGGCGACAGTGAAAGACGTAGTCTTCAAAGACAGCGTTTTGGAAATAGACTCCGGTTGCTTCTTTGCCACCGACGACTACTCTCTCGGTACTGTTTGCGGAACAGGCAACGCAGATATCGACGATAGCGGCATTCGCTGTGAGGTTGTTGGCGAAAATCCCGACAGGCTGACCGTTACTATTACAGACGGTGCAGTTGACATCAAAGTAAATGATTAAAATATTATCATAAAAGGAGAAAGTTCTATGAAAAAAATTCTTGCGCTTTTCCTATGTCTTGTAATGTGCATAGGTATTACCACCGCCTTTGCAGGCTGCTCCGATAACGGCGGAGGCAAAAAGGCTGACGCGTTGGTTATAATGACCGACCAGCTCGACGGGCTTTTTAACCCCTTCTTTTCCACATCTGCCGCTGATGGCACTATCGTTAGCATGACTCAGATAGGCATGCTCTCCTCCGACTACGTTAACGGCGAGGTTACCGTGGCTTACGGTGACAACGAGGCTGTTGTAGTTAAGGATTACGACGTTGTAGAGAACTCTGACGGCACCATATCCTACACTTTTGTTCTTAAAAACGGTATCAAGTTCTCCGACGGTCATCCCCTTACCATGGAAGACGTGCTGTTCAACTACTACGTTTACCTTGACCCCGTTTACACCGGCTCCTCCACTCTGTACTCTACCAAAATAGTTGGTCTTAACGAATACAGAACCCAGACTGCAAACTCCTCTACCGGCAGCGGCGACGAGCTTATCAATTCTCAGGCAAACTCCATGGCAGAGGCAAGAAGAAACGAGCTTCTTAACCTTTACCTTTCCAAGCGTAAGGCTTCCTCCACCAGCGAGGTTACCTACGAAGAAATGAAGGCTGCTATAAACGCTCACTCCGTAAGCTCCGGCTACCAAAGCGCTATATCCAACAAACCCGAGGAGGTTGGCTCTGCAAACCTTCTTGCAGACTACGAAAACGTTCTTAAGCTTTTCAAGAAAGAGCTTGAATCTGACTATCTCAGCGCGCAGGAGTCCTACACCGATAAGCCTTACACCGATTACGAACAATTTAAGGACCCTATATTCTGCTTTATGTACTCCGAGGGCTTTGTTTCCGTTAAGTACGCTGAAGGCGCAGACGGCAAAATAGACCGCACCAAGATAGAAACTCTTACCCCCAACTACTCCAACGTTAGCACCAAGGAACAGGCAATTGATTACGTTTACACAAGCAAGATCCAATCTGCCCTTGACGAGGTTCTTCTTTATTGGGCAACCGCAGGCGAGCTTCTGGGTGAATACGCCGCAAAAGCCAAGGAAGTAATACTTCACAAAAACTCTGAAGGCGGCTCTCTTTCCATACCCAATATTTCCGGTATAGTTTCTCTCGCTCACACCGACCTTGCAGGTAATAAGATAACCGTAAACGGCAAGGAATACACCGTTGCTTCTGCTCACAACGAAGACGGAACCGTTGCCAACGCTTCCGAACACGACGTTCTTCACATAACCATCGAAGAGGTTGACCCCAAGGCTATTTGGAACTTTGCTATCCCCGTTGCCCCTCAGCACTACTACGGCGAAGGCAGTGACGTAGGCGTTGACATTAAGAACAACAAATTCGGCGTTGAATTTGCAAGCTTTGAATTTATGACCGACGTGCTTCAATCCACAAGAAACATTAAGCTTCCCATGGGTGCAGGCGCATACAAGGCAACCGACAGAGAAAACAGCGACAATCCCAGCCAAAGCGGCTTCTACGCTAACAACGTTGTATACTTCAAAGCAAACACCAACTTCAACACCGTTGGTGAAAGTATAGAAAACGCAAAGATAGAAAAGGTTCGTTACCAGATAGTAAGTTCTAATAACGCTATTGCCGCTCTTGAAAACGGTGACGTTCACTATATCTCCCCTTCCCTTACCGCAGACAACTACGAAAAGCTTGAAAAGCTTTCCTCCAAGGGTATGGTTACCCTCACCGGCGACCAGCTTGGTTACGGTTATATCGGCATAAACGCAGCAAAGATAAACGACATCAACCTTCGTAAGGCTATTATGAGCGCCATGAACACTGCTCTTGCCCTTGACTACTACCGCGTTGGTACAGCTTCTCAGATATACTGGCCTATGTCTAAGGTAAGCTGGGCTTACCCCAAGGGCTCCGCGGCAAACGATAACGGTAAGGGCTATCCCCAGCTTGGTACCTGGAGTGACGATATTGCAAAGAACAACATCACTAACTTCATGCAGCAGGCAGGTGTAAGCGCAGGCGACTCCAAACTTAAGGTTACCTTCACCATAGCAGGCTCCAGCCTTCAAGACCACCCCACCTACCAGGTGTTCAGAGACGCGGCAGAGCTTCTTAACAGCCTTGGCTGGGACGTTGAGGTTGTATGTGATACTCAAGCGCTTACCAAAATAAACACCGGCTCCCTTGCAGTTTGGGCAGCAGCATGGTCCTCCGCCCTTGACCCTGACCTCTATCAGGTTTACCACAAGGATTCCACCGCTACAAGCACTCTTGCTTGGGGCTACAACTATCTTAAGAACAGCGGTACCGCTGAAGAAACCAAGATTCTTACCGACCTCAGCAAGCTTATAGACGATGCTCGTTCCACCAACGACCAGAGTCAGCGTTCCGCGCTTTACAAGGACGCTATGGGACTTATCCTTGACCTTGCTATTGAGCTTCCCGTTTACCAGAGAAGCGTTCTTTACGCTTATAACTCCAAGGTTATTACAAACATGCCCGAAGAGGCTGATATTAACCCCTATTCTTCCCCTCTTGACAAAATCTGGGAGATCGAATTTGTTTCCTAACGGAGTGATTTTATGTTAAAGTATATCCTTAAAAGATTAGCTTATTGCGTGCTTATCCTTTTGGGTGTGTCCCTTATCATATACTTTCTTATAAGACTGATGCCCGTGGATTTTATCCAAAGCAAGATAGACGCCATAAATCAAGGTGGCGCTACCGTTAGCGAGGAGACCGTAAACGCCATGTACGAAATGTACGGCTTAGGTGACAACAGCTTTTCGGGAATTATGAAGGGCTATTTCAACTGGCTTGGAGCCTTGGTTAGATTTGACCTTGGTACCAGCTTCGTTTACGGTATCCCTGTTGTAGACGTTATCCTTGAGCATATGGGAATATCCTTTATCATAGCCCTTATTGCTACTGTGTTTGAGTTTTTAATAGCAATCCCCCTTGGTATCACAGCGGCTACCCATCAGTACAAGCTGAGAGACTACGTTGTTACCGTGTTGGTTATGATAGGTATTTCACTTCCCTCCTTCTTCTTCGGTCAGATGCTTAAAAACACATTGGCGTTGAAGCTAGGATGGTTCCCTGCGTCCGGTCTTGTGGATGCCACATCGGACTATAACTTCTGGGGACTTATGGGGCAATACGTTTCCCATATGTTTATCCCGATTCTGACCATCGTTATTCTCAGCATAGGCGCGAGAATGAGAATGACCAGAACCAACATGCTTGAGGTTATGAACTCCGACTACATACGCACCGCCCGCGCAAAAGGTCTTAAGGAAAGCAAGGTTATAAACAAGCACGCTTTCCGCAACACCCTTATTCCCTTGGTTACAAGCCTTGCAGGGCTTTTGCCCTCTTTGTTCTCCGGTGCTATCATTACCGAGCAGGTCTTTGACCTGCCCGGTATCGGTAACATTGCTCTTGACGCAATGAACAGAGGCGATATCCCCTTTATTATGGGCTACAATATGTTCTTGGCGTTGCTCAGCGTTTTAGGCGTGCTTCTTGCAGACCTTATGTACGCTGTGGTTGACCCGAGAGTAAAACTTGAGTGAGGAGGCGACTTATGGAAGAACTTAACAAGAACAACGTGCAAAGCACAGAAGATACCGAAGCGCCTCTTGATAAAAACGTAAGGCTTATGTCCCCTACCCGTATGGTGGTAAGAAGATTTTTCCGTTCCAAGCTCAGCATCCTTGGCTTGATTATGGTTATAGGGCTCTTCCTTTTCAGCTTTGTCGGTCCTCTTATCTATACCGAGTGGGGCGAAACGGAGCTTGACAGAAGCGGTACGGTTGAATATGCCTTTGCAGAGACCACCTACACAGTAAACGGCGTGGAATACACCGTAAGACAGACCATTGAAACCAACCTTACGGATAACTTCCTTGCTCCTCCCTCCGACGAGCACATCTTGGGCACTGACGACCAAGGCTACGATATATTCGTTCGCCTTATGTACGGCGGCAGAATTTCCCTTACAGTAAGCTTTTTGGCAGTATTTGTTATAACCCTATTCGGCACAGTGCTTGGCGGCGTTGCAGGATATTTCGGTGGTTTTATCGATAACCTTATAATGAGAGTATGCGACGTGCTTATATGCCTACCCGGTATACCGATACTGCTTATTATAAGCACCATACTTACAGCGTCAGACATAGATGCAAAGTACAGAATATACCTTTTGATGATCTACCTTACACTGTTCTCGTGGCCGGGTACGGCAAGACTTGTAAGAGGTCAGATTCTGTCCCTGCGTGAGCAGGAATACATGGTTGCCGCAGAGGCTATGGGATACTCCACCTCCAGAAAGATATTCAAGCATCTTGTTCCCAACGTAATGCCACAGCTTATAGTGCAGATGAGCCTTAGCCTTGGCAGTATGATACTTTACGAGGCAACCCTCTCCTACTTGGGGCTTGGTGTTCAAGCTCCCTATGCGGCATGGGGCACTATGATAAACATAATTTCCACCAACAACGATATTTTGCAAAACCACTGGAACGTCTGGGTGCCTGCAGGCGTTTGCATAGTTATTGCCGTTTTAGGCCTTAACTTTGTAGGCGACGGTCTGCGTGACGCGCTTGACCCCAAGGCAAGGAGGTAAGGCATGAAAAACGAAAAGCAAACCGAAAAAACCTCTGCCAAGGGCTACCTTACGGGCAAGGAGATACGCGAAATTGCAAAGGCAAACAAGCGTGAGATAAAGCGCCTTGAAAAGTACAAAAACCGCAAGGCAAAGGTGGAGGAATTCTCCACTAAAATGAAAAACCCCGACAATATACTTGAGATAGAAGATCTTAACACCTACTTTTTCACCGAGCAGGGCGTGGTTAAGGCGGTAAACGGCGTTAGCTTTGACGTGCCGAAAAACGCAACCGTTGGCATAGTTGGCGAGTCGGGCTGCGGTAAATCCGTTACAAGTATGTCTGTTATGAGGCTTATACAAGGTCCTCAGGGGCAAATTTGCTCCGGTTCTATCCGCTTTAACACCGCCGAGGAGGGCGTGGTTTACGACATAGCGGCTATGCCCATCCACGAGATACACCGTATACGCGGCAAGCAGATATCCATGATTTTTCAAGAGCCTATGACCTCCCTAAACCCCGTGTTTACCATAGGTCAACAGCTTGACGAGGTTAGCTTTATTCACTCCCCCGGTATATCTGAGGAGGATGCTAAGGCAAAATCCATGGAGCTTTTAAACCTTGTGGGGATTGCGATGCCCGAAAGAGTTTACAGCGCGTTCCCCCACGAGCTGTCCGGCGGTATGCGCCAGAGAGTTATGATAGCGATGGCGCTTATAGGCAACCCCCGTCTTATCATCGCTGACGAGCCTACTACCGCCCTTGACGTTACCATTCAGGCGCAGATACTTGACCTGCTGAGAGATCTTAAAAACAAGATAGACGGCTCGATATTGCTTATAACCCACGACCTTGGGATTATTGCAGAGATGGCTGACTACGTTGTGGTTATGTATGCAGGCAGAGTAATTGAAAAGGGCACGGTGGATGAAATATTCCACAATCCCCTGCACCCTTACACGATAGGGCTTCAAAAATCAAAGCCCACCCTTGACTCGGCAAGCGACACTCTGTTTAACATTCCCGGCAACGTTCCCAACCCTATCAACATGCCAAATCACTGCTATTTTAAGGAAAGATGTGACAAATGCACCGCAAAATGCTCCGGCGCTTATCCGGATATGATTCAGGTAAGCCCCACCCATTACGTGGCGTGTCACCTTTACGGAAAGGAGGAGCAAAATGGCTAAGGAAAACGAAATAAATAAAAGCACCTCAGAATACATACTTGAGGTTGAAAACCTTAGAAAATGCTTCCCTTTAAAGAAAACCATCACGGGCAAGGTAACAAGCGAGCTTGTGGCGGTTGACGGAGTTTCCTTTAAACTTAAAGCAGGCGAAACCCTTGGTATAGTTGGCGAGTCAGGTTGCGGCAAGACCACCATGGGCAGAACCATTCTTAAGCTTCATCAACCAAACGGCGGGCGTATCGTATTTGACGGTAAGGATATTACAGACCTTAAGCCCTCCCAAATGCGTGAGCTTAGACGGCAGATGCAGATAATCTTTCAGGATCCCTACTCCTCCCTGCCTCCCAGAAGCACCGTAGGCGGTATCCTTTCTGAGCCTGTATCGGTACACAAAATAGTGCCCAAGGAGCAGATAAAGGATTACGTGCTTGAACTGATGGACAAGTGCGGTCTTAGGGACTATTATTACGAAAGATACCCTCACGAGTTTTCCGGCGGTCAGCGTCAGCGCATTTGTATAGCAAGAGCTCTGTCGGTTAACCCCAAACTTGTGGTGTGTGACGAGCCCGTTTCTGCCCTTGACGTTTCCATTCAGGCACAGATAATAAACCTGCTTAAAAAGCTTCAGCAGGATATGAACCTCACCTACCTATTCATATCTCACGATCTGTCGGTGGTTAAGTTCATCTCCGATAAGATAGGCGTTATGTATCTGGGACAAATAGTGGAATACGGAGATAAAAAGGACATTTTTTCTAAGCCCTTGCATCCTTATACCAAGGCTTTGTTCTCCGCCATCCCCTATCCCGATCCTGCGGTTAAGATGAACCGCATCGTGCTGAAAGGCGATATTCCCTCCCCTGCCAACCCTCCCAAGGGATGCCGTTTTCACACTCGTTGCCCATACGCAAAGCCCATTTGCTCTGAGGTAACACCTGAATACAAGGAACACGAAAAGGGGCACTTTGCCGCCTGTCACCTTATTGAGGAATAGGCCATGGCAAGGGATAAAAAAAAGAAAGAAAAGGTTATATATTACGACGACGGAAGCACCGTGGCTGATATGTCAAATTTCTCCTCAAAAAAGCCGAAGGCTTTAAAGGAGGAAACACCAAGGTACGGTTTTAAAGCCAAAATGCAGACCTTTTTCGGCGCCATGAGGCTAATGCTTGTCCCGCTGGTTGCCATGGTATGCGCCCTCGGGCTTATGTATGCCATCATCTATCTTTTATTCAGCTTAGCAAAATAAAAGAACCCATCCGATGAGATATCGGATGGGTTCAGCTTGATGACAAACCTTGTCATCAAGCTGGCAGAGTGCTGAGAAAGAGTGCAGACAAGACGAACCGAGGCGAAAACTGTACTAAGTACTGTGAGCCGAGGTTCGTTTTGAACGAAAAAACAGAAAAAATCAAAGAGAA
>JAFQKR010000018.1 GCA_017396825.1 Clostridia bacterium
TACTGTGAGCCGAGGTTCGTTTTGAGCGAAAAAATATAAAAATATATAAAAATTTCGGGAAAATTTTCCCCGAAATTTTTCACTTTATAGTAACTATATTTTCTTTTTTCGTGTTCTGTGCCTTTGTCAGCGGTCTGAGCCGTAGGCGTGGTCGCCTACGGCTTTTTGTCTATTCTGTATACGCCGCGTTAGTGCCTGCCAAAACTCCCGTTGCAAAGGCTATTTGCAAATTGTAGCCGCCAGTGTAGGCGTCCACGTCGATAACCTCCCCTGCGAAGAAAAGCCCTTTTGTAAGTTTTGACTCCATGGTAGAGGGGTTTATTTCCGTTACGGTAACGCCGCCGCTGGTCACTATCGCCTCGTCTATGGGGCGTTTGCCCGTAAGGGTAAGCCTTATGCCCTTTATCAACTCCGCAAGCCTTTTTCTTTCCTCTTTTGTAATAGAATTTACCTTTTTATGCTCCTCTATGCCGCTTTGCTCCACTATAACGGGAATAAGTTTTTGCGGAAGAAGTGCACCGAGGCTGTTGCAAAAATCACGGTTACGGTTCTCCTCAAAATCCCGCAGAAGACGTTTGTCCAGAGTTTCAAAATCGAGGGCGGGCTTTAGGTCTATTTGCACCTTAACCCCTGCCGCGTCCCCAAGATGAGCAGATGCAGACAGCACCAAGGGACCGCTTATGCCGAAATGGGTAAACAGCATCTCGCCCTGCTCGCTGTAAAGAAGCTTGTCTTCTTTAGAGTAAAAGGAAGTCTTTACGTTTTTAAGAGACAACCCCATAAGGCGTTTGCAAAGACTGCCTGCGGCGCAAAGAGGCACAAGAGAGGGCTTTAGGGGAACGATGCTGTGCCCCGCTTCCTTAGCAAAACGGTAACCGTCGCCGTCGCTACCCGTTTTGGGATAGGAAGCGCCGCCCGTGGCGACTATGCAGGCATCGAAAGCTGCTTCCCTACCACCGGAAAGCCTTACGCCCTCAAAGACGCCATCCTTTACGTTAATACCTCTTACTCTGTTGTGGATAACTTTTACTCCTGCCGACGTGCAGGCGTTATACATAGCGGCGGTTATATCCGCGGCCCTATCACTTACTGGGAAAACGCGCCTGCCACGCTCTACCTTAAGCGATACCCCTAAGGACTCGAAAACGGTCATTGTGTCCTCCGGAGTAAGATTATTAAGCGCCTTATACAAAAAGCGGGGGTTAACGGGCACGTTCTGCAAAAAGGTTTGGATATCGCACAGGTTGGTAAGGTTGCAACGGCCCTTGCCCGTTATATTAAGCTTTTTACCGCAGTTATCGTTACGCTCGTAAAGGGTAACCTCTGCGCCGTTTATCGCAGCGTAGTACGCCGCCATCATCCCTGCGGCTCCGCCGCCTATTACGCAAACCTTTGCCAAGCCTTGCACCACCTTTCTTAAAACTAATTGTACCATATTTTTACAAAATATGCAAGGACGTCTTGCAAAAGGTGAAAAAGTGGACTATAATTTGCTTATGACATAAGGAGTGCTGACTATGAAAAATAAACGTTATTTACTTTTTGACCTTGACGGCACCGTTGCCGACTCTGCCCCCGGCGTTATGGACAGCGTAGAGCATTCGCTCAAAAAAATGGGGATTACTCCACCCGACAGAGGCTTCTTGGCAAAATTTATCGGCCCGCCCCTTCGTTATTCTTACATGGAATATATTGGGCTTTCTGCTGAGGACGCGGAAAGGGGCGTTGCCCTTTACCGTGAGCACTACGCAGTGGAGGGTATACTTAACACCGGTCTTTTTGAGGGCGTTAAGGAGTTTTTGGAGGCGGCAAAGGAAAAAGGCAAAACAGTATTGCTTGCCACGGCAAAGCCCGAGGTTTTTGCAAAGCGTTGCCTTAAAAACTTAGGCGTTGAGCAGTATTTTGACTACGTCTCTGCCGCAAGCTTTACACCTGAGCTTGACAGTAAAAGCGCAATAGTAGGCAGAGCCCTTGCTATGTCCGGCGCTGACAAGGAGGACTGCGTTATGATAGGCGACCGTTGCTATGATATAGAAGGCGCCCACAATAACGGTATCCCCTGCATTGGCGTTGTTAACGGCTCGCCCTTTGAAAAAGAGCTTATAGAAACGGGTGCCGACGCCGTTGTCAATGATTTTTTTGCACTTAGAAAGTTTTTACTGTAATTATATACAAAAAAAGCGGTTATAATACACCGTAGGATACTAAAAAGATTAAAAATGTATTGACATTATTGGGAAAATGTGCTAATATATGTTGACTAAAGTGGTAAATTCTCTTTAGTTGTTTTCATCACACAATATTAATTTAAAGAAAGGAAAATGAACGATGAAAAGAATCACAGCTATTCTCCTCGCTATGCTGATGGTTTCCTTCTGCTTCGCTACTACCGTTATGGCAGATGAGACCACCGAAGATGCTACTGCTGATATCACTGCTGATATCACTGCTGACGTTACTTCTGACGATGCTACTTCCGAAGATTCTACTTCTGAAGATGCTACTTCCGAAGATGAACTTCCTTTTGAAGTTATCAATGTTGCTGCAGGCAAGACCTACACCATCACTTCTGATGCAGAAGACGGCGCTCCTACCTTTAACGGCGCTCTTGACGACGGTTTTGGCTTAGGCGAATCCATGGGTCTCCTCACCGACGGCGTTGTTCGTGACGTTGAAGAGCTCACCTCTGCAGGCGCTGGCGTTATGGATAAGTCCGTAGAACTCGCAGGCACCAACAGAACCCACTTCGTTACCATCGATCTCGGTTCCGTTCAGGACATCGGTATCGTTTCTCTCGGTACCGTTCGTCGCGGTAACAACAGATACACCAACCTCGTTTCCGTTGAAGCTCTCATCGGCGGCGTTTGGACCAAGATCAACTACGAAGAAATCGCAGTTGCTATCGAAGGTGCTGGCCAGTACGGCAGCGAAACCATCGAAGCTTACGATCAGTTCTTTGATGTATACGCAGTTTTCGAAGACCTCGTAGACACCACTTCCATCAGAGTTGCTATCGACACTGAAGACAAGACCGGTGCTATCTCCCACTACGGCCCCAGAGGCTACATCGCTCAGCTCGATGAAATCTCTGTTTACTCCATCATCGGTCTCGAAGACGAGTCCGGCGATAACGGCACTGACGCTCCCACTGTTCCTTCTACTCCTTCCGCAGGCGACCTCGGTCTCGGCGTATTCGCAGTACTTGCAGTTGTTTCTCTTGCAGGTGTTGTAGTTGCTAAGAAGGTTAAGTAATTAATTTTACTTTAGTATTTCAAATCCCTTGTGGCTTTCGCCACAAGGGATTTTTTTGTTTTGTATTCGTCCAATTTGCTTCACCATATAATCCCCTCACACCGTGCAAAACGTGTCAGGATAACATAAAAAGTGGTTTGGTTTACTTAGCCAAAGCATTGCAATCCGAACCGGCCCAAAAGGGCTGAAATGCAATTTTTTGGCTATGTTTAATTCGCCTCGGTTAAGTTTGTTCTTCCCCTATCACAGCTTCATATAAGCCATTGCCCTGCCTTAAAAAACAAGAAAAGCCCTGCAAGTGCAAGGCTTTTGCTTTTTGTTATTATCTGGGAGGACGCGCGCCACCGCCCATTCCGCCGCCAGAACCATAAATGGCGGTGGTCATATTTATAGTGGCAAGAGTCGTACCGCCGGTTTTAGTAGTGTTTTGGGCAAAGCCGTTAGAGTCTACCCCTGAAACGTTTGCTCCTGCAACAAGTGTATAGGTATTACCGCTTTGAATACCGGGTGCTGTAACTATCGCACACTGATAGGATTTTTTACTTGTGAAGGACACTATAACCTTCCCTGTGCTGTCACAAACCGCAAAGGAGGTACCTGCACTTTGGGTAGAAAAGGTGGATAGAATCGAGCCTTGGTTTTGTGCAGTGGAGAAGTTTTGCGCCATAGAGGACGTACCAAGTGCCACAAGCACGCCGCCCGTAACGGTAGCACTGCCGTCAAAGTCGAATATACCGTTGCCTCCGCCTGTAGGACCGCTTACAAGAGTAACGCCTCCGCTGACGGTTATCTTGCCATTGGAATCGATGCCGTCGCCGCCTGAATTAACCAGCAGATACCCACCGGAAATGATTATCTCAGCTGTGGTAGCGCTGAATCCCTCAGAGCCGCCTACGGCGTTAAGTGCATCATCCGAGGAAACCACAGAGATGGTACCGCCGGATATAAGTATACGTGCCGCCTCGATGCCCTCGTAACTTTTCGTGATGTTCATTGTACCGCCGGATATCGCCAAGTCGGTGCTGGCGTGGACGGCGTCGTCGCCGCTGGCTAGTGTAAGATTACCACCGGTTATATTAACCGTGTTGTTGGAGTGGAGACAGTCGTCACGGCTGTCAAGGCTGTAGGTTCCGCCGGATATAAGTATATCAGAGCCCGCCTTCATAGCCTTATAGGACTGAGTGGCGTTGTTTAGCATTGTTCCGCTGCCACCGCCTGCTTTTACGGTAATAGTGGTATTATTGGATTTTATAATCGTTTCCGCTTGTATGCCGTCAAAGCCCGCAGTGATGTTAACGGTGCCGCCCTCGAAATAGATATAACCACGGGTGGTGTCCTCAGTATTGTCGGAAACAATACCGTTACTTCCTGCGTTTATCTTAACAGAACCGCCCGTGACCTTTACACAATCCTTGCCGCCGAGAGCTGTGGATTTGGAGGTAACGTCAAGAGTGCATCCCGCAACGATAAGATTATCCTTGGAAACCACGCCGTGCTTGTAGTTACCCTTAACGGTAAGCTTACCCGTGCCGTTTATAGTAAGGTCGCCAAGGCTGAACACGGCGCCGTCAACGGTGGTAGTGCCGTCGGTAAACACGTACGAGGTGCCGTCTGCAAGACTGTTTACAGTACCCACCTTAGCGGTGATAGTAACCTTATCGGCTTCCTTAACGTAGATGGCAGGGCCTTTGCTGTTGTTTATCAACACGTTGTCAAGGACAAGCTGAACCTCTTCCTTTACGCCTACCTCTACTATAACCTTTCTGTCTGTAAATCCACCCGTAAGCACGTGTGTACCGGCGGTGGTAATGTATATATCACCCGTAGGCGCGGGGGTTGGCGCAACAGAACTGTCCTCAGCCTTGGAGCTTGTATCTTCGGGCTTAGAACTTACGTCCTCAGCCTTGGAGCTTGTATCCTCGGGCTTAGAACTTGTGTCCTCAGCCTTGGAGCTTGTATCCTCGGGCCTTGAACTTGGTTCATCGAGAGCGCTGCTGTCATCGGGGACAGTAGTGCTGTCACCTGCCATGGAAGAATCGTCAACAGAAGCATTTTCGGAAGTATCATCAGACCCCTCCGAGGAAGATGGCTCACTGCTATCGTTCGGAATAACCACAGGGTCACCCTGAATAACACTTACTACGTCGGACTCGTCATAACTACCGTCAACGTCGTTTTTATCAAAGGAAAAGTCCATCCCCTGAGTAGGCGCAGTGGAGGGGAGGTCGGAACTTGCATCTCCGCAAGCCGTAAAAAACGCGGTAAGCACAAATATTAAGGTCAATACTAAAGCGATGGATTTTCTCACAGCTCGTCAACTCCTTCTACACACTCGGAAACGGCAATCTCAAGGTTACCGTTACGGCAACGAAGCTTATCAATAAACTCCTGCAGTTTGGATTTATCTTTAAGCTCTATTCTGTAAAACAGCTTGTAAAGACTGCCCATGTTGCTGGTCTTAATTCTTACAAGGCTGTGGCTTTTTGTGTATTCATCAAAAAGGTCGTTAAACGCATCGGCAAAACGAAGCGCCTCGGGAACGAAAACGGTAAGCTCCATGCTCCTCTGGTCACGCATGGGAATAAGAGAGAGAACCAACATGACCCCGGCAACAACAGCGGTAAACACCAACGCCAAAACAGCGTAGCCAACGGCACAGGCAAGGCCTGACGTCATTACAAGAAAGATTGCCGCTATTTCCTTTGCCTTACCTGCAACGGAACGGAAGCGAACCAAGGAGAAAGCGCCCATTACGGCTACGCCTGTACCTACGTTACCGTTAACCATCACTATAACCGTATGTACTATCATGGGAAGCAAAACAAGTGAAACTATGAAGCTTTTTGAACTGCGAGACTTTATAGCAGCGGCAACTGCCGTAATAATACCGCAGCCAAGGGCAGCAGCCAAGCATAAAAAGTATTCCTTCGCAGTAAGGGTTGAACTTTTTAAAAGAGTTTCAAAAATTGCAGACATATAGTTTTTCTCCTTTATATACTACTTAGTTTGCCACTTTAATTTTGTTTTTCATTATTACGGCGTAAGCGTTGCCGCATTTTGAGAAGGACGAGGGGAGTATTTTGCATTTACCGAGGGCCGCCGACAGCCACAATGGCATTGCACCATCGGTCTTTATCTCCAGTATCAGCCTATCATCGGGCAAAAGCATCTCTCCGTGGTTACCCTTTTCCAAAAACAGATCCTCATTTCGGTATCTTATTCCGCTGTCAAAGGTCAGTCGAACGTTGGGCAAGCCCTTTACGTAAAACGCCTCTCTTTCGTAGGCTATCAATATGGAAGGCTTTGGCTGTCCGTAAAACCTCATTGCGTAGTCTATCTCCGACATTATCTGTGATTTTATGGGGCTTTCCCCGCCGTCTATGTACGCCTTTGCTTCGTCAAGAGTCATGGAAACACGGCGTTTATATACTACGCCCTGAAATTTTTTCTTTATCTCCAAAAAAACCTTGGTGTCTCCGTTAGGTACGCCGTAGCTGCGAAGCCTTAGTTTTTCCTTATAGCACTTTGCTTCGATAGAGTTACGTATAAGAAGATGAGTGGGCGTATCAAGATAAAGACTGCAGACGGTGCTTTTCCCATACTCATCGGGCACAAGCTTATCCTCTATCATGGTTAAAAGTTTTTCCTTTTGGGCTGTGCTTACAGGGTACTTTTTTTCCAGCCTTTTAAAAATAAAGGTGTCCTTTGCCACGGATACGCGCCTCCTTCCTTAATCGTTCGTAAGAATTATAGCACCCTAACATTAACAAAAGATAAAAGAATAAAAAAATTTTAAAAACGGCTGTTAAAGCGTTTATGCCTTAACAACCGTTTTTGCTCAATAGGAAAGGAGATAAAACACGCCGGAGGAAAGGGAAAACAACACCGTAAGAGCAAGAGTAGTAGTCTTGATCACACGTTTTCCTTCTGTGTTGAGATAGATTCCCGTAAATACTGCACCGATAAGAAGGGTAGGCACGATATAGCGAAAATCCATAGTGCAAGTATGTGGGTATCCGAAGCAGAACAAAATATAGCTACCCAAAAGAACAAGATAATAAACCGCCATAAAGCGTATCGGCACCTTATACTTACCGTCAGCAGATATGGTGCATTTAATAATAGCGTAAAGGCTTATCCCAATAAGAACAATTGCAGAAAACACCATAACATAAGCCAAAAGGTTTTGAAAACCGCCAACATTGGTTTTCATAAAGTACTCGCCAAAAAGGGAACTTTTTACTATATAGGGCCCTATTCCGTAGTCAAAAAAGCCACTGCTATCTCCGGTTACAAATCCGCCGTCTACCGTGGTACCGCCCACGTTGGGGTACATATTGGAAAAAGACAGGCTTCCTATCCCCGTAAGACGTTCAAATATAGAATACTCACCCAAGTACTGAACATTGTTAACGCTTAAAGCAGGCACGTAGCCCAAGGGCATACCGTACAGCACGTAACAACGTATGGGCCACCAAAGCCCCATGGGAAAGCACACCGCGCCAAAGGCAAGAAAACGTTTCCAAAGAGACTTTAGGTTTTCAAAGAATCCACCGGTCTTGGTATCAAAAAGCTTTGCCAGCATTACGTATGCAGTGCCAACCGCTACCATGGCACCGGATAGTTTTGTCATCATGGCACCACCTATGGAAACGGCAAGAAGCAGGGTATTTTTGTAACTCGGAGTCTTGTACCAACGCACGGTATACAGGATGGCAAGAAAAATAAATAACGTGGTAAGCGGGTCGTTATTGACGCTGCCTGCAAAAATATAAAAGGTGGGATGAAAGGCTATCACGGCAAACGCGGTGCAAAGAGCCACGCCCTTCAGCTTAAACTCACAAAACAGCTTATACGCCACGGTCATCATGGCCGCAGAGCAGAACATGGTAAAATACTGAATATTTTCGTAAGCGGCGTAAAGTTCTATACCGCAAAGGGTCTGTGCCTTCATCCAAAGGGCGGCAATAAAATGATACAGAGGCGGATGGTAATACTGAGACAGCCCTGCATTGTAAACGTTTTCCGTCGGCAACGACCAATTATTGTAGATATGCATTATATACGTGTTATGACGGGGATACTCTGGGGTAAAAACAGAGAAAACGTCATGCTGGTTACTTGGCAAAGCCACGTCAAAAACGTATCCAAGGCGCATTACAAGGCCCAATCCGAACATCAAGGCGATTATAGATGTTACTCTATCCCTGCCTCTGATAAGTGCAACAAGGCAACCGCCCACGCAAAGAAGCACACCTGCGGAGAAAACACCGCCTGCCGCTTCTGCCGCCTCCGAATATACCATAGGCACGGTAACTGCGGTCAACGCCATTACTGCTGTTGCCACACATCTCCTTATAAGAGATATCTCCGTATCTGACAGGATGGTAAGAGCAAACACCAAGGCTCCTATAACGCATATCAAAATACCAAACCCAAAGGCCAGACACAAAGCGAGGACCGCAACAGCACAAAGAGCAGTAGAAAGGAACCGCTTTTTTATATAAAAATAAAGGCAAAGAGCAATGGCCGCAACCCCCATAAGGAGCATACAAAGGTCGAACCAAATTTCACTGAGCAAAAGCAAGCCCCTCCAGCATAGAAACGCCGCAGCAAAGCCGCCGCCGATATAAAGGGCTGTTTTCGCCTTACCCTCGCTGCTCTCCCTTAAAAAGCCGATAAACACCGAAAGAGTCAGCGCGGTGAGAACAACGGCAGGAAGCACCGAAACAAAGCCGAACTGACCGTTGATCCCCGCCATGGTATAGCGGCTTGCCTGATGCTTCTGCTCAAAACATAGGCAAAGTAAGCAAGCAAGTGCCGTGACAACGAGGGGATATTTTGAAATACGGGAAGACAGCGTAAGGCTGTCCTTATAATCTTGCTTCACGATTAGTCACCACTTTTATCTTCGGTAGTCTCATGATACTCTTTTTCGGTATTTACATTCCACACGGCGCTTTTATCGTTGCTGCCTGAGGCGATAGCGTCCACCGCCTCCATAGCCGTAAGCATGGAGTGGTCCATGTTGTTGTATCTGTGCTGGCCGTTTCTGCCTATGCAAAACAGATTTTCAAAGCCGTCCAAGAACTGTTTAACCTCATCAAAGCGGCTGTAAACGCCGAAATACGCAGGATAAGCCTTCTTAACACGGATACGAACTGCGTCTCTTACGTCGTTTTTATCTATTATATCTATCTTTTGAAGTTCGTCTATAGCAAAGGAAATAAAGTCCTCGTCGGACATATTCCACATTTCGTCTCCCTCGTTGCAAAAGTACTCAAGCCCCATCCAAATTTTAGAGGGGTCTGCCACCATGTAGGGGGACCAGTTGTTGAATATCTGAAGTCTGCCTATCTTAACGTCCCTCTCCTGTATGTATATCCAACAGTCGGGAACTATATTGTTCACGGTCTTCATCTTGGTCTTGTTGGTGATAAGAAGTTTGTCCACAAGAAGCCCCACCGTAATAAAATCACGGTAAGGAAGGCCCGATGCCACCTCGCGCACGTTGTCGGGAGCGTTTTCAAAGCCAGCGATCAGATCCTTAACGGGCATAGAAGACAAGGCGTAATCGCAATCAAGCACGCTATCCTTACCCTCGCGGGTTACCTTTACGCCCACTACACGGTTACCCTCGGTAACCACGCCCGTAGCCGTTGTTTCGGTAAGTATCAGACCTCCAAGCTTTGCAATCTCGTCCGCAAGGGTCTCCCAAAGCTGACCCGGACCCTTTTTGGGGTAAACAAACTGCTCTATAAGAGAGGTTTCCACATTCTTGCCGTCACCACCCGTAAAGGGCTTTTTTATCATAGACCACACAGCCTTGGTAAGGGAAAGGCCCTTAACGCGCTGTGCGCCCCAATCGGCAGAGATATTTTCCGGATTAACGCCCCAAAGCTTTGTGGTGTAGTCCTCGAAGAACATCTCATAAAGAGGCTTACCAAAACGGTTTATATAAAAGTTTTTAAGGTTGTCCTCGGGAAGCTTGAACATTACGCTCTTTATATAACCAAAGCCGCTTTTTACGGTACGGCTAAAGCCCATATTTTTGAAGGTCTCCCCCTTCATGCTGATGGGATAATCAAAAAACTTACGCAAGAAGAATATACGGGACACGCGTGTACGCACAAGCATTACCCTATCCTCCTTATCGGGGTCGGGACCACCCTCGGCAAGGGGCTTTTCGTTCCCGGTTATCTTGTCGTCGGAGGAGGGTGCGCCCTGAGTGGGCATAAGCATGCTCCAAAAATCGGTAACACGCTTATCCTTGGAGAAAAAACGGTGGCCGCCAAGGTCCATACGGTTACCCTTTACCTGAGCCGTACGGGAAATACCGCCTATAAAGGGGCTTTCCTCTATGATTATTGGCAATATATCGGTCTTAGTCAAAAGCTGATACGCGGCGGTAAGCCCCGCGGGGCCGGCGCCTATTATAACTGCATGCTGTCTTTTTCCTGACATTTTATTTCTCCTTAAAAACGAAAATCTTTCTTCCCACGTAATTCCAGATAAGCACTATACCTGCAACCACTATCTTTACGGCGTAAACACCAAGGCCGCCTATGGCACTGTCAAGTTCCTTGCCCATGGTGCTTGTCAACAGCTTTGCCTCGCCAAGCCATTGCAAAAGCTCCGTAAGACCAAGTCCTATTACACCGATCACGGCAAACACAAGCACCGCCTTTAAGTTTCTGCCCTGCTCTTGTTGCTTTTTGGTGCGGAAAACCATCAACATAGAAAGCACGTAGTTTACCGCAAGCCCTGCAATAAAGCCTGCGGCGGTGGATACCGTTATCGCCGCCACTCCGTTTCCGCCGCCAAACACAAACTCACGGAACAAAGCAAAAACGCCGAAATCAATGACAAAGGCTATACCGCCCACCACGGCGTAACGTAGAAACTCTGCTATCAAGGCTTTTTTGTTATCCACGGTTTTTCCTTCCTTCATTTAAAAAGTGTAAAACGCAAAGCAGGGATGAAGATACCATTTTCCGTTCTGTTTTACGAAATAAAGGGTTGCTTCCTTGCTTTCTTTTCCGTCGTCTCCCCCAAGGGTGTAGGTGAACACGGCGCTTTTTACTTCCTCGGTGTTTTCCTCAGTTACATAACGAACAAACGTATGATAGTCCAAATTAGCGTCCCCCAAGGACTCCACGCTGACGGTTCTTATCTCTCCCACGCTTCCGTTTATAAACGGAGAACTGCCGTAGGATTCTTTGTAAATACGCAGATTGTTGCCCAACCACGCTGTCATATCCTCAAGGCTGTAATAATACAGATACACCTCTTGCTGCTTATAATCCTCTGCCATTTTAGAGGGGAAAGCATTCAAATATGCATCACCGTCACCACTCATAAGCCCCTTCAGCGCTGTCTCCAAGGGAGTGGCAAACGCAGGCAGGTCGTCAAGCGTAACCGCCTCTCCGCCGCCGCAGGAGGTAAGCATAAGGGATATAAGCACTATAAGACATAGGGTTTTTTTCACAGTTTACTCCTTGTTTTCTCCGCCTGCATCTGCGGAGTTCTCATCGGCTTGGTTCATCTGCATTTTCATAAATTCTTCTTTGGTGATAAGCACTTTTCTCTTCTTTGCCGCCGCATCAAAGGGGCCTACTATACCCTTTTGCTCAAGCTTGTCTATTATACGCGCTGCACGGGAATAGCCTATGGATAGTCGGCGCTGGATAAGGGACGTGGATATGGTATCGCACTCGATAGCAAGCTCTATTACCTGCATTTCCAAACTGTCCACTGCTCCGCCCGACGCTTCTGCCTCGGCGGCGGCACGCTTTGAAGGCTTTTCGCCGCAAAGCTGGGCTTCCTTTTCTATCATCGCCATTACGTCTTCACTGTATTTTGCCTCTGCCGCTTGCTTAAGATAGGTACATACGGAGATAACCTCTCTACCCTCTACAAAAGCGCCCTGAACACGCTTCGGCTTTAAGGTGCCAACGGGGTTGTAAAGCATATCGCCTCTGCCCATCAGTTTCTCGGCACCTGCAATATCAAGTATGGTACGGCTGTCCACCTGAGAGGCAACCTTGCAGGCTATACGTGAAGGGATATTAGCCTTAATAAGACCGGTAATAACGTCAACAGAGGGTCTTTGGGTACCGATGATAAGGTACATACCTGCGGCACGCGCCTTTTGCGCCAGACGGCAGATAGAGTTTTCCACCTCGCCGGGGGCGGTCATCATAAGGTCAGCCAGCTCGTCGATGATGATAACCACCTGAGGGATATATTCCTTTTCGGGGTCGTCAGCCGTAAGCTCGTTGTATTCCTCAAGATTCTTTGCGCCCACCTCTTGTATCTCAGAGAAGCGCCTTTCCATTTCAAGCACTGCCCAACTGAGGGAGCCTGCCGCCTTCTTAGGCTCGGTAACTACGGGAACAAGCAGGTGAGGGATACCGTTGTAATCGGAAAACTCAACCTTTTTAGGGTCGATAAGTATCAGCTTAACCTCGTCCGGATGGGCGCGGTATAGCAAGGAAACGATAAGGGAGTTGATACAAACGGACTTACCCATACCGGTTGCGCCTGCTATAAGCAGATGGGGCATCTTTGCCACGTTAAGGGTAACGGGGTTACCAACCACGTCAACACCAAGACAGCAAAGAAGTTTTTCCTTAGACTTTTTAAACTCGTCTCCCTCGATAAGTTCACGAAGACGCACTATGTTTTTGTTTCTGTTGGGTATCTCAATTCCCACCGCGGATTTACCGGGGATGGGCGCCTCCATTCTTATACTGGTAGCCGCCAAGTGAAGGGCTATATCGTCACTTAAGTTTGCTATCTGCTTAACTCTTACACCGGCGTCAGGCTGTACCTCATACCTTGTAACGGTAGGACCGCAGCAGGTGTTCACCACACGGGCTCTTACGCCGAAGTTTGCAAGGGTTTGAACCAACAGTTCGCTGGTGTTAAGAACCTCTGCCGGAGAAAAGCCTTCCTTGTCGGGGTCCTTGGGGGTAAGAAGTGTAACGGGCGGGAACACGTAAGCCGCCTCGGGCTCCTTAACCGGCTCAACCCTTATATCTATAGGCTCCTCATTAACGGGTTCCTCGGGAATGGGCTCTTCTGTTACGGGTTCCTCTGCTACGGGCTCGTCAAAGGCCTCATGTACGGGTTCTTCCACGGGTATCGGCTCTTCCAAAACAGGCTCATCTACGGGAGGAAGCTCTGTAACCACAGGCTCTTCTACCGTTTTCTCTTCTGTAAACGCCTTTTTACGGGTGCGGTTTATCTCCTCTGCCTGCTCCGGCAGGGTCTTTATCTCCTCTGCCTCGTCCACCTCGTCATCGGGAAACTCAAAAACGGGACGCTTTTTAGCAGGCTTGTCCCTTTTAACGGGAGCCGGCGCAGGTGTTTTTACCCTGCGGCGGTTATCCTCATCAACGTTTGCTGTAAGCTCCTTTTCGTAGCCATCGTCCTCATCGGTAACCTGCACCGTAAGGGTACGAAAGCCGTTTATTATCCCCCGCAAAACACGAAGAGGAGTGGAATCAAAAAGCAACGGAAGGGTAAGCAACAGAAGAATAATTGCCACGGTAACGGTAGCCGCCTCGCCCATAAAAGCGCTGAAGGCGCAAAAGGCGTTACCGCCGATAAAGCCCGAACCAATTCCCTCTCTGCCCAAGGTCCACCCCTTGGTACCGAACACACGGTCTGCACTGCTTACGGACAAACGGTGGATTATCATAAGAAGGGACAGGTAGTTAACGGTGGAAAAAAACCATTTAAGTCCCACCTTATCGTTTTTTCTGTCCTTAAACCAAGTGAAAAGCAGTTTTATAAGATAAAGGGGCGCAATAATAATACCCCATTCCCCCACAAGGCCGCAAAGGAACGGACGCATTACCTTACCGAAAAACGCCATATCCTTAAATATAAGCAAAAATATTAGCAAAAGGGCTATAACCCCCGTAATACAGAAGCCCACAAAGGGGTTTCTCTGCTTAACGGGAGGAGTTTGTGCCGCAGGAGCCGCCCTTTTTGCCGTCCTTGGCTTTTGTGGCGTAGTTTTTTTAACCGTTGTTTTTTTCTTGTTGTTAGTATTTTTACTTTGAGCCATTTTTACCAACCTAAATTTTTTATATTATCAAGTCGCCTATTACTGCGGCAACGCCTACTGTAAGGCAGTATACCGAAAACACGGTAAAGTTCTTTTTTGCTGCGAAATACTGCAGCACCTTAATGGCAAGCATCCCCGAAAGGGCTGCAACTGCCATGCCAACAAGGCAAGGAAGCGCTCCCACGCCTCCGAAAAAGTCACCCTCGGTCTTAAGAAGCTCTAAGAGATTTGCGCCAAGGATAGCGGGTATAGACATAAGAAAGGAAAAACGAACCGCATCCTTTCTGTTAAGACCGTTAAACAGACCGCCGGTTATGGTAGAGCCGGAACGAGATATACCGGGCAATACGCCGAAAAGTTGAAACAGACCAATGAAAAACGCGCGAAGCACCGTGGTGCCTTCAAGGCTCTCGTCGCCGCGGTTAAGTCTATCGGAAACAAAAAGCATAACACCGTTTACTATAAGCAGTACGCCTATGGCCCAGCTTACCTCCGCCAACGCCTCCACGTAGTCGGAAAGCAACGCCGCAGGCACAAGAACAATGGTAGCGGCACAAACCATAAGAAACAGTTTTTCGGGAAAAGTAAGTCTTTCCTTCTTTTTACCGCCAAAGGGTCTGGCGCACAGAGAGAAAAAGCCCTTTATAAGATACCAAACATCTTCCTTATACATAACGAAAACAGCAATAAGAGTGCCGAAATGCAAAAGTATGTTAAACCCGAAAAAATCCTCAGCACTGCCCGTACCGAAAAAGTTCTGTGCTAAAGCCAGATGCCCGGAACTGGATATGGGCAAAAACTCTGCCACGCCCTGTACCAAGCCGTATATAATCGCTTCTAAAATGCTCATTTTACACCCTTCAATTTGCCTTTCTTTAGTATGTCAACGCACCCCATTGCCAACGCCCCCAAGGCAAAGACGGTAGAGATGACCTTAAGGATAACGGAAAAGACCTTTTCCGCCGTACTAACCGAAGGAATTATGCGTATACCGTAAATGCTTGTCAACGGGTTTACGGTATCGCTTTCCTTTACGCTGACGGCGGCGTAGTATTCACCCGCCGCGGTAGGCGGGCCGTTTAAGTATACGGCGCTTCCGTTCTCCAGTCGGTAATAGCTTATATCGTATTCGACGTAGGAGGGCTCCACAGTCACCGCCAAGGGCTTGGGTTCTCCGTCCTCGGAGTATATAAGGCTTTCCGCATGTAAAACGGGGCTTGCCTTCTCTATGGTAACGTAGCAATAGGATATAACAAAGCTATAAAGAGCCGTATTATCGGGACAAGCGCTTATAAGATACGTGCCGCAATCCACAAGTGGAAAGGCAACGCTGTCACCAACTGCCCCGTTTTTATATTCGTATGCTTTGTAGACCATATCTATGCCCGCAGGGGTTACCGTTGCCGCAGGAGGATATACTCCTTCGGGTGTATAGGTAAAACTGATATCCGACATTTCTATCGACGGAGTAAGCTTATCTATAATTATTTTGCCGCTTCCTATAACCGTATCAAGAACAAAGCAGGAGGCAACGTAGTCGCCGGGTGTGGTAGGAAGCTCGTCAGTGTATTCACCGATGGTACCGTTAGCGTACAAATGGCTGTACTTAAGGCTGCTTTCCACCCCTGCAATATTGGTATGATACTGAGGGGGCGCATAGGAGTTTGAATAAACGGCGCTCAGGCTTTCCACGGTGGCACTGAAATCAGTGGGTACGCTTTTTATCGCATCCTCGGCAGAAAGAGGCATCCCTGCCCTCTCCGCTATCTCATACACAAGGTACTTACCCGCGCATTGCACGTTAGGGTCTTTCACCGTAGCAGAGATCTTAACCAGATACTTGCCTAAGTCCTTGGGGACGTCAACCGCGGTCCCTGCATCCTCATAGCTGCTTATAGCACGGTAGCTCACGTGGGTGTCCACCAGGTCTGCCGCCCAAAGCGGCACCACGGAATACTTAACGGGATTATCCATGGCGGTATGTGCAACCACGGTTTCCGTTACGGACAAATACACCGTTGCCTTTTCCACCGTCAAGGAAGCGGTGGCAGAGGCGGCGGTATGCATCTCCGTCTCCTCCATATAAGCGGTAACTGTATAACTGCCTACCGCCTTTACGGGCACGGCAACCTCCTTGCCCGTGGCGTTATCAGTGACCTTATACTGTATCTCCCAAGAAAACAAATCTGCGCTTGCCGTAGGATAATACCCTTGGGGAGTGTAGCTTACAACGGCGTTTTCCATAGAAATACTTATTATTAACGGGGCCGCAGATGCAGGCCATGAGCAGAGCAAAAAAGCGCCTAAAACCACGGCAAAGAACAATGCTAAGCGTCTGCCCACAAAAAACACCTCTCCCTTTTAATAATCTATACTATTATATCAAAAAAATTGCTTTTTTTCAAGTGCTGTATTGAATTATTGTGTACTTTATGCTATTCTTTTACAGAGAAAGGCGGTGGCTTTTTGGTAAACATAGGAAACTCTTGGGACTCGCTTCTTAAAGCGGAATTTGAGAAAGAATATTACGCAAAGCTGCGTGTTTTTTTAAAACAGGAATACGTCTATTCAGGCAAACGTATCTTCCCCCACATGAACAATATTTTTAACGCCTTTAAATACACCGATTACCACGACGTTAAGGCGGTTATTTTAGGGCAAGACCCGTACCACGGAGAAGGGCAGGCCCACGGGCTTTGCTTTTCCGTAGAAAAGGGTACTCCTGCACCTCCCTCCTTGCAGAATATTTTTAAAGAGCTAAAGACCGACCTTGGCATTGATGCGCCCTCCCACGGTTGCCTTACGGATTGGGCAAAGAACGGTGTTTTGCTACTTAACAGCGTGCTTACCGTAAGAGAGAGCCTTGCGGGGAGTCACCGTGGCAGAGGGTGGGAGATATTCACCGACAGCGTCATTGAGTTGCTGAACGCCCGTGAAAAGCCAATGGTGTTTTTGCTTTGGGGCAACTACGCCAAAGCAAAGGCCTCGATTATCAATACGGACCGTCACTTAGTACTTACGGCGGCACATCCCAGCCCCCTTTCGGCTTATAACGGCTTTTTCGGGTGCCGTCATTTTTCCAAGGCTAACCAATTTTTGGGAGAGAGAGCCATTGACTGGCGGATAGGAGAATAGTATGGAACTTAAATTTACGAAAATGCACGGCTGTGGCAACGACTATATCTATGTGAATTGCTTTGAGCAAAGACTTGATAACCCCAACGAGGTAGCAGAAAAACTATCCAAGCGCCACTATTCCGTTGGCTCTGACGGGCTTATTATGATATGCCCCTCCACGGTTGCCGACGCTATGATGCGTATGTTCAACGCCGACGGCAGCGAGGGCAAAATGTGCGGCAACGCCCTGCGTTGCGTGGGCAAATACCTATACGACAGCGGCATTGCAAAAAAAGAAACCATAACCGTTGAAACGCTAAGCGGTATAAAGACCCTGAAAATGCACGTAAAGGACGGTGTTGCCATAGGCGCGACCGCCAACGTGGGCAAGGCGATTTTTGAAAAAGAAGCCGTGCCCGTGGTTTGGGAGGCAGAGGGCACCGTGGCTGTTCCCTTGCATATAGTTGATAAGGAGTTCCTCTGCACAGCGGTATCCGTCGGCAGCGCCCACAACGTTTGCTTTGTTGATGACACCGAAGGCTTTGACCTTGAAAAATACGGCCCTGCCACGGAAAACCACGCGGTCTTCCCCGACAGGGTAAATGCTGAGTTTATTACAGTAAAAAGCCCCCACTGCATTGATATGCGCGTGTGGGAGCGTGGAAGCGGTGAAACGTGGGCTTGCGGCACGGGGGCTTGCGCCGCTGTTGCCGCAGCGTGTGCTAACGGTCTTTGCCCCTACGGCGAAGACGTTACCGTTAACCTTAAAGGCGGTAAGCTTATAATAAACGTTACCGAAGAGCGAGTGCTTATGACGGGGCCTGCAGTTAAGGTTTGTGACGGCGTTACTCTTTTGTAGCCTCCCTAAGCCACTTTAAAAGCCCTTCCTTAGGTACTACAATGCGTTTACCCAAGCTTACAGAGGGAAACCCCTCCTTTGCCATAAGCGCGTAAGCACCGGAACGGGATATGCGAAGAAGCCGCGAAAGCTCCTTGGCTGTGAGCAACAAAGGCAGATCCTCGTAGTTTTTATACAAATCTTGTTTCATTTATCCCCCTCCTTTTACGGTTACATTATATCAAGCAAAAGGAGTAATAAAACGGACAATTTGATGCTTACTATTCAAAAAAGCAGTTCAGCTGTTGCTGAACTGCTTTTTACACCTATTTTACGGGCAGCCCGTCGGGGATATGCTTTATCTCCTTGCGGTACAAATACACAAACAAAGAAACGGAAACTGCAAGAGACATGACCTCGGCTATAGGGAAAGCCCACCACACAGAGGAAACCTTACCCGTAAGAGAAAGCAGAAATGCTGCCGGGATAAGCACCACAAGCTGTCTTGCGGCGGAAACGGTCATGGAGAAAATGCTTCTGCCAAGGGCTTGGAATATAGAGCCTATGGCTATACAGAAGCCTGCCAAGGGAAGGTGAATGCATATAATGCGAAGGGCGGTTGAGCCTACGTCGTAGAACAGCTCCAAGTCACAGTTTTCCGGCTTAAAAATACTGAGAAGCTCCTTGGGGAACACCTGCATTGTGGTGAAGCCTGCCGCCATAAAGCAAAACGCCATTATCATAGCAAGCTTAAGGGTTGCCATCATACGCTTACGGTTACGTGCGCCGTAGTTGTAGGCAACGATGGGGATAACACCGTTATTCATACCGAAAAGGGGCATAAAGAAGAAGCTTTGAAGTTTGAAATACACGTTATAAACAGTGTAGCCCATGCCTGCCGTATCCTTCATACCCGAGAGTATGCGTTGCATACAGTAGGTCATAATCGAGCCTATGCCCACCATGAGTATGGAGGGTACGCCGATGGCATATATTCTGCCTATTATCTTAACGTTAGGGCGGAAACGGCTAAGCTTAAGCCTTATATCGGGATTCTTGAAAACGTTGAACACCACAGCAAGGATAGCGGCAACTATCTGACCTATAACCGTAGCGTATGCCGCGCCCTTTACACCCATTGCAGGGAGGCCAAGATAACCGAAAATAAAGATAGGGTCAAGGATAAGGTTGATTATTGCGCCTATACCCTGAGTAAACATGGTGAAAAGAGTTCTGCCCGTAGACTGAAGCAAACGTTCAAACATTACTTGGAACAAAACGCCAAAGGAGCATACGCAAACTATTTGCAAATAATCCGTACCAAGTGTTCTTACACCGTCACTGACGTTACAGCTTTGCATATAAAGGTCAACGCCGAAAAGCCCGAACAGCAAAAAAGCAACAGAAGCGCAAAACGCAAGAAAAATGCCGTTTTCGGCTATACGGTTTGCCCTATCATATTCCTTTTGCCCAAGGCTTTTCGAAAGGAGGGCGTTAACACCCACCGCGGTACCTGTACCAACGCCGATAAGTATGTTTTGCACGGGGAAAGCCGCGCCGACTGCATCAAGCGCATCCTTACTTACACGGGCAACGAAAATACTGTCCACCACGTTGTAAAGCGCCTGCACCATCATAGAGGCTATCATGGGCAAGGACATTGTTATAAGCAGCTTACCTACGGGCATAGTGCCCATTTTGTTTTCGGAAGGCTTTGCCTCCGCTTTCTTCGTATCTGTCATTGTTTCTCCTGCATTTTAACCGCACAAAGTGGGCTGTTACCCAGCCCACTTTACATTTATTACATAAGCTTTAATGCGCCCGTGGGACAAAGTTCTACGCACTTACCACAAGCAGCGCATATGGAAATCGTTTCCTCTTTGTTAAACTCGGACTTAACCACGGTGGTAAAGCCGCGGCCAACCAAGCCGAGAATACCTGCGCCCACTACCTCGTCGCATACACGAACGCATAGGCCGCAAAGGATACACTTTCCGTTGTTTCTTCCTACGGCTTTAAGAGAAAGGTCCTTGCTGAAGCTTCTCTTATCACCCTCAAAACGGGGCTTATCGGTAAGATAACGGTCAGAGTAATCAACAAGCTTACATTCACCGTAATCGTGACAGCCGCACTCAAGACAGCGCTTTGCCTCTGCACGTGCAACCGCCTCGTCAAGGGGAAGGTTAACCTCTTTAAAATCGTTTCTTCTTTCTTCTGCAGGACGCTGAGGGATAGCGCATCTGGGCGCCTTTTCTCTGTCTGAGAAATCAATATCCTCTACCTTGCGCTCGGAAACGTAAGGTTTTCTGTAAGAAAGCTCTATGCCGTTAAGATATGCGTCAACGATGGTTGCCGCCTTATTTGCCTCACCGATAGCGGCAATAGCTATGCTTGCGCCCTTGTTGGTAGCGTCACCAACAGCGAAAACGCCCTCAAGATTGGTAAGGAAGTTGCCCTCGTCAGCGGCAATAATGCCTCTGCGGTTAAGCTCTACACCCTCAAACCCCTTAACGTTTACCTTCTGACCGATAGCCTGAATAAAGCTGTCAGCCTCTATATACTCAAACTTGCCCTCTACGGGTACAGGGCTTCTTCTTCCGCCTGCATCGGGCTCACCAAGCTCCATCACCTGAAGCTTTACGGATTTAAGCACGCCGTTTTCGCCGACAAGCTCACAAGGGTTAACAAGGAAACGGAAGCTTACGCCCTCCTCCTTTGCCTCGGCTATCTCTATCTTTTCGGCGGGCATTTCCTTTTCGGTACGGCGGTAAACCACCGTTACCTCCTTTGCGCCCAGCCTTACGGCGCTGCGACAAGCATCCATAGCGGTATTACCGCCACCCATGATAACTACCTTCTCGCCAATATCAACGGGGTTGCCGGTAACAATGGAACGAAGGAAGTCGATGCCGCCGTATACGCCCTTAAGGTCTTCGCCGCCACAGCCTGCGCTCATGCTGGTCCAAGCGCCGATAGCGATAATAACCGCATCGTTGTTTGCTCTAAGCTCGTCAAAGGTAACGTCCTCGCCTATGCGAACGCCGCACTTTATCTTTACGCCCGTCTTTTCTATAAGGGCAATCTCACTGTCAAGAACCGCCTTGGGCAGTCTGTATTCGGGAATACCGTAACGAAGCATACCGCCTGCCTTGGGCATGCCCTCGTATATGGTAACGTCGTGACCCTTAAGAGCAAGGAAGTACGCCGCGGTAAGGCCTGCGGGACCACCGCCTGCTATGGCGACCTTCTTACCGGTGGAGGGAGCGCTTTCTGCTACCTTTTCACCTGCCGCAAGAACACGGTCAGCGGCAAACGCCTTAAGCTGTGCTATGGAGATGGGCTCCTCAACATACTGTCTGCGGCATGCAGTCTCGCAGGGATGAGGGCACACACGTCCGATTGAAGCGGGCAAAGGAAGCTTTTCCTTGATTATCTGCACTGCCCTTGCATCGTCACCCTCGGCTATTGCCTTGAGATAGCCCTGACAGTCGGTGCCTGCGGGACAATTAAGGTTACAAGGGCCGCGGCAGTCGCCGTCATGGTCACTCATAAGGAATTCAAGAGCAAGACGGCGGGAACGAACAACTCTTTCGCTTTCCGTATCTATGTCCATACCGTCCTGAGCGACGGTGGAGCAAGCGCGCATAAGCTTGGGGCTGCCCTTAGCCTCTACAACGCAGATACCGCAGGCGCCGTAATTCTTAACAAGTTCGCTTTGACAAAGAGTAGGTATCTCAATACCGCCTCTTTTTGCTATCTGAAGTATGGTTTCACCCTTTTCGCCCGTAAGGGGAACACCGTTGATTATTAGGTTTATCTTTTCCATAAAAACGTGCTCCTTTCCTTACACTGCCCTTGCCGCGCCGAAGCGGCAGAGGGAGGCGCACTTGCCGCACTTGATACAAGCGGCGTTATCTATAGTATAAGGCTGTTTAACAACGCCCTTGATTGCGCCAACGGGACAGTTTCTTGCACAAAGACTGCAGCCTACACACTTTTCTTTATCTATTTCGTAGCTGATTAGTGCCGTACACTGGTGTGCGGGACACTTTTTGTCATTAATATGAGCCTCGTATTCATCACGGAAGTAGCGAATAGCCGTAAGAACGGGGTTAGGCGCAGTCTGACCCAGACCGCAAAGAGCGCCGTCCTTGATGCCCATGCAAAGTTCCTCAAGAAGCTCTATATCTCCTTCTTTACCCTTGCCCTCGGTAATACGGGTAAGAACCTCGTACATACGCTTAGTGCCGATACGGCAGTGCACACACTTACCGCAGGATTCCTTGGTGGTAAAATCAAGGAAGAAGCGTGCCATATTTACCATACAGGTACGGTCATCCATAACAACCATACCGCCGGAGCCCATTATAGCGCCTGTTGCGCCAAGGATCTTGTAATCAATAACTGTATCCAGCAAAGATTCGGGCAGACAGCCGCCGGAGGGGCCGCCCATCTGCACTGCTTTAAAGCTTCTGCCGTTACGCACGCCGCCGCCTATATCGAAGATTACGTGGCGAAGGGTTTTGCCCATAGGCACCTCTACCAAGCCGCCGCGCTTGATCTTACCGGTAAGGGCAAACACCTTGGTACCCTTGCTGTTCTCGGTACCCATAGCAGAAAATGCCGCACCGCCGTTAAGAATAATCCACGCAACGTTTGCAAAGGTTTCAACGTTGTTGATGTTAGAGGGCATGTCATTGTAGCCGCGCTGTGCAGGGAAAGGAGGCTTAAGACGAGGCATGCCGCGCTTGCCCTCAAGGCTTTCGATAAGCGCTGTTTCCTCACCGCAAACAAAGGCGCCTGCGCCTGCCTTTATACGCATCCTGCAGCTGAAGTCGCTGCCAAATATATTGTCGCCCAGATAGCCCTTTTTCTCTGCCTGCTTTATAGCTTCTTCCAATCTGGTTATTGCCAAGGGATACTCAGCACGAACGTAAACCACCGCTTCGGAGGCACCTATGGCATAGGCGCCGATAAGCATACCCTCAATAAGATTATGGGGGTCACTTTCTATAACCGCACGGTCCATAAACGCACCGGGGTCCCCCTCGTCGGCGTTACAGATAAGGTATTTCTTTTCGCCTGCGTTAGACCTTGCGGCGTTCCACTTGAACCAAGTGGGAAAGCCTGCGCCGCCTCTGCCCGCAAGACCGGAAACCTTGATTTCCTCTATTACACCCTCGGGACTCATATCCGAAAGAGCCTTCTTTATCGCCTCGTAGCCGCCCCTTGCTATGTACGCTTCTATATCGTTAGGGTCGATCAAGCCACAGTTACGAAGAGCGATACGGGTTTGAAGCCCAAGGAATTGCTCATCCTCCTCGCTTATCTCCAGCGCGGAGAGAGCGCTAAGGTCACCGCTGCGAACGGCGCTTACTATCACTTCCCCATCCTTTGCGGCAACACGCACAAGGCGTTTAACAAGAGCGTCACCGTCGTATATATCAACGATGGGCTCCAGATAACACATACCTATACAGCCCGTTATACCCAGAGTAAAGCTGTCGCTATCGGCCATAGCGGCGCTTATGGAGTTATAAACCTGCTCTGCACCCGCGGCAATGCCGCAGCTGCCCTGACCAACTACTATCTTCATTACTCAGCCGCCTCCTTCTTAAGATCCTCCAATATCCCCACAGCTTTATCGGGAGTAAGAGAGCCATATGCTACGCCGTTTATCATCATAACGGGAGACAAGCTGCAGCAGCCGAGGCAGGCAACGTTTTTAAGAGAAAAAAGACCGTCGTCAGTGGTACCGCCATCCTCTATATTTAGATGCTTGCATATAGCCTTTTCTATCTCACCGGAGCCATTAACGTGGCACGCGGTGCCTTTGCAAAGCATGATAAGATACTTGCCAATAGGCTTAAGCCTGAACTGGGTATAAAACGTAGCCACACCCATCACCTTTGCAGGGGTGCTGCCCATTTTCTCCGCAATATAATAAACAACATCGGTTGGAATATAACCATATATTTCCTGAGCCTTCTGAAGCACGGTAATAAGGTTGCCTTTATCACCGCCGTAGCTTTCCAAAACACCGTCAAGCAGCTTAAGGTCGCTGCCTGCGGAAGAGCAATTACACTTGCACATATAAAATCCTCCTAAATCAAACAATGTGACTACTGCCCCATTGTGATAACAACTATTCTACATAAAACCCGCCCGAATGTCAATAAGTTACACGAAAAAACATTAACTTTTAACGTTTTTTAAGGCAAAAGCCGTCTGCAACCTATCTTGCAGACGGCTTTATTTTCAAAATATGCAAAACAACGTAAAAGGGTTATGCCAAATCCTCGGCTTCCTCAGCAAAAACATCGTCATCGGCTTCCACTATAATGTCTTCCGTTTCCTCGGTGTTTTCCTCGGTATCCACTACCGTTACGTACTTCTCCTTAAACTCCGACACGCTCTTGGCAACCCTTTGGGCACAGCTCTTTGCCTTTTCGGCGGCAGTATCACAAAGTTTTGCAATGTCATTACGCAAAGCATCCTTGTTTACCTGAACCCTTTTGCCCTTGGCTTCGCCGCAGTGCTCCTTTGCCGCGCCGAAAAGCGCCACATCCAGCTCGCTTTCCTTATCACCGTCCTTGGGGACGTAGGTTATACGGGCGGTAACGCTACGGGCAGAGATTTTTTTGATTTTTTCATTCTCGTCCTTTTCGGTCTTTACGCTGTAAGGAACCACTAAGGCGGCAACAGCTGCAACCTTAAGCCAAGTGGGTATTATTTTATTTTTAGCCATAACTAACACTCCATTTAATTACTTGCCACACCAAGTATACCATTTTACCTTCCCATAATCAAGGCTTTTTTCACAAAACTTATTGACAATAAAAAGCAAAATAGTTTATAATCTCCCTTGCAACCAGTGAGTTCGTAACCATCCTCACTTAAAACAAAACTAAGGAGAACTAAAAATGAAAAGAACAAAGGGGATAACCCATGCGGCAATCATCGCCGCGCTTTACGTTGTGCTTACCTACCTTGCTAACCTTTTCGGGCTTTCAAGCGGCGCGGTGCAGGTACGCATTTCGGAAGCGCTTACGGTGTTGCCTTTTTTTACGCCTGCCGCCATCCCCGGGCTTACCATAGGCTGTCTTGTTGCCAACATAGTAACGGGAAGCCTGCCTTGGGATATCGTTTTTGGCTCTTTGGCAACCCTTTTGGGTGCGGTTGGCACATATCTGCTACGCAAAAAAAGCCCCTATCTTGCGCCTTTACCGCCTATTATTGCAAACACGCTTATCGTTCCCGTAGTGCTTGCTAAGGTTTATGGCGAGGGTACGCCTATCCCTTTACTTGCCGCAAGCGTTTTTGCAGGGGAGCTTATTTCCTGCGGTGTGCTTGGTATGCTTTTGCTTATTTCACTGAACCGCAGTAAAAACAACCTTTTTAAGCGTTAAGGTCTTTTTCGTAAACCGTTTTATACACTCCGCCAACGCTTTGCATAATCAAAACTTTTTCCACCCGCAAAACAGCACTTGGTACGAAAACAACGGGATCCATATCGGGGGCGTATCGCCTTGCAAGCGTTATATGGGGCTTAAAGGGGCGTTTTTCTATATTAAAACCTGCCTTGATAAGCCCGTCGGATACGCTTTTTTGCAAAGCGTTAAGCTGTACGGAGTGGGATATCCCAACATAATAGGTATTGCCGAAATTTCCTATGCCGCTAAGACTTATATCAAAGGGCGCTTGCTTTATACCGTCAAGCACCGCTTTTATATCCTGAACTCTGTCGCTTTCGCCTATAAAGGCAAGGGTTACGTGATACAAATCCTCACCGCAAAAGGCACCGTTTCCGAACAGCCTTAAAGAGGACGCAACGTTTTTAAGGGCCGCATTAACACTGCGGTCCGTTTTTATTGCCACAAAAAGACGCACCCCATATCACTCCTTTCATGTTTATATTATAGTCCATTGTCAAAAATATGCAAGGTATCTAATTGCAAACAAGCTTTTTTCTATAATAATTTATATTGACTAAAAGGGCTTACAGTGTTATAATTCAAAGCCGAAATATATAAAAAGAGGTTTACTATAATATGGATGTACTTATGCAAAGTCTCGGTGAAGCAAGCGTTTTGCTTAGTCTTGCAATAGCGCTTGTAGGCGGGCTTGTTTTATCAAGAATAGTTAAGCGCTTTGGCATGCCTGCAGTTACGGGCTACCTTATAGCGGGTATTTTGGTTGGCCCCTTCTGTCTGGGTGCTCTCGGCATTGACGGTATAGGCTTTACCTCCCTTGAGAACGCAGAGGAATACGGCATTCTTTCCGATCTTGCCTTGGGCTTTATCGCCTTTGCCATCGGTAACGAGTTCAGACTGTCAGAACTTAAGGAAACCGGTAAGGCTGCCGCAGTTATAGGCTGCTTTCAAGCTCTAACAGCCACCTTTGTGGTTGACGCCGCCCTTATCGGTCTTCACTTCATCATCGGCGGCGAGATGTCATTACCCGTTGCAATCACCCTTGGCGCAATAGCCACCGCCACCGCCCCTGCGGCAACCTTGATGGTTGTTAAGCAGTACAAGGCAAAGGGTAAGCTTACAAAGCTTCTTCTTCCCATAGTTGCACTTGACGACGCAGTGGGGCTTATAGTGTTCGCCGCGTCCTTCGGCGTAGCAAGGGCCCTTCAGAACGGCAACGCGAATATGACCGCCATCGTGGTTGAGCCTCTTATTGAAATATTCGGCTCTCTCCTCCTCGGCTTCCTTATGGGGCTTCTTCTTTCCTACGCGGAAAAAATGTTCACCTCCGGCAGCAAGCGTCTTTGTCTTGCTGTTACCGCTGTTACCTTTACCGTTGCCCTCTCCATGCTTAAAATGGAGATCGGCGGCATCCACGTTGGGTTCTCGTCCCTTCTCGTTTGTATGATGCTTGGTACTGTGTTCTGCAACGTGTGCGACTTCTCCGCAGACATCATGGACAGAGCAGATAAGTGGACCATGCCCATATACATACTTTTCTTCGTGCTCAGCGGTGCAGAGCTTGACCTTAGCATACTTACCAACGGTACCGTAGTTCTTATCGGTATTATCTATATAGTAACTCGTTCCATTGGTAAATACGGCGGCGCTTACTTAAGCGCAAGGGCTATGAAGCTTGATAAAAAGGTTACAAACAACCTTGGTATCACCCTTCTCCCCCAGGCTGGTGTCGCTCTCGGCATGTGTATGACTGCCGCCGCTGAACTGGGCAACGACGGCCAGACAATACGCAACATTGTTCTTTTCGGCGTGCTTATTTACGAGCTTGTAGGTCCTACCCTTACCAAGGGCGCTCTTATGCGCGCAGGGGATATCACACCCCGTCCCGCAACGCCTCACGATAAGGACCAAAGACAAAAGAATAAATAAACGTACACTTCCCCATTACCACCGTAGTGAGTAATGGGGATTTTCTTATTCTTTAACATCAATTGTCCGTTTTATTGCCCTGTAACTATGGCATAATAACCTTGCGAAAGGCAAATTTTTAAAAAAACGGAGGTTAAGATTATGTTTTACTGTGTACTTACGGGCTTTGTTGCCCTTCTTATCAGCGGAAAGGCGTGGATATCCTTTGCTACGATGGCGGTAGCAGGCCTTACGGTGGTGATACTTAAAAGCCGCCATGAGGAGATAATGAAAAGATACGGAGGGGTTACGGGCGCCAAGGTAATAAGCAGCGTTTGCTACGGCACTCCCAAGGGCGACACCCGTTACACCGAATATACCGTTCTTGTAAGCTATCGCAACGGCAACAGGGTCCGCTATACGCTCACTCCCGAACAGAAGCTTTTCAAGGCCCTTCGACCCTACATGGGCAGAGCGTAAAACAAAGCCTTGCAAAATACCACCGGGTGTGATATTCTGTTTGTAAAGGAGGGGTGAGGAATGCCAAAAAATTCAGGTCATAAGCTAAGGCTTGTGCACGTACTGCGCCTTTTGTGGGAGCAAACGGACGAAAAGCATGGGCTTAGCGCCACCGCTATACTTGAATCCCTTAAGGCTATGGGTATAGAGGCGGAGCGAAAGACTATATACGACGATATTGCACAGCTTGAGTTTTTGGGCTTTGATATTGAGCAAAGCCGCGGAAAGGACGGAGGATACCGTCTTATAAGCCGAGATTTTGAACTATCGGAGCTTGTGCTGTTGGCGGATGCCGTTCAAAGCAGCCGTTTTATAACCGAAAAGAAAAGCGCCTCTCTTATCAAAAAGCTTTCCTCACTTACCAGCGTTCACGAAGCGAAGCAGCTTGAAAGGCAGGTACACGTGGCAAGCCGTATAAAAAACATGGACGAGACCATTTTTTACAACGTGGATGCCATACATACCGCTATCAACGAGAACAAGCAGATACTTTTTACCTACTTTGATTGGAACGAAAGCAAGGAGATGGTCCCCAGACACGGCGGTGCTCTTTACACCGTAAGTCCTTGGGCTCTTTGCTGGGACGATGAAAACTACTATCTGGTTGCCTACGACAGCGCCGCAGGTAAAATCAAGCACTACCGTGTGGACAAAATGCACCGAATAACCCAAGGCGACAAGGACAGAGAGGGGCAAAGGGAGGCGGCGGCCTTTGACATAGGCGCTTATTCCGACAGGCTTTTCGGTATGTTCGGCGGCGAGGAATGCTTTGTTACCCTGCTTTGTAAAAACAGCCGTGCAGGAGTAATAATCGATAGATTCGGCAAGGACGTTCCATTCCGCAAGGTTGACGGAGATAGGTTTGAGCTTACCGTAAAGGTAGCGCTAAGTTCTCATTTTTACACGTGGCTTATGAATTTTGGGGACGATATTATAATCAAATCCCCCGAAAAAGCAATAGAAGGCTTTAAAAACACGGCAAGGGCAGCCCTTGCCCCCTACGAAACGGAGGACAGGATATGATAGGCTTTAAACTTACCGAAAGCGCGCTTCCTTATCGCAAGGAGCTTGACTACATGGCATCCCTTGGACTTGCGCTCTTTTCCGAGGACGGAATACCATTACATATTGAAAAGGGCTCCTCTCTTTCCCTATCTCTTACCGAGGATAAGGCAACTGTCGTTTACGGCAGTCTGTCTTCACTTTTCCGTGGAATAGCTTTCCTCGGCAGAGGTGTTATGGGGGATTTTTCTGCCCGCTTTGAGCTTTGCGGCGAGATGATAGACAACTCCCGCAACTCCGTTACCGCCGTTAGCAAAGTAAAGGAGCATATTGCTTACAGCGCCGCCTTTGGTCTTAACTGCTTGTACCTATACAATGAGGACACCTTCGAAGTGGAGGGTGAGCCTTATTTCGGTTATATGCGCGGCAGATACACAAAAAAGGAACTGGAGGAGATAGTTGAGTTTGCCGAGGGCTTTGGTGTGGAGATAGTACCCTGCATACAGACTTTGGCTCACCTCAATCAAGCACTGCGTTGGAGCTGTTATGCGCCGATAAGAGATTTTGGCGACACCCTTATGGCTGACGAGGAAGCCACCTACGCTCTTATAGAAAAGCTTATTGCCGCTTGGCGCGCCGTGACCCCTACTAAGCACATCAATATCGGCATGGACGAGGCATTCAGCCTTTGCCGCGGCAAGTATCTGGACAAGCACGGTCTTGTAAACCGCTTTGATATTATGTGCCGTCACCTGGAAAGGGTTGCCGCAATCTGCGAAAAATACGGCTTTAAGCCCATGATGTGGAGCGATATGTTCTTCCGTATAGTTTTCGGAGGCTACTACACCGACGCCCATATCGACAAGGAGCTATTGGAAAAGGTGCCGAAAAACGTTACCCTGATTTACTGGGACTATTACAGCACCGAGCAAAGCAAATACAAGGCGCAGGTGGAAAAGCACGCGCTGTTTGACAACGAGCTTGCCTTTGCGGGAGGCGCCTGGAAATGGAGCGGTTTTACCCCCGCTATCGACCACAGCCTTCGCGTTTCTCCCATGGCGTTTAACGAAATAGCGGAAAAGGACGTAAAATACGTGCTTATGACCTGCTGGGGCGACGACGGCGCAGATTGTCTTTCCGGCTGTGTACTGCCCGTTCTGGCTCTTTACGGCGCGTATAACTATATGCCCTTTGACAAGGCGGAGGAAAGTGCAAGGAACGACGTTCTGTTTGCAACGGGCTACACCACCGAGGAATTCTGCAAGCTGTGCAGACCCTCCGTGACTCCTTGCGAAAACCTTACCCCCTACGCAAACCCCACCAAGTATCTGTTCTACAACGACCCCTTAAAGGGCATGTTTGATAAGCATACCACCCCCGAGTTCGGTGCCTTTTACGGCGACTGTGCAAGGGAGCTTGGCGATTTGGCTCTTCGCGGCGGTCCCTTCTCTTACCTATTTGACGTACAGGCAAGGCTTTGCTCCGTTCTTGAGCTTAAGGCGACCCTTGGCGTAGAGCTTAAGGCCGCTTACGACAGCGGCGACAAGAGGGCGCTTAAGCGCTTTGCAGATGAGGTTATACCTGAGATATTGAAGCGCACCGAGGCGTTTTACCGCGCCTTCAGAAGCGGTTGGCTAAGTGAAAGTAAGCCCCACGGTTTTGACGTTCAGGACATACGTATAGGCGGCATGATGCAAAGGCTTAGGGCGGCGATGACCACGGTTTACGATTATCTGGAGGGGGTCACCGACCGAATTGAGGAGCTTGAGGAGGAAAGGCTTTATTTTGACTGCCGACCTGACGACTCCGACAAATGCCTTACAATCGGCATGAATCGTTATAACATAACGTCTACACCTAATATTTTATAAAAGAAAACGGGGGATCTGCCGCTAAACTGCAGCCCCCCTTTTTTTGTGCTTGTTTTTCACTCCTATTCAGCACATTGCACTATTCCTACAAGTATTTATTATATAATAGCAACATTGACACAAAAGCCTTTTTGCTGATATAATTAAGGGTAAATTAAAAGGCAGGTTTTTACCTGCAGAAAGGTTTGGTATGATTATGAAGAAGTTTCTTGTAATGATACTCGTTATTGCTCTCTGCATACCTTGCCTCGGAACTAATCTGTTCGTTTCCGCGGCTTCCTCTAACGTGTATATGATAGTAACCAACCCAGGCGAAAACATGAACACGCAGATGAATATAAGCTTCCACGCAAACCCCGGCTACACCGGCTGTTACGTGGAATACACCAAGGCTACGGATACCTCCTTTGCATCCGCAACCAAGGCTACGGGCACTCAGGATACCGACGACTATCAGTGGTTTTACAACAGACACACCACTATGTCCAACACCTCCTCCCGTTACACCACTAAGTTCATCCATTACAGTGTAAATCTTACTAACCTTACCCCCAACACCAAGTATATTTACAGAGTTTGTGACGGCAAGGGCGGCTATTCCGATACCTACGCCTTTAAGACCGCCGGTCAGGATAAGTTTTCCATTCTCTGGACCTCGGATACTCACCTTACCAACACCGAAACCGTAAAAATAAACCGTTTTTCTGCTACCACCAACTACGTTGCTTCCCTGGCAGACTATGAGATAGGTCTGCACTTCAGCACCGGCGACGTTGTTGCCAGCGGCGAAAGGCACACCTTCTGGCAGACCGCTTATAACGACCCCTCCATCAAGAAGTACACCTTTGCAATGACCACAGGCAACCACGACGTATACGATAGCATGATGTCTCAAGACACCACTTATTCCCAGTATTGGAAGGGCGCGCAGTACATGCGCGTAACAAGCAACTATCCTAAGAACAGCTACGTTCAGACCTCCTCACGTATCAGCGGCTACCTTAACGGCGACGGCTACTCCCAGTACATCGGCAATACCTCCGATACCCTCTTTGACCCCGGTACGGGTACCTACGCAGGCAAGCAAATAACCGGCGCAAAGGAAGACCTTAACGGCCGTAGCTATTGGTTCCTTTACAACCGCGTTCTGTTCATAATATTTGACTACTATGCAATGACGGCAGGGGCTGAAAAGACCACCGCCTTCAATTGGGCAAACAGCGTTATTGAAGCTAACAAGGGCAAATACGACTACCTTATCTCTGCTCAGCACATCTACCTTTTTGACGGCGCTTCCGGTACAGATACCTCCGGCTCCGTATACGACGCTTACTCCGACTGGGCAGCAACCGCAAACGTTGACATACTTCTTTGCGGCGATAACCACATTTACTTCCGTACCGGCTCCCTTATCAACGGCGTTGCAAACAACGACCCCGAAAAGGGTACCTACGTGCTTCAGGCTCCCGCTATAACCAATACCAACTCCTATCCTCTTTATACCGGTCCCGCAGGCGTTGCTATAAACAGATATTCCAACACCTCTTACATGGGCGGCGCTATTATGAACTTTGATGAAAGAGGCCTTACCCTTGAGGTTGCAGTAAGCCCCGATGGCAACGCAAGCAGTTACACCACCTTTGAAACCGTTACTATCCCCAAAAAGGTTCGCTACAATGACATAAGCACCGGCGTTTACACAACCAAGACCTCTCTTAACGTTAAAGAAACCTTCGACGACGGTTCCTCTACTCTTACCACCATCCCCGCAGGCACCCTTGTTGAGGTAAATGCCGCTAACGGCGTATGGGGCAGAGTTCGTTACAACGGCTATACCGGTTGGATAAACCTTGCAGGCTACACCGCAAGCTACACCACCACCGACGTTACAGCACCTGAGATGTTTGAGATAAGCAACGTTAACGTTGGCTACGCATCTGCTCATCTGGTTAACGCCTACACCCCCGCATACGGCTCTACCATAGCTAACGGCGGTTGGCTGTTCTCCGGCAACGTTACCATTACGGGCGTTAAGGACAGCACCGGCGCATATAAGGTTACCGCACAGAACACTGACGGCAACCCAAAGAACACCACTCCTATCCCCGCTAACGGCTGCGTGCTGCTTATAAATAAGAACTACGCTAAATACAGCGATCTTATGGCAAAGCTGGCAGTTGGCAAATACTTCACCCTTGACAGCGGCAAGGTGACTGTTTACACCGCCAACCCCGGCGAGGCAAACGTTACCCCCACTATCCCCGGCACCGAGCCCGAGGAGCCTACCGAACTTGTTCCCTCCCCCGATTCTCCATTCGAAAACGGCGAGGAGTTCCTTAAAAAGGTTCCTTTGCTTACCACCGCTAAGGGTCTTAAGAACGCCTTTACTAATAAAGACCTTCGCGTTACCAACGCTAAGGGCAACAGTGTAGAGGATACCGCAGTTATCGGTACCGGCTACGTAATAAGCTGCTATGTTGACGGTAAGGCAACCGACAGCGTTACCGTTGTAATTATCAACGACGTTGACGGCGACGGTGCCATCGGTACCTCCGACTATATTACCGTTGGGCTTTCCCTTAAGAACTCCGTAGTTCTCAGTGGTGCTTATAAACAGGCTGCTGACTCGGATGCAGACGGCTCTGTAAGCACCTCCGACTACATTGCTCTTAAAGCGGTCCTCAAGAAATAAGCATCACTTTCCCGAAAATCTAAGGAACAAGGGACGGCGAAAGCCGTCCCTTATCGATATAAAATGAAAAACGCAAAAAAACACCTTCTACCCATACTCATCCTACTCATTGGCAGCGGGATACAGGCCTTTGGGCTTTACAACGTTCACTCCTTATCGGGGGTGACCGAGGGCGGCGTTTTGGGCCTTTGCCTCGTATTTGCCAACTGGTGGGGGATGTCTCCCGCTGTAAGCGGTTTTTTCCTTAACGCCGCTTGCTATGCTTTAGGGGCAAAAACACTGGGCAAGCACTTCATCCTCTACTCCGCCGTTGCAGGGCTAGGGTTTTCCGCTCTGTACCGCATTTTCGAACTATTCCCTCCAATATACCCCGAAATAGCCGATTATCCCCTTGCAGCCGCCGTAATCGGCGCCTTGTTCATAGGCGTGGGGTGCGGCATATGCGTACGTGTGGGGGGCGCCTCCTGCGGGGACGACGCCTTGGCAATGAGCCTTTCCCACATAACTAGGATCGACATCAAGTGGGTCTACCTTGTAACCGACCTTACGGTGCTGGGGCTATCCCTCACCTACATACCTCTTACCCGTATAATGTACTCACTGCTTACGGTAGTGCTGTCGGGGCAGATAATAAGCCTGATACAAAAGATAAAACCCAAGGAGAAAACCGAATGAAAAAGACTATTATTTCTATCTTAACCCTTGCTCTTGCGGCGTGTATTGCCCTTGCCTCCTGCGGCGGTAACGACAACGACACCAACAGCAAAGAAGAGAACTCCTCCGCTATAAGCGTTGAGGAAAAAAGCACCGCAGATAGTGCTGAAAGCAGTGAAGCAAGCGACACCGTAAGCGCTGACAGCAGCGTAGAGGAAAGCAGCGAAATCAGCGAAGCAAGCGAGGACAGCGAAGCAAGCAAGGACAGCGAGAACAGCGCCGAGGAAACAACAGAGGATTCCTCGCAAGAACTTGCCGTTGGCAAGACCCTCGCCTTCAAGGCAAAATACGTTAAAACGGGTATTGACAGCAGCAAGACCCAGCCCTACGCCGTTGTAATCGACTCCGATGCGGAGCTTACCTCCTACTACCTTACCAACAAGAACGCCTGCGGGCTTGGCGCTGATTACAAAAAAATGATCAGAGACTACGACGTTAACTTCTTCGAGGACAAGGCGCTCATCATGGTGGCTTGCGCCGAAAATGACGACACCGCCCGCCACGAAGTAAGCAAGGCAGTGCTTATAGAATACGGCGGCAATAAGTGGCTTAACCTTGAGATAAAGCATATAAAGGGTGACGGCACGGGCACTCAAACGGGCTGGCACGTAATAATTGAGCTTGACAAGGAATTCCTTGAAGCGAAAGACAACATTGCAGTAAATATTGTAGAAGGTTAATGACAAAAAAGGGAAGATGCGTCTTCCCTCAGCTTGATGACAAACCTTGTCATCAAGCTGGCAGAGTGCTGAGAAAGAGTGCAGACAAGACGAACCGAGGCGAAAACTGTACTAAGTACTGTGAGCCGAGGTTCGTTTTGAACGAAAAAATAGAAAAAATCAAAGAGAA
>JAFQKR010000019.1 GCA_017396825.1 Clostridia bacterium
ACAATAATATATTCCATAACGCTACCTCCAACTTAAATGTATTATATCACAGATTTGTTGCATTTTTCAATGATATATTGCTAACGCGATGTGAGATACGGCGTTGCCGTATGATATATATCCACTTCGTGAAAATATGATATAATATCCGTTCCTCCATACGCGAAGCGTATATCATCTGCGAAGCAGATATCATATCGAAGATATATCACCCGTTCCGATGGGAACGGATATCATTGAAAAAAGTCACCTTTGTCAGTAGACAAAAGTGACTTTTTTCGTGGTGGAGCATACGGGACTCGAACCCGTGACCCCAACACTGCCAGTGTTGTGCGCTCCCAGCTGCGCTAATGCCCCGTGGGCTTTATTGTAGCATATCACAGCCCCTTTGTCAATAGAAACTTAGTCCTCCCACACCTTATACAGATCATAAGCGGCGCGGCGGATAAGGTCCTCCCAATAATAAACGTTGGTGTCGTGGCCTGCAAAGCACACCACAAAGGGGTTTTTGGCGTAGACTATCCCAACGTCGTTGCTTAGCATATAGTCCTCACCCGTTTTATGGGCTACGCAAACCTCTTCGTTTATCTTACCCTCCAGCTTATGGCATACCTGCTGTCCCGAAAGCACCTCTATGGCGTATTTGCTTACCTCTTGGTTTACAAACTCGCCACGGTATAGTTTTTCAAGAAGGATGCCAAGCTCCTTTGGAGATATGGTGTTTCTTACACCCCTCAGACTTTCTCTGTGGTCGTACAGAAAACGACGTATCTTGGTTTTTTCAAGCCCCATGGCAACAAAGCCTTTCTCCACGTCCTCCAGCCCGAAATGGCGGATAAGGCGGTTGGTGGCGGTGTTGTCGCTTATACATATCATAAGCTTGCAAAGAGCGCGAACGTCACTTTCCACTGCCCCTGCAAACATCTTTAAAGCGCCGCAGCCGGGTACCTTATCGCTCTCCTCAGTAACGATAGGGTCATCAAGGGACATTTTGCCTTCCTCACACTGTGCAAGAACGTGCAAAAACAAGGGCAGCTTTATAACACTTGCGGCGTCGTATATCTCCTCCTCGCCAACGCCGTATTCCGTGCCGGTAACAAGGTTTTTATAGTAAAAGCCCAGATGCCCCGAAAGGGTCTTCATCTCCTCGCTTATTTTATCAAGAATGGCAATTTCTTTGTTTTGCATCATATTCCTCCGTTATAATCAAAAAACCGCTTTGGGCGGTTTTTTGATTTATATTTAATTAAGCTCTGTCTGCTATCTGCTTGTTGATCATTGCAACAAACTCGTCAAGGGTCATGGTAACGGTCTGGTCGGTATCTCTGTCACGGATGGAAACGGTACCTTCCTCGATCTCCTTCTTACCGATAATAACCATGTAAGGAACGCGGTCAACCTGTCTTGCCTCTCTTACCTTGTAGCCTATCTTTTCGTTTCTTGCGTCAAGTTCAACTCTTATGCGGTTATCCTTAAGCACCTGATAAACCTTTTCTGCGTGGCTGTGATCAGTGCCGGGAAGAGTCATAACCTTTGCCTGAAGAGGAGCAAGCCATACGGGGAACTTACCCGCAAAGTGCTCGGTAAGTATACCGATAAAGCGTTCGATAGAGCCATAGCATACGCGGTGGATCATAATGGGCTGCTTCTTGTTGCCCTCCTCGTCTACATACTCAAGCTCGAAGTTGTGAGGAAGCTGGAAGTCAAGCTGAATGGTACCGCACTGCCAGGTTCTGCCGATGCTGTCTCTGAGGTGGAAGTCTATCTTAGGACCGTAGAAGGCGCCGTCACCTTCGTTAACGGTGTAAGGAAGACCAAGCTTATCAAGGGCGGCACGGAGACCGTCGGTTGCTGCTTCCCAATCCTCATCGCTGCCCATGCTGCTTTCAGGTCTGGTAGAAAGCTCTACAAAATATTCAAAGCCAAACTTTGTATAAACCTCATTAATAAGGTTAACCACGCCAACTATCTCGTCGGTTATCTGGTCACGGCGCATAAAGATGTGCGCGTCGTCCTGAGTGAAGCAACGAACACGGAAAAGACCGTGGAGCGCACCCCTGAGCTCGTGACGGTGAACAAGACCAAGCTCGCCCACTCTCATGGGAAGCTCACGGTAGCTGTGGGGCTTGCTGCGGTAAACGAGAACGCCGCCGGGGCAGTTCATGGGCTTAACGCAGAAATCCTCGTCGTCTATAACGGTCTGGTACATATTGTCCTTATAGTGACCCCAGTGGCCGCTGGTTTCCCAAAGGGTGCGGTTGAGGATGATAGGGGTAGAAACCTCAACGTAGTCGTTCTGCTTATGTATATCACGCCAGTAGTCGATAAGCGCATTTCTCAGGTCCATGCCCTTAGGAAGGAAGAAGGGGAAGCCGGGGCCTTCGTCACACATCATAAAGAGGCCCATTTCCTTACCTATCTTACGGTGGTCGCGCCTTTCAGCCTCCTCCATAAGAGTAACGTACTCGTCAAGCTCCTGCTGGGTGCGGAATGCGATACCGTTGATACGGGTAAGCATCTTGTTGTCCTTATCGTTCTTCCAGTAAGCGCCGCTTTGCTGGGTAACCTTAAAGGCCTTAAGCGCCTTGGTGTAGCAAAGGTGAGGGCCGGTACACATATCAATATAGTCGCCCTGCTGATAGAAGCTGATAACAGCGTCCTCGGGAAGGTCACCGATATGCTCCTCCTTATACTTTGCGCCTCTCTCCTGCATAAGCTTTACAGCCTCTTCTCTGGAGAGTATAAAGGGCTTTATGGGAAGGTTTTCCTTAACTATCTTACGCATTTCGTTTTCGATAGCCACAAGGTCTTCATCGGTAAGCTTAGTGTTGCCAAGGTCAACGTCGTAGTAAAAGCCCTTTTCCGTTGCGGGGCCGTAGCCGAAATCCGCATGGGGATAAAGACGGCTGATAGCCTGCGCCATAATATGAGCCGCACTGTGACGTATAACCTCCTGCTCTAATTCAACAGGGCACTCTGCAACGGTGCCGTCTCTGTATATTATCTTCATAACGCGTTCTCCTTCTTTAAAGAATACATTTTACATCAACTTGTATTTTATAACAACGCCGCCCTTTTGTCAAGGCTTTTTAAGCCTTTGCACGCTCTGCAAAAAGGAAAAGGAGACCGATGACGTAAAAAGCTTCGTTTTTACATCACCGTCTCCGTCTTTAATCAGCGTCCTCTTAAATCCAGCCGGGAAAAAGGGGAAACCCCCTCGCCGAACCTATAAATAATATAGTAGCCCTCCCTGTCCTTTACCTCGGTTTTAAAAGACAAAGTGCCGTCTACAACTTCTATTTTTTGGGTGCGCTGTTCCTTTACTCCCCCGTAGGAAAGCTTATCCTTGTAATAGGCAGACAACTCCTCCAAGGAAAGAGTGCTTTTAAGCAGAACAGCGCCGAAATACTGCATGCCGTTGCCGTTGCCTACAAGCTTTCCTGCCTTCGATAAGGACTCCACCGCCTCCGTCCCCTCGGGCAAAGGGATCGCCAAAAGCTCGTTTTCCACCTTCCTTGCCGAATTATCGTTAACAAAGGGAATGGAAATTATAAAGCCCGCCAGAAGAAAAACGGCTATTAAAATAGGAATAATTGCTTTTTTCATAAACGCATCTCCCTTTGGTTAGAATGAATAGCCCTCAACGCCGTATTTTGCAAGTATACGGTCTACCGTAGTTCTGTCCTTCATCTCGAAACACAGATTTCGCGAGGGAACGTGAACGAGACCGCAGCCGTCACCGGCTATGTAATAAGTAATTCCGCCTGCGGAAATGGAGAATTTCTCATTTACCGGACAGCGATACATATTTATCTCATATCTGTTATAGTTGAATATACGGGATATCTCATTCCAGTCTTCCTTTTCAAGCACTGCCGTTACGTTAATTTTCTTGCCCTCGTGGTAGCCCTCGTAGTGAAGGGTAGCTGTGCAAAAGCTCCACGCGCAACTGAAAAACAAAAAGCGTGCAACAACGACAAGAACCAGCAACACGGCAACCACGGCTATTGTTATTTTGGTTTTCTTTTGCATATTTATCTCCTTTTTTCACTTTATACAAAGCCCAAACAAGAAAAAATCGGCAAGTCTATGACTTGCCGATTTTTTGGCAGCGGGTGAAGGATTCGAACCCTCACATACAGAGTCAGAGTCTGCTGTGCTACCCTTACACAAACCCGCTATTTACTTATCACGCTACGGGGGTATTCCCCCTCGCGCAAAAAGTATTCTACCACACGCAAAACCGCTTGTCAATAGTTTTTTTACAGTTTAATTAAATTTTTGTTTCCCTTTCTCCGTAGGTGTAACCCATAGCCTCAAGGGAGCATACGAACAGTTCCTCAAGGGACAGAGGCAGCACGTCAAGAAGCAACGGATTCATCTCTCCAAGCCTTGCCTCGATATCCCCCCTGTCTCCCTCTGCAATAAAGCTTGCCACCTTGCCGTTTTGCTTATAGTCCCTTATTTTAAGACCCTCAAACCGACTTTCGCCGTAGGTGCCCTCAAAGGCTACCTGCACCTTAAAGAAAGAGAAAGCCGCATCAGCAAGGTCGCTGTCCATAACTATCTCCCCCCTATGGAGCAGGGCAATTCTGTCTGCACAGTCCTCAAGCTCCTTTAAGGAGTGAGAGGAAAGCAAAACGGTAGTACCCCTCTCCGCCATATCCTCATAGATCACCTGCTTGATGAAGCCGCGCATAACTATATCAAGGCCGTCAAAGGTTTCGTCCAGCAACAAATAATCGGGTCTTACGGAAAGGGCAAGGGCTATTGCCGCCTGACGGCGCATACCCTTGGAAAAGGTGTTAAAGGTTGCCTTTGGATTAAGCCTTAGTACAGATACAAGGCTATCAAGCCGTTCTTTGTCAAAGGATTTGTACGCCGCCTTGTAAAGCTTTCCCATGCTCCTTATGCTTTGGGAGAATGGCAGGTACAAGTCGTCCGACACAAAAATTATCTTTTCCTTTACGGCGGTATTTTCCCAAACTGGCGCGCCGCCATAGGTTATACTGCCGCCGTCCGGCTTGTATATGCCCGCAAGAAGCCTGAACAAGGTGGATTTGCCCGCGCCGTTACTGCCCACAAGCCCAAACATACTGCCCTTTTGGACGGTAAGGCTTACGTCCTTTACGGCAATGTTTTCACCAAAGCCCTTAGTAAGATTTTTTATTTCAATCATATAAGTAAGGCTCCTTTTCTTTAAGCATTTTATAGGTTTTAGGCATGTTTTCGGGATACACGTAATACCTCTGCGTAATTCCCGGATCGTAACCGCTATATATTGCTTTGAAATCCACGTAATAAGTGCGATATCCTTCCTTGCCGCCCTCGGCTGCGGCCTTGCGCTGTCCGTAGGTAAGGGTATCGTATTCCGCCTTAAAGGTTTCCCAAAGTTGTGCGTCCTCGTTCTTATTTATCTCTCTGGTGGGTATGGGGTATTCCCGCTTGCCTATCTCGTGGGAGGCATTAACGTACTCCTCCAAAGCACTGCTTTCGGTCACCCTCACACGTCTCCAAATGGTCAGCCCGTTTCTAAGCTCCATTTTAACGTCGCAATAAAGGCTTCTGTTATAGTCTCCCTCGGTTGCGGTAAAGTCTTTGTAAACCGAGTGTATTACACCCTCGTCGGTTATGGGGAAATCCAGAAGGGCGCTTACCGTAATACCGCTGTATTTTCTGGAGTAGTAATCCTCGCAGGTGACGGTTACGCATTCGATATCCTCAGCGCTGTCAGGGTCCGTTAGGTCAAAGCATAAAGAGGTAAGGAAAGCGCCGCCCACAAACACCGCCACCGCCGCCGCCACGGTCAAAAACCAAGGCATAGCCCTAAGGGTGCGTTTTATGCTTGCCGTTGAGTTTAGCTCGTACAGGAAGAATAGGAGCAATGCCGCAGCCGCGCACACAACGGCACCCAAGTAAAGCCCATCCGCGTTCCATTTGTAGTCCTTTGCTTCGTATAGGCGGTTAAACGCTGCCAGAAGCAGAAGGAAGGGGAAAGCGCCTCTTATTATATGCCTCGGCACCTTACCGACAACAGAGTGGGTTGCCGACTCGCTTTTTCTGTTTGCATAGGCTCTGCAGGCAAGAACTATAAGCACCGCCGCCGCTAAAAGGTTTAAAAGCAGTCCGAAATCAATGGCAAAGCCGTCCTCTGAAAACAAAATTCTTATGGGCATAAACTGACTGTACCCAACGTGGTTGAAAACGGAATGCCACTGGGCAACCTGAGGATAGAACCTTTCTACCCAAACTTGGAAGAAATAGGCGAGGAAGGGAGGTGCCCATATCAAGACGTTTGTTGCAAAAACGGCAGAGGTTGGTGTGCCCGCAAACATCATGCCAAGGACCGTGCACGCCGAGAACACCAAGGACATTGTTCCGTAGCAAAGAAAAGTGCTTGCGGCAACCGAAAAGGGAACGTGGGCTCCCTTTATAAGTTCCCAACACAGATAACTTGTAAGGTTGCCTGCAAAAACAAGCAGGACTATCCAGGTAACCACAGCAGCCATAAAGCTTAAAAACACGCAGTTTCTTTTTTGCGGCAGTGCGTGATAAAAGTCTGAAGCGGCGCGGTTGTTTATAAAAGAGAAGGCGCTGTAGGTCAGCACAGGCACAAATGCAACCAAAAGTATGGAAAGCACCGTATATTCAACGGCAGTCACCGAGCCGTCAACACCGCCTCTTTTTTCGCTAATCAAGGCACCTGCAAGGTTAAGAAGGACCATGGCTATCAGAAAGCACGTGCCCAAGATGCGAACCTTCTTAAACCCTTCTTTATACAAATCAAAGGAAAATAAATTCTTCACGCTAACGTACCTCCATTTCGTTTATAGCATCAGTTACGGCGTTTATCACGTCCTCCGCCGAAACGCCCGCCATGACAAGCCTTGCCGTAAGCTTCTTTAAATCCTCAAGCTCCGGCATAAAGCGACGGCGTATCTTTTCCGCCGCGTCCTCCGCTACAAAACTGCCTCTGCCGTGGGTGGAGACTATCACCCCTGCCCCGTCAAGGGCAGACAGCGCCTTTTGTACCGTATTGGGGTTAACGCCAAGATGCGCGGAAAGTTCTCTTACAGAGGGAAGCTTTGCCCCAACGGGCAACACCCCTGCAAGTATCTCACGCTCTACCCCCTCAACTATCTGGTCGTGTATGCTTTTTTTAGAAAGCTTATCTATTATCAAAACAAGCACTCCCTCCGAAAAGACAACTGTACTATGTGTACTAGTACAGTTGTAATATATCACACTTTTTCTCCTTTGTCAATACCTAAAATAAAAAAAGAGCCGTTTCAAACGGCCCTTTAACTACCTGATATTTTCTTTTATATATTCGTAAATACGCACTGCAAGCTCCTCGTTCACACCCTTTACCGCCATTATTTGCTCCGGGGTGGCTTTTTTCAGTTCTCCAAGGCCGCCGAAATGACGAAGCAACTCCTCCGCCTTCGCCTTGCCTACACCCTTTATCTCCGTAAGCACGCTTTGCTTTACCGTTTTACGGCGGCGGGCATCCATGCGGGACAGGGCAAAGCGGTGAACCTCCTCCTGCAGCTTATATATAAACATAAATATATCCTGACGCTTGTTAAGAGAAAGTTCGTTTTCACCATCGGTAAGGGTACGGGTCTTGTGGTGCTCGTCCTTAACCATACCGAAAACGGGTATATCCAGCCCGTATTCCGAAAGGACGCTTTTTATAGCACTTATCTGGGTCACGCCTCCATCGGCAAGAATAAGGTCGGGCGCCGCCCACGCCTCACCCTCGTCAAGATGCGAGAATCGGCGGCGAAGCGCTTCGGCTGTTGCGGCAAAATCGTCCTGACCGTCACTTTCCCTTATGTTAAAGCTGCGGTACAGCTTTTTGCAAAACTTACCATCCTTAAGAACCACCATGCCTGCGGTGATGTGCTCGTCACCGCTGTTGGATATATCATAACTTTCGATGCGCTCAGGCAACACCTCCAGACACAAGAACGAGGCAAAGGAAGCAAGAAAGCCGTTTTGACGCTCAGTCTCCTTGCGGCGGAGTATAAGCCCCTCCCTTGCGTTGGTCTCAGCCTGTGCCACCAGCGCCCGCTTGTCACCCTTTTTGGGGAAAAGAAGTTTTGTCTTACCGAGTGAGGTCTCCAGCACCTCCGCCTCATCCCCCAACTCGTAACCGCACCATATCTCCTTAGGCACAAATTCTCTTACCGTGTAGTATCTTCCCAGAAGAGAAGCAACCGAGGATGGGTCGATAAGCTCATCGGCGCCGAAATAAAGGTTTTCTCTGTCTGTAACGGCGCCGCCTCTTATCATAAGCACCGTTATTGCGCTGCCCATATCGTCGGTATACAGCCCTATAACGTCTGCCTCGGTATCCGGGGTGGCAACTATGTGCTGCTTGTCCCTTATCTTAAGCACCGCTCTCATGCTGTCACGGTAGGCGGCGGCGCGTTCAAAATCCATGGCCTCGGCGGCGGCGTTCATCTGCGCCTCAAGCTCCCTTGCAAGGGCGGTGCAGTCACCGCCAAGAAGCCGCTTTGCACCCTTTATACGCTCGGCGTAGTCCTCCGCCGACACCTTACCCGAGCACACACCCGAGCAACGCCCTATGTGGAAGTTAAGGCAGGGCCTTCCCTTGCCCAGTTCCTTTGGGAAACGGCGGTTGCAGGACGGAAGCCCAAAGGCGGAAAGGGCGGCGGCAACGATGTTCTTTGCCGTAACGCGGGAGGCGTAGGGGCCGTAGTAGGTACCCTCCCCGTCCCGTTTGCTTACCACGCTTATACGGGGGTATTCACCGCCGCTTACGTGAATGTACGGATAGCCGCTGTCGTCCTTAAGTTTTATGTTATAACGGGGCATGTACTGCTTTATAAACTGGTTCTCCAGCACCAGCGCCTCAAGCTCCGTTGCGGTATGGTATACCTCAAAGTGATGGACCGAGCTTACCATACGGGCAGTTTTACCAAAATGCTCCGAATAGGGGGCGAAATAGCTGCCAACGCGGTTGCGAAGCGCCTTGGACTTGCCCACGTATATTACCTTGTCGGCAGAGTTACGCATTATATATACACCGGGGGTGGCAGGCAACGCTCTTGCCGCCTCGTACAATTCCTCACGGGTCAAGGCAAGCTCCTCCTTTCAGTAAAAAAAGGCGCAGTGGAGCAAAGCCCACGGCGCCATGAAGTCAAATAAACAAATTAGTCGCTAAAGCCGTCAAGCAAGAAGCTGCAAATAGCCTCAACAGCCTCAACCTCGTCCTTGCCTTCAGCAGAGATGGTAATAACGTCGTTCTTATAAACGCCAAGAGCAAGCACACCGAGAAGACTTTGGGCGTTGGTGCGTCTGTTACCCTTGGTGATAAAAATACGGGTAGTATCCTTATATTTTTCCGCTGTTTTTATAAAGTTAGAAGCTGTCATGGAATGTAAACCCACAGCGTTCGTTATTGTTATTGTGCGTTCGGTCATAAACAACCTCCTAAGGAAAGGATATATTATATTATAGCAATACATCCGCCAAAAATCAAGTTTTATCTTTCGGCAATTTCAGATAATCTTGCTAAGGCAACAAGGCAAAACAAGTGCATTTTGCACAAAAAGTTTAACCGTTACTCGGAAATGGAAACTATACGCACCGTGAACTCCGTAGTTTTGGTGTGCAAACGGTATTCGCCGTCAATAAAAAGCTTTTCTCCGCCCTCAAGATAGTAGCCGCTGTCCTTAGACACAACGCTAAGCTTAAGGCTTAGTTTCTCTACCTTTACGGGGTGCTTACCTTCGCTGTCACTGCCCTCGGGAATAGCCTGCGTGGTCTTCTTTTCAACGGTGCCTACGGCAACGCCGTTCATATATACAAAGGTGCTTCCCTCGGGAAACCTTACGGCGTTATATGCCGCATCCGCTGTATCCTCACCGACAACCGTCTCAAACTCACATTCCACCGTAACGGTATTTTCTATATCTCTTATCTCGATCTTATCTGAAAGTTCCTGACGCCAGATGATCCCTGCGACCAAGGCAAAAACAGCCAGCACCAGAAGAAAATCCAAAAAGTTAAACCGTGCTTTCTTTTTACCCATAGCTATTCCTCCTTATCGCCGATGCCGCTTACCACGCCAACCAGCTTACAAAGACGGGTCTCAAGGGTAAAGACGCCGTTTATACGAACCGGTTTTCCCTCAAACAGGTACACTCCGCCGTCCTTTTCCATGTTCACGATAACAACCACGTTGTTTGCCGCCTTATCCACCTTTTGAACGCTGCCTATCGCCGTCTCACCGGAAAACAGACTGTCTCCCGCCTTAATACCGTTTATATCGGTGTCAAAATGCACTATCATTGACGCCTCTACGGGAACTGCCGTGGTCTTCTCTTCCTTAGGGAAAAGAAATAGCACCACCGAGCCGATAAGCAGGCTCATTACTATTACCACTATAAGAGCGTCTGCCGCTGTAAACCAATGCTTTTCGCTTTTTTCTCTAATGCTCATCCGTTTCCCTCCGTTCTTCTTTTCTTATTCTGTACGTGGCGTCAGCCAAAGCAAGGCTTAGCCAAAACACAACGCAAAGCTCTGTATGAGACCATAGGTCCATACCGCACCCCAGCACAAGACCCGACAAAGCCGTTGCTCCTGCCGCCGCGGTTATAACGCGATTTTCCGTACCCACCTTACTAAGCCTTGCGTACAGCCTTTGGAAAGCAAAGGCAAGGGCAAGGATAAGCAAAAGGATGCCGGACAGACCGCACTCTAAAAATATCTGCAAAAACATACTGCCCGTTTCACCGCCGTAAGCTAAAGCCAGGGAGGCTTCCGACATGCCGACACCGAAAACAGGAGTTGAGGATGCCGCCGCCGCAGTAGCAGTCCAGTTTGCCATTATCCCGTAAAGCCCCATTCCGCTGTAAGAAATGGGTACCGCCGCAAAGTACAGCCCTGCCACGGGTACGCCGAAGCACAAGACCAAAGGGCGGAATATACGGCGCGAGGATATCGCCAAATAAACAGTAACACATCCCGCCGCAAGAAGTGCAAAAAACGTGTGACCCGTAAACACCGAATAGGCGATGCACCCCACAAACAGCAAATAACTGAGACCTTTTGCCAGAAAACTGCTTCTGTTTGCTTTGCAAAAAACAAAGGGAAGCATCAATAGCATATAGCCTGCAAGGGCACCGCTGCTGTCAAACACGGAAAAGCAGCTATCCAAAACGGTTCGCCAGCCCTCACCAAGCCAAGCGCTGTTGAAGGTCTGAACCGAAGCGACCAAAAGACAAATCCCAAAGCCCGAAACAAAAGAAGAAACGCACTTTTTAAGAAGCCTTGGGGTAGAAAGCAGGTTTGCGCCCAAAACGTACAAGGCGCACATACAAAAGGCAAAAAGCGCCCTTTCTCCACCGCCGCCGATCCACGCAAACAAAAACATGGTTCCGAGGATCGAAACAAATATACCTGCCGCACCGAAATGCAAATTTCGTTTGCCTCTGAGAACCTTTATCACGTAGCTGAAAAAGGTCATAAGCACCAAGACAGAGATAAACGCGCGATTAAAGAAGGGGTAAGCCAAAGCGGTGGAAAACAAACCAAGCTCGGGGGAATGAAATACGATTAGCATATACACTGCGGCAAAAAGGAACATAAGCATCCTTACCTCGCCGCAAAAGAAGCTGAGGACCCCTGAAACAGAGCCGGCGATTATGGCAGTACCAACCGCCCCCGAAAGCTTTTCCCCGTCATAGCGGGAAAAATCTATACAGCCCGAAAACAAGCCGTTTATAAACACACTGCCGTCCAAAAGCTTTACAAGAGATTTACGCGACAAGATAAGGGGCAACGAAAAAAGGACAGTAACAAAGGCTATCTCCAAGCTTGCCGCGTCGGTGGTCACATCAAAGCCGTAAAGTCTTACGTAATATACCAGCGCAATATAAATGCCAAAGGTCAGAAAAAAGGCGCCGAAGGTGCTTACCGGAGTATAAAGCACCCTACGCACCGCTTTGCGGTAAAGACCTGCAAAAAAACTGTCCTCCACAGAAGAGGCAAAGGCAGTCTTTACAGGGCGGGTGAAGCGGCGCACCAGCTTGTGTTCCCTTGCGTAGCTGCCTGCAACACCGTTCTCCAATGCTTTATCCGAGCCCTCACACCCCGTAAGGAAAAAGGACAGCATGCTTACCTTAAAAAAATAAATAAGCCTTGATGAAATCTTACCAAGGCATGACAATATAAGGCTTTCCTGGGCAAGCCTTTTTATAAACCCTTTTTTACGAACACTTCCATTATTTTTCATCTTCCGTATCCTTTTTTAAAAGGTCGGGGCGCTTTTTAACCGTGCGCTCCAGGGAACGCTCGGCGCGCCATTTTGCTATCAAAGCATGGTTGCCGCCCAAAAGCACCTCGGGAACCTCAAGCCCCTCGAACACGCGGGGACGGGTGTACTGAGGGTACTCAAGAAGACCGCCCTCAAGACTTTCGTCCTCAAAGCACTCGTTGGCAGGGAGCACTCCCTCCACGGTTCTTGCAACGGCGTCCACCACTATGGCGGCGGCAAGCTCACCCCCCGTAAGCACGTAGTTGCCCACGGAAAGTTCCTCGTCTACCTCAAGCTCTATTATACGCTCATCTATACCCTCGTAGTGGCCGCAAAGCAACACAAGGTTATCGTAGGATGCAAGTTCCTTAACCACCTTGTTGTCAAAAAGCCTACCCTGAGGAGACATATAGATAACACGGGTACTTCCCGTAAGAGAAGCCTTTACCGCGCGGATACAGTCCACCACGGGCTGGCACTGCATCACCATACCGTAGCCGCCGCCGTAAGGAGTATCGTCCACACGGCGGTGCTTGTCCTTGGTAAAGGAGCGTATATCAGTACAGGCGACGCTGATTAGCCCCGCCTGGTTTGCACGCCCAATTATGCTGGATTCAAAAACACCGGTAAGCATCTCCGGAAAAAGCGTAAGCACCTCAAAACGCATATCAGCTTACTTCCATCCCATCGATAAGTCTTACGGTTATACCCTTCTGCGGGTCGCGGCTTATCACAAAGGCCTCAACGTCCGGCACAAGGTAGTTGGTCTCACCCTCTATACGGTACAAAAAGTGACGGGCGCCCTCTTCTATGGAAGCAAGGGTGCCTATAACGTCTCCGCTGTCTGCATCGTACACGGGAAGCCCTAAAAGGTCGGCGTTAAAATAAACGCCATCGGGTAAGGTAACCTCATCCCTATCAAACCAAATAGCCTTACCCGTAAGCAAGGCCGCGGTCTGTCTGTCCTCTCTGCCTTCAAAAACAATAGAGGGGATAGAGGGGTAGTAACGCTTTACCTCAAGGCTTTTTTCGCCCTTTTCGTCAAAATAAAAGCGCTTTACGCCCCGAAGAAAATCGGGGCTGTCGCAATAGCAGGTGAACTTAAGCTCACCCTTAACGCCGCGGGGGGCGCCAAGGACGCCCGCCTCTAAAAACTTTTTCATACGCTTACTGAACTATGTCAACAATAACGCGCTTGTTCTGCTTTGCCGCTGCGGCACGCATAACAACACGGATACATTTGGCGATCTTGCCCTGACGGCCTATAACCTTACCCATATCATCCTTTGCAACGGAAAGTTCGAGCACATGAGTGTCGCCGCTTACTTTTTCGGATACGGATACAGCCTCGGGATCGTCAACTATCGCCCTTGCTATGTCCACCAAAGTTTGCTTCATCAGATAGCTCCTTATATAGCGCCGTTCTTCTTAAGCAAGCTTCTAACGGTATCGGTAGGCTGTGCGCCGTTGGATATCCACTTCTTAGCCTTTTCGTTATCGATAACGATTTCTGCAGGCTCCTTCATGGGGTTGTAGTAACCGATCTCTTCGATAAATCTACCGTCTCTGGGATAACGGGAGTCAGCAACTACCACTCTGTAAAAAGGTGCTTTCTTAGCGCCCATTCTCTTAAGTCTGATCTTAACAGCCATTTTTTGTTCCTCCAAATAAATTAAAAATTAATATTGATTATTTTATGCCGAAGGGTAATCTCATTCTACCCTTTTTGCCTTTTTTGGTGAAGCGCTTCATTATCTCCTTGGTCTGGTCAAACTGCTTAAGCAGTCTGTTTACCTCCTCCACCGTTCTGCCGCTGCCTGCGGCAATGCGCTTCTTACGGGAGGAGTTAAGAACCTCGGGATGGTTGCGCTCATAAGGAGTCATGGAAAGTATTATAGCCTCCATATGCGCCATAACCTTTTCGTCTATCTTAGCATCCTTAAGCTTAGAAGTGTTTACGCCCGGAATCATGCCCACAAGCTGCTCCAGTGAGCCCATATTACGTATCTGCCCGAACTGCTGCAGGTAGTCCTCCAAGGTGAAGGTAGACTCTCTGAACTTCTTTTCAAGCTCTGCCGCCTGCTTATCATCGAAGGCACTTTGCGCCTTTTCGATAAGAGAAAGCACGTCGCCCATGCCAAGTATACGGGATGCCATACGGTCCGGATAGAAGGGCTCAAGATTTTCAAGCTTTTCACCCGTACCTATAAACTTAATGGGCTTGCCCGTAACGTGACGAACGGAAAGAGCCGCACCGCCACGGGTATCGCCGTCAAGCTTGGTAAGGATAACGCCCGTTATGTCAAGCAGGTCGTTAAAGCTCTTTGCAACGTTTACCGCGTCCTGACCCGTCATGGCGTCTACCACCAAAAGGGTCTCGGTAGGATTTGCCGCCTCCTTTACAAGGCGAAGCTCTTCCATAAGTTCTTCATCTATATGCAAACGGCCTGCGGTATCCACGATTATCATATCGTGGCCATACTCATAGGCGTAAGAAATAGCCTCTTTAACCGTCTGAACAGGGTTTTGGGTGCCTCTTTGGAAGACCTTAACCCCTGCCTTTTCACCAACCACCTCAAGCTGCTTGATAGCCGCGGGACGGTAGATGTCGCAGGCTACCAGCAAGGGGCTTTTACCCTTGCTTCTATACATAAGCGCAAGCTTACCGCTGTGGGTGGTCTTACCGCTGCCCTGAAGACCGCACATAAGCACTATCGTGGGCGGTTTGGGCGCTATCTCAAGTCTGGAGTTGGTGGAGCCCATAAGAGCAACCAGCTCCTCATTAACTATCTTTACTATCTGCTGCTCAGGCATAAGGCTTTCAAGCACATCGCTGCCGATAGCCCTTTCGGTGGCCTTTGCAATAAACTCCTTAACCACCTTAAAGTTAACGTCCGCCTCAAGCAGTGCAAGCTTTATCTCACGCATGCCGACCTTAACGTCAGCCTCCGTCAGCTTACCCTTGTTTCTGAACTTTTTAAAAGCCTGCGATAATTTATCCGTAAGGCTTTGAAACATCTTTTTGTACCCCCGTTATATTTCACTAAGCAGCTGTCGGGCAAGAGCTGAAAGAGAAGCATCATTCCCTTTCTCAGCGGCGGCGGCAATTTCCTCCGCCCTTTCCTTAAGCCGCTCCGTCTTAGCAAGAAAGCCAAGCCGTTCTTCCCATTCGGAAAGTTCTTTCTCCCCTTTTTTTATAGCATCACGCACGCCTTGGCGAGTAATGCCCGTATCCTCCGCAATTTCTGCCAGTGAAAGATCGTCGTTATAATAAAGTTCCAGCACGTCACGCTGTCTTTCGGAAAGTACGGGGCCGTAAAGGTCAATAAGCGCCGAAATATGCACTCTGTTGTTTTCCACCCTTTGCCCCTCCTTAGTCAAAGCACGCACAAAGCGTTAAGACCTGTAAAGCATTTCGCTTTACAGGTCTGTATTATACATGGTATTTTTCCGTTTGTCAACAGTTTTTTGCGGTTATTTTGCAGTTTTGGTCTTCCTTTTGGCAAAAAACCTCTCGTTCGCCACCCTTTGCCTCCAAAAGCACAAGGTGCGCTTGCCTTTTTATATGCTTTTTAAGCGCCGCCGCCCCAAGCCCCCTACGGGCGCAGTCCTCGGCAACCCCCAGCGCAAGCGCCCTTTCTCCGCCCATTGGCAATTTCAGGTTCATTTCCTCCACAAACCCCACTGCCGCGGCAGAAAGCTCATCCTTCCCCAAGGGACTAAGACGTATCCACTCCTCGGCGCAGTCGGCTATGTCTCTAAGGCGGCCTGCTCTGCCGCCGCCTCCGCTGAAGCCGGCCACGGCGCCTGCCTCCGAAACGGCGGAAACCGCCACCACTGCGTTGCGGAAATTTATTTTGCACCCGCAATAGTCGGCAAGGCTTCCTTCTTCCACAATACGTCTTATGATCCCCAACGCCTCCGGGCACGCCTTATGGGCGTTGTCAAAAAGCACCAGGGTGCGTGGGCTTTTACGCATCGCTTCCCCAAGCAGACCTCCCTCACCCAGCAAGCGGTTAAGGCTGTAAGGGTCGGCATATTCGCTCATATCAAAGGAAAGGAATGCCTCCTCTTTACCGAAGGCAAGCCTTGCCGCTTCTTTCGCAAGGGCAGTCTTGCCCGTGCCTGAGACCCCCGTAAACAAAAAGGAGCAAAGAGCACCTCCCGTACCAAGCCCCATAAGGCAACGGTTAAGTGCCCGGGCAACCCTGTCCACCGCTTCCTCTCTGCCGAAAAGCCGTTTTTTTGCCGCCTCCACCGCCGTGTGCGGCACGGATTTACGCCCAACGTCAATGCCGTAGGCAGAACGAAGAACGCTTTCCACGTCCTCTCTCTCCACCGTGGCCTCTCTGCGGCAGCCGCCGCACTCCATGCGCTTTTGCGCCGCCGCCTCGTCCATAAGGTCCAACGCCTTGTCGGGGAAACGACGGTCCGTAAGATGCTTGCCCGAAAGCTCCACCGCCGCCCTCAGCGCACCGTCGGTTATCCTTACCCGATGGTGCTCCTCGTAACGCTCTCTTACCCCCCTCAATATGTCAAGGCAAGCCGACGACGACGGCTCCTCCAAAACCACCCGTTGAAAGCGGCGGTCCAGCGCTCCGTCCTTTTCTATATATTTACCGTATTCCTTAAGGGTGGTTGCGCCCATAAGCTGAAGCTCGCCCCTTGCAAGATAGGGCTTTAATATATTGGAAGCATCTACGGCGCCCTCTGCCGCGCCTGCCCCTACTATGGTATGGAGCTCATCGGTAAACAGTATAACGTCGCCCGCCTGCTTCACTTCCTCTATAATACCCCTCAGCTTTTCCTCAAACTCGCCTCGGTACTTGGTTCCCGCCACCAAGGCGGGTATGTCAAGAACGGCAAGACGCTTGTTTTTAAGCCCCTCGGGTACCCTCCCCTCGGCTATCCTCATAGCGATAGCCTCTGCCACGGCGGTCTTGCCCACACCGGGCTCTCCTATAAGGCACGGATTATTCTTTGTACGTCTAAGCAATATCCGTATCACCCGTTCCTCTTCCTTTTCTCTGCCTATAACGGGGTCAAGCTCTCCCGCCGCCGCCTTTTCCGTAAGGTCTACGCCGTTTTTATCCAGGAGAGGTGTGGGTTTTCTTTGGGGCCGTTTATTCTTTTGCAGCATCTTGTCCTCCAGCATAAGCTTTTCCATTTCTTCGTAAAGGCGCTCCGCATCGCAAAGCTCCTCGGCAAGCCTTTTCCCTGCACATTCCTCGCTCATCATTGCAAACAGAAGATGCAAGCTGTCGGCGCTTTCGCCCTTTCCCGCCAACGCCGCACCGCGCATAAGCACCTTTTTAAGTTTTGCCGTCATATCCTCGCTTACCCTCGCCGCGCCCAAGGACTGACGCCGCTTTGCCGATTCTCTCCGCAAGACCTCCGCCGACCCTCCGCACTCGGAAATAAGAGCGCCCGTGGCATCATCCAAGGAAGCAAGGGCTATAAGCAAATGCTCGGTGCCAACGTATCCCGCGCCCTGACGGCTTGCCTCAAAAAAGGCGGCGCTTACCGCGGCGGTGGCTGCGGAAGTAAATTTTCCGTCCATAAAAACACCTCCGATAATGGGTTTTTCCCTGTGGGAGTCTTCCCCTTTTAAGAGGGCTGTATTTCCATTTTATTATTTTTTTGAAAAAAAGTTAAAATTTTACTTCACAAATCAAATGTATTGTGATATAATAGGGTGAGGTGTTATGCTTTGAGCACGGAAAATAGTACAAATAGGGGTAAAGTGCCCGTTAAACCACATAATATTCCGCAAAAAAGGACAAACGTTCCCAAAAAGCCCTTGACGGCAGAGCAAATTGACGCCCGCAACAAGCGGATGGCTGAGCAGGAAAGGCTGCGCCGTGAGAGGAGAGAAACTTTTTTTGCAAGGCTTTCTCTTTGTCTTATTATATATGTTGTCTTTTGTATGCTTACCGCGCTTTTCGTTTATTCTCTTTACACGGGCGGCTCCTCCGACAGCGGATACAAGATGGTCATTGCCGATAACGAGGGTAAAGCCATTAAGAAAATAAGCGCGGAGGTTTCCAATATCGACGGCACCCAGTACATTTCCGCCTCCAACCTTTCCCTGCTTTACGATTTCACCTTAGCAGGGGACAAACAACAGGTTACGCTGTATTTTCATAACATCAGCCAAAGCATTTCTCTTTATAAAGATTCGGCAGCCGTGGAGATCAACGGCTCCATGGTACGGCTCGGCGCAAAAATAATTTTCACCGATGACTATTATATTCCCGTTGAGTTGATTGAAACCTACTTTTACGGGGCTATCATAAAAAGGGAGAAGGGCACGACCACGCTTTCCCGCAGGGGGGAAGATGACGGGTTTACCTTAAGGGTCCACGCACCCGAGACGCCCATCCCCGCGTGATTTAAGAAAGGAAGATTTTTATTATGAATCTACGAAAGACGGCGTTATTGCTGGCAGTGGTCATAACCGCTATGACAGTAATAACCGCAGTTCCTGCCGTTAAGGCAGAAGCGGCAACCGCCGCCGAGGTGCAGTATTTCCTTGACACCGTTGGTCCCATGTGCACCATTGATATGCGCGACAACCATATTCTTGCATCCGTCTCTGTGGCGCAGGCTATATGGGAAAGCGGCTGGGGCACAAGTACCTTGGCAAAGCAGGCCAATAACCTGTTTGGCATAAGGGCTTACAGCAGTTGGAGCGGCAAGGTCTTTGACCGTAACGACTGTATCCTTTACGACAACTGGGCAGCGGTTTATGCAGCAAAGGGCGAAGCTTACGTTAAGGCAAATACCCTTGTTTTCTGGCGCGGATACAATAGTTGGCAGGAAAGCGTTAACGACCACAGCGCACTGTTTAACAATATGTCCATATACGCCAGAATTCGCGGCAACTACGATTACAAATCCGTTTGCAATTTACTTTATGAGTGTGGCTACTGCGGCGAGCCTACCTATCCCGATGTCCTTATTAAGGTTATCGAGCAGTACGACCTTGAAAAGTACAACTACGACTTTGGCACAGGTAACGTAGGCGGCGGCAGCACCGTTGGCAGCGTTTCCTTAAAGCCCGATAGCCTTTACATGGAAAAGGGCGCTCTTTACACACTCAGCATTACCGCAAACGGCGCTGATTACATCCTTACCAGCGGTAACGCCGCTGTTGTTGCCGTTAGCGGCAGCAGCATTAAGGCAGTAAACGACGGCACTGCTATCATCACCATCAGCGCAGGGGGCAAGAGTGACACCTGCACCGTTACCGTTAAATGCGGCTACGGATGCATAGTGGCAGACGGCGTTTACGTTAAGTGTCTTGCTACGGGCAACACCGCTTCCATACCTGCCGAGGCAAGGACCATCAAGAACGGCGCCTTTAACGGCACCTCCGTTACCACCATAGTGGTGGGCAGCAGCGTTTCCTCTATTGAGGACGGGGCTTTCGGCGGCATCGGCGGTCTTACCCTTTGCGGGAACAGCGACGCTGTTCAGAAATACGCAGAGAAGAACTCCATAAGCTACGTTAACGTTGCAGGCTGGACCATTGATAAATACGCCTCCATCTTCTCAGGCGTTGAAGCCTATACCACCGCCATGGTTGTTAACACCTACTACGGCATTTCCGGCATAAAGGCTGCCATTGTTGACTCCAAGGGCAACGTTCTCTCCTCCACCGCCTACGTTGGTACGGGCTGTAAAATAACCGTTAACGGCGCTACCTACACCGTTACCGTAAAGGGCGACACCAACGGCGACGGCAGGACCTCCACTGCAGACCTCGTTACGCTTAAGGCGTACCTTGCAGGCGGCGACGATTCTCTTCCCGAAAGGGCCTTCCGCCGCGCGGCAGACTATAACGGGGATAACAGGATAACCACGGCAGATTATATGGCAATATTCAAAGAAGCATAAACAACAAGGGGCTGTATCTTTTACAGCCCCATCTTAATGTATATGGAAAAATTACCAAACAGGAAAAACATACGCCTTGATTGCTTTAATTACGATTCATCCGGGTCTTATTTTCTAACGATTTGCACTGAAAACCGCAAATGCTTGCTGTCACGCATTGTAGGGACCGGCGTCCTCGACGGTCCGCGTGTAGAGCTTTTGCCCCACGGCAAAATCGCCGATAAGTACATACGGCAAAAACGTTCTTATGATCACGCTATAAGAAGCCTTGCAGATTGCAACGAGCATCTCAACTATATTTATTTAACCCTTTACGCCGGGATAACGCGAATTGTATTCAAACGAATAATCAAAAACGGCTCTAAGGAGCCGTTTCAAGCTGATGACAAACCTTGTCATCAGCTTGGCAGACTGCTGAGAAAGAGTGCAGACAAAACGAACCGAGGCGAAAGCTGTACTGAGTACTGTGAGCCGAGGTTCGTATTGAGCGAAAAAATATAAGAATAGATAAAAATATCGGGGAAATTTTCCCCGAAAATTTTCACTTTATAGTAACTATATTTTCTTTTTTCGTGTTCTGTGCCTTTGTCAGCGGTCTGAAACGGCTCCAAGGAGCCGTTTTTTGTTTTATAATTCGTTTAGTCCCGCGTCGTATCTCAGTATCAAAGCGGCATCAAGATTATCGGCAACGCCGTCACCGTTTACGTCAGCAGATCTTTTTGCGGCTACACCCAGAATAGCAAGCCCGCTGTCGTATTTCAAGCACAAGACTGCGTCAAGGTTATCCGTCTTGCCGTCGCCGTTAAGGTCGCCCCTGCCATAATCAGGCACCTCTGCTTCTATGGGATATACTATATCGCCGTCCTCAGAGGAAAAGCAGTTTTCCACTCCATCTCCCTTAGCCACGGGATAGATATCACTGCCCACAACGTTGCCGCCTGCCACCGAGCCTTTAACTGCCGAGACTCCTCTGTCTGTCATCTCGCACCTGCCTGCAACGCCGCCCGCCAACGCCAAAGCTCCCACGCTACCGAAGGCAACGGAGGAATCCACCCACGCCTGTGCGCCGTAGCCTTCACTGCCAACAGCGCCGCAGATACCGCCGGCGGCAGCCTTTTCCGCCACGGAGTTAAGGTAGGACAAGCACTTGTTAACGGCGGCTATACTGCTGCCACCGTTGCTTTTTGCGCCGATTGCGCCGCAAATTCCGCCAACCATGGTCCCGTATTTTCCAAGAGCCTCCGCTTTCCCGCGGGACTCGGAATTCTCCACGCGGCTTTCTGCGCGAGAGGCGGTGGAGATAGCCTCTGCCTTGCCGCAGATACCGCCAACGTATATGTCACCCTTTACGGTACCCGAAAAATCACAGCTGCTCACAAGCACCTCGGCATAAACACCGTGGGCGGCCGAGAGCGCCAGCCCTGCTATGCCACCTACGTAGCAGGCTCCCTCTACCGTGCCCGTAGCACGGCAGTCTACAATGGAGGAGTATCCGCCGTAGCAGTATATCCTGCCTGCTATTATCCCGCAATAATCACCGCCGAGGATAACGGCGTCCTCTACCGAAAGCCCCTTTACGCTGCCTCCGACTATACAGCCGAAAAGCCCGTTGTAGCCCTCTGCTCTTTCCACCCGTAATCCCTTTACGGTATGGCCGCCGCCGTTAAAAGCGCCGCAAAAGGGAGTGTCTGCATTGCCTATGGGGATAAAGGGCTCAGCCAGGGCAAGGTCAGAGGTCAGGTATACCTCCACGCCCTCCATACTGTCACCCGACATTACCCGCAGGGACAAGGCGGCAAGTTCTGTTTCGGTGTTTATATAAACCGCCTCTGCGCCCTTTGCGGGGATTGCACCCACAAAAAGAAGCGCAAAGAGTAAGGCAAAAAATTTTTTAAGCATAAAAACGCCCTCCTGCCGTTAGTTTAACACAGCTTTGGGCGTTTTTCAATACGTTTTAAGGCTCCTTTGGTAAAAGTACCGATACTGAGGGCTTTACAAGGGGCAAAAGACAGTCCCACGTCAGATGCAGAGGCACGCATTTTGCCGCCGGAGAAAGGTCGCCGGGCTGATAATAAAACGCCGCGCCCTTAGGAGTGAGATAAAACTGCTCCTTGCAAAATCGGTCCCTTACCTGCTTTTCCCAATCGGCAAAAAGGGGTGTTGCCGCATTTTCGCAGTATTCGGCGGCGGCGTTTACCAAAAGGGGCTTGATCCTTTTCACCCACCCTTGTCTGAAGAACTGTGCCGATTTTACAATGGTGCCTATATCCTTTCGCCAAAGTTGGGAGATACGGCTTACGCGCCTCTTGTCATCCACAGTAACCGAGGCGTCTACGTAAAGGGATATAAGCCCCTCGCCGTCGTAAGCCGTTATCGCAGAAAGCACCGCCCCGTAAGGCTTAAAGTCCTCACCGCGCTCGCCCTTTGCTTTTTTTTGAAGAGTACCCTCGGCAAATTGCAAAAAGCCTGCGCGAAGGGCGTTGTAATACGCCGTAAACCCCTTTGTAAGACGACTTTCCTCCCTCACTCGCGGCAGGCACAGGTTCAAAACCACCGTGGGGCTGTCCTCTCCAAAGGCAATCTTTTCCTTTTCTGTATATACCGAAAACTGCACTATCATCACCTCGGTATATAGATATGAGAGGAGGGCGTTTTTTATTTTGGTTTTTCCCTTCTGCCCAAAGTTTTTTTGGGTACGGCAAGCAAAAAATCCTCCATACCCTTTGCGCTGAAGGGGATAAGGGGCCACATATAGGAAGCGCCAAAGCTTTTCTTACGGATAAGCCCCATTGCCGTAAGCCCCAAGGCGAAAAGCACACCGTATAGCCCTGCAAAATAGGCGGCGAAAAGGTACAGATACCGAAGAACCACCAAGGAGGGAGCAAGGGAGGGGACTATAAACCCTGCCGTTTCCGAAAACGCCACTATAAGAAGGACCGAAGTGCCTGCAAGTCCTGCCTCAACCGTAGCATCGCCCACCAGCAACGACGCCACTATACCCACTGCGTCGCCCACGGTACGGGGCATTCGCACCCCTACCTCGCGCACTATTTCAAAGGCTGTAAGCATAAGAAGTATCTCCCCGATAAAGGGCAGTTTTATGTCCTTGTGCATCTCATCAAGGGCATCCATTATAGGAGACGGTAACAGAAAACGGTCGTGATACACGGCGGCGGTAAAAAGGGCAGGCATAAGCAAGGCGGCAAGCAAAGCGAAAAAGCGCAAAAAGCGCATAAAGGTAGCGTACCACGCAGGCCGTATATAGTCCTCCGCTGATTGTATGCTTTCCGCAAAAACATAAGGGGCGGTCAGAACAAAGGGGCTGCCGTCACAGATGATCGCAACCCTGCCCGCAAGGACCTTGGACGCCACCTTGTCCACCTTTTCACTACTGCCCAAGGTGGGAAAAAAACTTCCCTTTGGGCACAAAAGCTGCTCTACGTTACCGCTGTCCACCACACATTCCGCCCCTGCATTTTTCAAACGTTCCTCTATCTCTCCCACCACCCGCATATCGGCTCTGCCCTTGTAATACACTAAAAACACACGGGTTCCGGTGAGAGCGCCGATGGTGACGGTTTTTGCTTTAAGAGAGGGGCTTTTGATGATACGGCGCAGGGCGCTAAGGCTCTCCTCTCCGTTTTCCGTAAAGCCCGCCTTGGGACCCTTTACGGTAACGTCGCTGTCAGGCTCCTCAACGCCTCGGGTACTGAACCCATCAGCCGCAACCGCCGCCACGTAGAGTTTATCCGTTTTCAACGCCAACACAGCGTTGCCGTCCAAAATAGACCTTACGGCTGTTTCCTCGTCCTCCACGGGGGTAAAGGCAGTGCTTTGTAAAAGTGAGGAGAACTCACCCCTGAAGCCTTCGTCGGCAAAGCGGGTAACGGGGGCAACCGCACGGTCGGCAATATAAGCGCGGTCGCACACGTTTTTTATAAAAAACAAAGCGCCGCGTACCCCTGCCTTGTTTATCGGGCGCATAACAAAATCCTCGCATTCCTCAAAAACGGCGCAAAGCCGTTCTGCAAAGGGGTCAAAATCCCAAGCCTTTATAACCTCACTCTCCCCTTTTTATTATTTAAGGAAAGTATTGCCCGATAAGGTAAAAAATATTCGGCAAAAAAAGAAGCCATTTTCCTTGACATAATGTTACCGCCCGTGTATAATCTAGTTAGCGAAAAATGTGTTTTTACGTAGTTTCTTTTTTTGCCGTATTCGGAGGTGTTTTATGCCCAAAATTATAAAAATAGTTTTTGTTGTTCTTTCGGTTATATTGGTTTCTGCTTTGATACTTGCCTGCGCCACCGTTTATAAGGGCGGCAGTGATGACGAAAGCAGTGTCCCCCCTCAAAGCGTTTCTCCCTCTGTGGATGACAGCAGTGAGGCACCTTCCTCTGAAGCGCCTTCCGTAGACGACAGCAGTGAGGAGCCCTCATCTGAGGAGCCTTCCGTAGACGACAGCAGCGAGGAGCCTTCCTCTGAAGAGCCCTCTGAGGACGACAGCAGTGAGGAGCCAACGCCGCCTGTGTTCGACGGCAGCACCGACCCCATCACACCTCCTCCCACGGGGATTACCGCAAACGAAAACGACGCTTTCTTTAACGACAGTCTTTTTGTAGGCCACTCGGTAATGGTTCATTTCAAGAACTACGTTACCAACTGGAGAAAGGACTACGACGGTCTTTTGGGTAACGCTATTTTCGGATGCTCCAGCAGCTTTAGCTTCTACAACAACATCCACCAGACCCCCACTCAGGCAGACAGCGTACTTCCCAAGTATCAAGGACAGGGCTATAAGATAGAGGACCTTGTTTCCGTTACGGGTGTAAAAACCGTTTACGTCGGCCTAATGGGCCTTAACGACCTTGGCATGGTCGGCAAGCCCGATACCTGCGCTTCTCTTGTGGCAGACGAGGTTAAGCAGTGTCTTGAGCTGATAAAGGAAAAGAATCCCGACGTTAATATTGTGGTTCTTTCCTCCACCTACCTTGTGAGGGGCATAAACTATCCTAAGCTTAACAACAAAAACATGAGCCAGCTTAACAGTTATATACTTGACTACTGCAATGAGCAGGGCATAGATTTTGTTGACGTTGCAACGCCTCTTATCGATGGCGGCGGATATCTTGCAGGCGTTTACTGCAGTGACAACTACTGCCACCTTAAGCAAAACGCCTACTACGTGTGGATGGACGTTCTCCGTGACTACGCCGCAAAAAAGCAAAGCGGCACATGGCAAAACCCCGCGAGCATTCCCCTTTTTAACAATTAATCAAAAAAATAATATATATATTTGAAAGGAAATTTTAATTATGAAGAAATTTGCAGTTTTGATGATAGCTTGTGCACTTGCCCTTTCCTCCTTTGCCGCTTGCGGCGGTAACGAGGGCGACACCCAAAGCAAAAACGAATCTGAGGCAAGCAAGGTTATCAGCACCGAGGATAGCAAGGCACCCCTTAACCTTTCCGCGCTTTCCGCAGACCTTAAGACCAAGCTTGTTGCTACCGAGACCCTTGACAAGAGTTCTGAGGACCTCTTTAACGATACCGGCATTGCAGACAGCACCTACGAAAACTATTTTTGGTTCAGCGAAATGAGCGGCCTTTCCTCTGAAACCGTTGCTCTCTTTGAAGCAAAGACCGAGGCTGATGTTGCTACCATCAAGGGCTTTTTGGATGGCTACGTTCAAAGCGTTAAGAACCAGATGAAGGATTACAACGCAGATAACTACGACATGGCTACAAAGGCTGTTATCAAGACAAGCGGTCTTTACGTTTACATGGTTATCTCCCCCAACGTTGATACCATCGACGGCGCTATTGCCTCTGCTTTAGCATAAGTCTAATAAGAACCAAGGACGGACAAAAGAAGTGAATAACAACAACCAAAAGCACACATGGCTGTGGATACTTTTGTGTCTGCCCATGGTGTTTATAGTGTATTTCGCCATTACCCTTTCCGGCGGCAGCATCGACCCCGATAGCGTGAAATCAGTTGATGTCACCACCCCCGATGGGCAAAGTTTGGTTTTTGAAGGGGACGACGTTACCTTTTACGTTGATATGTATTTGGAGTCTGACCCGCTTTCCGCCCCTATAAGAGACGTTTCGGAAGAAAAGCCCATGAACGTTACCCTTAAGCAAAAGGCGGGAGACACCTCCTTCGCATTATATGCGGAGACCAACACCAACGGTTGCTTTTTCCGCAACAACGAGGGCGCATATTACTCCATCCCCGCAGATTTTGCCAAGGAGCTTTTGCAAAGAACGGAGTGCGCCTTTGTATACCAAAAGGCAGGTCACACCCTGCCCGTGCTAAACTTTATAACGGGCGATGAAACCCAAAGCGTTATGCCTAACGACTACGCTTGGCAGTACAAGGACATTGCAGGCACCGCCGTTAAGGACGATATAACAAAGAAGACGGATGCCGAGCAGTTTTACAGCTTTTACTCCGATAAGGGCTTTATCCTGCGCTTCTCCAAGGAGCCCGCACAGCATACCGTTACATTCTACAAGGAGGACGGTACGGCTCTTGATGCCTCCGACCCTACGGCGCTCATCTTCCCAACCGACACCAAGCTGAGGGCGGTAGTAGAAGCAAGCTGGGGCCAGGACGCAAACAGCGTTGGCGGCACTGCCAAGTACTCCTTTGACCTTCTTTATGACGTTTTGCCCGAGATAATCCGCTCTACCGAAACCGTAAAGGGCGGCGATATCCTTTGCGTTGGGTTCCGCCACCTTAGCGAAAACGAAAAGATAAGCCTTGAAACACAGCTTATCACCTCGGATATCAGAGTTAATTACAGCGAAAACGGAGCATATGCGCTGCTTCCTATCAGCGCGGCAAACGCTCCCGGTCAGTACAGCCTCAAGTTTACCGTTGGCAACGTTGAAAAGACCGTAGATATTACGGTAAGCGGCACTGCAGGTGACTTTGAGATGTGCACCATGGACACGGAGAAGTACATAGAATACCTTACTCCCGAGTTCAAGCAGACCTACGCGGCACTTATGGCAGAATGGGCGTCCTCCACCGGCGAGCCTATGATGCTGCCCGGTGACGAGTTTGCACGCCCCACAAGCGGTTCCCTTGCCTTTGGCTACGGCACCGAGCTTTTGGTTAACGGCCTGCCCGACAAGTACCTGCTTGAGGGCATCGACTACAAGCCTGAGGACGGTACGGGCATAAAGGCCACCCAGAGAGGTGTAGTGGTTTACACCGGTGAAAACAGCGTGCTTGGCAATATTATTGTTATTGACCACGGCTACGGCATTAAATCCCACTACTACGGCGTAGGCACAATCGGCAAGTCCGTTGGCACAACAGTGCAAAAGGGCGAGCTTATCGCAAACGCCGGTGTTTCCGGCTTGTGCTACGGTACGGGCAGCGAGAAGATACCCACCTTGCATTTCTACGTAAGCCTTGACGGGGTGTTTGTAGATCCCGAGGTTTTGTTTGAAAAGGGCTTATACATTCTTGATTAGGATCAAAAAACTTAATAAACAAATCAACACGGAACTGTCTTACTTGTAAAACGGTTCCGTGTTTTGTTTTTCGCGGTCGGGGCCCCCCAAAACGATGCGGGAGTGGAAAAATCGCCCCGAATGGACAAACCGAACCCGAAGCTGTACTTAGTACTGCGAGCGGTGAGGTTTGTTCATAGCGAAAAACATATATTTGATAAAAAAGAAAAAGCCACAAAGGCTTTTTCTACAATTTAAAATTAAAGACTGTTTTTCGCGCTCGGGGCCCCCAACGATGCGGGAGTGGAAAAATCGCCCCGAATGGGCGAATGGATTCCGAAGTCGTACTCAGTACGACGAGCGATGACATTCGTCCATAGCGAAAACATATAATGAACAAAAAGAAAAGTGGCAAAGCCACTTTTCTACATAAATAATCAAATCGTTGTTTTCGCGGTCGGGGCCATTTTTCCCTCCCACAAGGTTATTTCTTTTCGGCCATTATCTTATTCAACTCGTCTACAAACGCGCTTATATCCTTAAACTGACGGTAAACAGAGGCGAAACGAACGTAGGCAACCTCGTCTAGTTCCTTAAGCTTACGCATAACAAGCTCACCTATATAAGATGTAGGAATCTCGTTCTGGAGAGAGTTTTGAAGCACTCTTTCGATATCTGTAACGATCGCCTCCATCTCGCTCTTGGTAACCTTACGCTTATCACAGGCGTGTATGATACTGGAAAGAAGTTTGTTTCTGTCGTAAGCCTCTCTTGAGTTGTCCTTTTTAACAACCAGCATCGGAACGTCCTCTATTATCTCATAGGTCGTGAAGCGGCGCTGACAGTGCAGGCACTCTCTGCGGCGACGGATAGAAGAGCCCTCCGCCGTGGGACGGGAGTCGATTACCTTGCTTTCCGGATGAAAACATACGGGACATTTCATATAACAAACACCTCGTTTCCAAAATAAGGGACATACCCTTTAGTATAATATACCACATTATTTAAACTTTGTAAAGGAGTAATAAAAAATGAAAAGAAAAAATAAGCTTTCCACCATTTCACGCCACATACTTACCGCAGGTCTTCTGTTCCCTGCCGCTGTGTGTCTTACCTACGTTATCGGCATACTTACGGGAGGCGTTTCCGTAGGCTTCCGCTACGACGCCCGTATACTTATCCTTATGACAGCGGAGATATACGCCGCCTCGGCGGTTGTGGCTATCGCTTGCGCCTTTTTGGCGGAGTGGCTTTACCGCCGCGCCCATTCCTAGGCGGTGCTTTTTTGGGGGAAGGCTTGCCGTGGGGCAGAAGCACGGGGATAAGGTCTGTACGGTGAGCCGCCTCCAGAGCCTTACGAACAAGAGGGGCGTTTTCGGGACGGTGAGACTGAAGAAGTGCCCTTTGAAGCTTCTTTTCCTCGTAGGTGCGGGGGACGTAAACACTCTTCATATCAAAGGGGTCTATACCCGTATAGAACATGCAGGTAGACGCGGTGCCGGGGGTAGGATAAAAGTCCTGAACCTGCTCGGGGTTAAGCCCGTTCTCCCTGAGATACAGTGCCAAGGCAATTGCGTCGTCTATGGTACTGCCGGGGTGGGAGGACATGAGGTAGGGCACTAAATACTGCTCCTTGCCCATGGACTTAGTAAGCTCGTAAAACCGCTTCCTGAAGGCGCTGTATACCTCAAACTTAGGCTTGCCCATGTATTTAAGCACGTTGTCACTGCAATGCTCCGGTGCCACCTTAAGCTGACCGCTTATGTGGTTTGCCACAAGGCGCTTGAAAAACTTTTCGTTTTTGTCTGCCAAAAGGTAGTCAAAACGGATACCGCTGCGTATAAACACCTTTTTCACACGGGGTATCTTCTCTATCTTCTCAAGAAGTGCCACGTACTCGCTGTGGTCGGCGTTAAGGTTTTTGCAGGGAGTAGGATACAGACAGCGGCGGGCAGTACAAACGCCGTCGGTCTTCTGCTTAGCGCAGGCGGCGTGACGGAAGTTTGCCGTAGGGCCGCCAACGTCGTGGATATAGCCCTTAAAGTCAGGCATAGCCGCTATTATTTCTGCCTCCTCAAGAACACTCTTCTCCGAGCGTGAGCAAACGGAACGGCCCTGAACGTAGGTAAGAGCGCAGAAATTACAGCCACCGAAACAGCCGCGGCTGTGGGTGATGGAAAACTTAACCTCTGCTATGGCAGGCACGCCGCCCTCCTTCTCGTAGGAGGGGTGATAGGTACGCATATAGGGCAGAGAGTAGACCTTGTCAAGCTCTGCTCTGGTAAGCGGAGGCATGGGAGGATTTTGAACTATAACGCAGTCGTCGTATTCCTCGATTATCGCCTTCCCCTTTATGGCGTCCATGTTGTCGTACTGTATCTTAAATGCCTTTGCATAGGCCGTTTTATCCTTTTTGAGGGTCTCGTAGGAGTAGGTCTCCACCGATGGATAATGGACGGGAGCGCCCTTTTTGCTTCTGTAAACCGTACCTCTTACGTCGCACAACTTGGAAACGGGAACGCCTTTATCCAAAAGAAAGGCTATGCGGCGCAGAATGTTTTCGCCCATGCCGTAGGCAAGAAGGTCGGCAGTGCTGTCTATAAGTATACTGCGGCGAACCTTGTCCGTCCAATAGTCGTAATGGGCAAAGCGTCGGGTAGAGGCTTCTATACCGCCTATAACGATGGGTACGTCACCATACGCCTCCCTTATGCGGTTACAGTAAACTATTATAGCTCTATCGGGGCGTTTGCCGGCCTTGCCGCCGGGAGAATAGTAATCATCGCCGCGGCGCTTTTTTGCGGCGGTGTAGTGGGCAACCATGCTGTCTATATTACCGCTGTTTACCAGAAAGCCCAGTCTGGGTCTGCCAAACCGCCTAAAATCCTCAGCGCTTTTCCAATCGGGCTGAGGAAGAATAGCAACACGGTACCCTTCCGCCTCCAGCACCCTTGAGATAATGGCGGTGCCGAAGGACGGATGGTCCACGTAAGCGTCACCTGTTACAAGAACAAAATCAGGCACGCCCCAACCAAGCTCTGTTACTTCCTCTGCAGTTATGGGTAAAAAAGGCACGGTCGCCACCTCCCTATTTTAATCAAAAAGAAAGCGGCGAAGACAAGCCTCGCCGCCGTCGATTTAATTATAACAAACTACCCTCGGAATTGCAATACGTGTTTTAGTCAAAATCTATGGACATATAAGTATATTCAGTGCTAACGGTTATTTTTGCATCAAGATAAGAATAAACGTAATAAGAGCTGCCGAGAGAATACTTATAGGTTGCCTTGGTATCCAAAACATTTTCTAGCCTATAAGCATCGCTTTCGGAAATAAAGAAGGCAAAGGTGCCCCTCATTTCACCGGAATAGTAGCATATAGCGCTGCTTACGGGCACGTCGTGGAAAGTGAGTTTGCTGCTGCCGTAATACAGATACTCGTCACCGTCATCACTGGAGCCGGTGGTGTAACCGCTGCCGAAAACCTCGGTTATCTCAGACCTATACGTATAGCCGTCCTCACCGATGGAGTTTATTCTGTAAAGAGTAACGTCCTTGGTAGAGGAAACGTAGCTGTTGCCACCGCCGTAACTGTAACCATCATCGCTGTCAGAGCCTAAAAAAGCATACAGAACGACGCCGATTATGATAAGTAAAGCAACACCGCCTGCAATAATGCCTATCAAGGCGCCGGTGCTTAGTTTCTTCTTGGGCTGAGGAGCATAAGGCTGTTGATAAGGCGCGCCGTAAGGCTGCTGATTATACATTGCACCATCATAAGGAATGTTCTGCATAGGGGGAACGTTTTCGGGCTGATTGAAAGAAGCGTTTTGCATAGGACCGGCTTCTTTTTGCGCCATAGGACTGCCGCAAGCACTGCAAAAAACAGCGTTATCGGCATTTTGGGCGCCGCACTTAGAACAATACATAATTAACCTCCAAATTTCTTTTCAATACGTATATTATACACTGCCGTCGAACTTTGTCAATATAACAAAAAGAGAACTTTTTATTTTTATGCAAAAAGTTCTCTTTGTTTATGCAATATTATCTGCTCTCTTCGGAGGAGTCTTCACTGTCCTCGGAGGAATCTTCACTGTCCTCGGAGGAGTCTTCGCTGTCCTCGGAAACCGCATCACTTACTTCACTGCTTTCCTCGGGGGTCTTTTCTATCGCGTTTTCATAAACGTAGTTCATAACCCTATCCCAAAGGATATTTATCTTAAGCTGCTGCTCGTTATAGGTCTCTTTAAGC
>JAFQKR010000020.1 GCA_017396825.1 Clostridia bacterium
GAGAATAACCAATACTATAAGAATATTGGATACCGCGCTTGTAATTTTTTTAGCTTTGTCGCTCATTTAAGTGTCCTCCAAACTGTGGGTTTTGCAGGGGCGGGCTAGCCGCCCCTGCTAATTTTGTCACTATTTTTTATCTTATAAATTAAGCCTGGGTGAACTTGAAGAAGGTGTTGAACTTGTTGCCGGAAATGTCGTTCAGACAGTCAACATCCTGACCTTCGAGCCAAATGTATACACGAACCTTGTTTATACCCTTTGCGAAGGAGAAGAGGGTGGTAGCGGTGTTTGTAGCGCCTTCAGCGGTTTCGCCGATTGCGGTGGTGGTAACAGCTGCGCCACCGTTAACCATGTCGAAATCGGTACTTTCAGCGTCAACGCCCTTGTAATCAACCTTGGTGTTGTTAATAGCGTTGTTAGCAGCTACTGCGGAAGCGGTGTGCTTAGTAGCAGCGGGTTCCCAAATCATGGTGCCCTGGCTGGTCTTAAGAGCCTGTGCAGCAAGACCGGTGTCAGCAGCGCCGAGGTAAATAAATGCTACGCGAGCAGCATAGTTGGTCTGTGCGCCATTGCTTGCGCTTACGTAAGAACCAGCGTCAAGCTTGAGAGTCTTAGCAGCAGTCATGTTGAAGAAAAGGTCGAATGCATAGTAGTTACCTTCGGTACCCTTAACGTCAGAAACAGCTTCAGTAACAAGCTTACCGTCAACGATAGAGCCATAGAACATAACCAAGTGACCGTCAGCATCAACGGTGCAGGGAGAGGAAACGGGAACTACCTGGGTTGCGGGGATCTGGTTTACATTGCCCTGATAGCCGGTAAGGTTAGAAGTGATATCATCGTTGGTGAGATTGGACTTCCAAGAAGCGCCATCAACAGAAATCTGCATACCTTCTGCTACCTTAACGTCGAGAGCGAGTTCGTTAACAGTTGCTTCGTTACTCATAGTAAACCATGCGTAGGATACGCCGGTAAGAGCAATTACGGAAACGAGAACCATTGCGATTGCGGGGAGTAATGCTTTCTTTTTGAAGTTCATTTTTTTGCCTCCATTTTTTATAGTCATATTAAATCTATCTTGTATGTGTTGATGTTTGTTTTAGGTGGTGAGAGGGTTGCCAATACAATTTTTACGAAACTGAAAAGAGTTACGCCTTAACCTCTTCAGTTTCTAAAACATGAAATTGCATTGCCATTTTCATCTCCCCGCCTAAAATATCATCAACACATTCAGGATCTTCGCCTTCGAGCCATATTACCACGGTATATTTATCTATACCGCCTGCCTCAAGCCCCTCATAGGTCTGACTCATAACCTTTTTATTAGAAGTGAAAGGGGTCGTGTCGGGTTCCGGCTCACCGTTTGCCTTTTGGGGCTTTGCATACAAAGTCGGCTCGCCGTTACGGTACACCTTAACGCGCACCGCGTGGTCGGTGTCCTTATAAACGGATAAAATGTCGATGGTAGCCGCATAGTCAATGGCTTCGTCATCGTTATTTCTTAAGTAAAACGTATATGCTATGTGATTGTCACCATTGTGGGAGCCGTCAACATCCGCTACGTCTGCGGGAAGCCATGACTCGGTTATATTGTCCATACTCTCCACGGGATCCGCCTTAAGGAACGTGGACGCCACGGCAAAATCAGCAGTTTCGCTGATGGAAATACTTCGCGAACTGAGCCCCTCCGGCACGTTTACCGTAAAGTGACCCGCTTTATCTACAAAATACGCCAAGGAAAAAGATATTAGCAACAACAAAATACAGATAAGAGCCACGATGCCCGCGGTCCTAAGCCATATCCTCCTGCGGTAAACACCTTTTGCCGTTACACGCGTATTGAACATATTCATTTTGTTTACAGTGTTTGGATTGACCGAATTGCCCAACTTCCCATCACCTCCTAAATTTCAGGGGTTTTAACCGATTATCTCGCTGAGGGTTATAGGTTGGCCTATAAGAGAGCCGCAAATTTTATCACATTCAAGTGTACGCAGTATTGCCCTTTGCTGTTCGGTTTCAACGTTCTCAGCAACGACCTCCGCACGCAGCGTTTTTGCCATTTCGATAATACCTTTAACAAGCCCCTTTACACGCTGACTGTCGTCAAGCTGTCTTACAAAGCTTTTGTCTATCTTAAGGATATCAAAGGGTACTTTATCTATACGAGAAAGGGCGGAATACTCCATACCAAAGCCGTATATTGCAATCTTTATGCCAAGCTCACGAAGTTTGCCAAGGGTGTCTATAAACGCCTCGTCTGCGGCGGCAACTGCGCTTTCCTTAACCTCTATTATAAGAGATTTGAGAGAAACGTGATATGCGTCCGAAAGTTTTTTAAGTTTAGTTATAAGGTTGCGTTTTTTAAAGTACTTTTCCGGCACTCTTATAGAAACGCGTTTGGTATCAAAATAACGAGTCTTACCGACAACAAGCATTTCGAAAACCTGATCCATAACTATATCGGTAATATCGCATATCTTACCGGTGCTTTCTGCAACGGTAAGCAAAAGCTCGGTATTTATAACACCATAGTATCTATCGTTTATACAGAAATTACTTTCGTAATAAGAAGCGTTGTGAGCATCTATATCGGAAACGGGATAATACCAAACCTCAATAGGTCTTACGCTTTCGTTAAGCTTTTTATACGCCTCGGTAGTATTTGCGATCACCTTATCGTGCTTGCTTTGAGTTTCGTTAAACTGCTCTATCGTAGGAAAACTGTCGCCTTCAACCACAAGCTCATCCACACACTCCAGAAAAGCATCGTACAGAAGCGGGTCAAAGTTGGTACCAACCTTCTCCTGCATTCTCTCAAAAGCGTCTGCTTTGGAAAGAGCAGGAACATTGTTTCTGCCAGAGGTATGTACATCAAAAACGTTGCATATACGGCATATTCTGGCAATTATCGGGATATCCTCACCGGAAAGCCTGCCCGGCATACCGCTGCCGTTCCACTTTTCATGGTGAGAAAGGGCAGCATCTCTAGCCATGCCTCGTATAACCTTTTCTGCCGCGCTAAGGTCCTTAGTCTTTGTATGATCGCCATGACTTATTATCTCAGCGCCTACTACGGCATGCTTACCGGCCTTATCTATCTCCATATCCTCGGTAATATACCCGATATCAAAGAAACGAACCGCGTCGTATACCAAGGGAGCATTTTTCATCTTCAAGCCGGCATCGGCATGATAAAGCTTTTTCTCAAGGGCCTTTTTGTAAAGAATCCACGCATTATATCCAATGCGTAAAGAATAAGCGCGCACCCCATCAGGTAACGCAGAAAACACGGTGTTTCTTTCCACCGCTTCACCGCTTTGAAGTTTTTGCTTTATCTCCGTTACCAAAAGAACACACTTCCCTTTTAACGCATTATTGTATATATAATATGCCGCATTATTTCAAAAAACAAAAAGTATAATTATCACTATTCCCAAAGATGGATAGCATAATACACTATAATCCATTATATAATACATACACTATTATACATCTACGCCTATCTTTTGTCAACAGATATCTTTTTACTATTTAAACAAAAATGCAGGTTGCTTTTAGGGCAACCTGCACTTTGATTTTATTCTTTTACTATAACCGCAATACCATCCGGTATAACGGTAACGCTGGAGTTCTTGCCAACTATAGCTTCTGCCTTTTCCATTGCCTCCTCAAGGGTAAAGGCGTGCTCTATATGCATATCCTTTATCATCTGAGGGTCACAATGCTTGCTGACTAATATAACAGTAGCACGGCAAAGTACACGAGCAAGTATCTGCGCTTCCCACTGGTCAAACTGGGTATCCTGAGGTTTTACACCGTTGATAGCGTCAAACGCCGCCTTAGCTGTGGGTTGGTCTGCAAGGAGCTTATAGAAAAACTCACCGCCGTGACCGTCCATACAAGAAGAAGCAATTATTATAACGCCGCCTTCACGGACGCAGGCTTCACCTGCTGTCATACCCTTAACCGTCTGATAAATGTTCTGATCCAAGGGATAACCGCCGTTGGTGGTAACCACTATATCAGCAGGAATAGGCTTTACACGGGCAAGAGAGGCAACAAACTCGCACCCCTTAGCGTGGGCCTCGGTAAGGTCCCCTGCGAAAGCAGCGATAACTTCCTTTTCGCTGTTGATAACAACATTGAGAATAAAGGAGAGACCTGCCTGCTTAGCAGCATAAAGCATATCCTCATGCACAGGATTGCCTGCCAGGTTTCCCGTGCGTGCGCGACCGTCTGCCAAAAACAGGGCGTTGTGGTTCCAAAGCACGGTCTTTTTGGAGGCGATACCGGGAAGCACGGATTTACGACCACCGGAAAAGCCTGCAAAGAAGTGAGGCTCTATAAAGCCCTCGGAAATAAGGAGGTCACATTCATCAACAAGCTTGTTTATCCAAAGCTCACCGCCGGAAGGAAGAATGCCCTTAAAGGTCATTTCCTCATCAGCGTAAGCGTTGTGAACGACGATCTCCTCACTCTCGGCAATATCCGCACCGTATTTATCCACAAGTTCCTCCTTAGTGGTAGGACGGTGCATACCCGTTGCTACGAGAATGGTGATACGGCAGTTACTGTTGGTACTGCGTATCTCCTCAAGAAGCACGGGCATAGTCACCCTGCTGGGGACGGGACGGGTGTGGTCACTGGAGATAATAACTACGTGTTTTTTGTCCTTTGCAAGTTCCTTTAAGGGGGTAGCGCTTATGGGGTTGGCCAAAGCATCCCTTACAAGCTCTGTTTGGGATCTACCTGCAACGTAGTCCTCTGAGCGACTTGTCAGAACGCCTGCAAGTCGGCTGTCTTCAACAGTGAGGCTTAACCGTTCTTTATAATAAGGTAAACTAAAGTTTGCCATATCTGTTTATATTCTTGCAACGCCGGTCTTGCGAGCTGCTTCTGCAACTGCTTCTGCAACTGCCTTGCCTACTCTTTCATCGAAAGCAGCGGGCATGATATAATCGGGAGCAACTTCTTCATCACTAACGAGGTTTGCGATAGCGGTTGCTGCCGCAAGCTTCATTTCTTCGTTTATATCGGAAGCTCTTACGTCGAAAGCACCACGGAAGATGCCGGGGAATGCAAGAACGTTGTTTATCTGGTTGGGGAAGTCGCTTCTGCCGGTAGCAACAACAGCAGCGCCGCCGGCCTTAGCATCATCGGGAAGGATTTCGGGAAGAGGGTTAGCGCAGGCGAATACGATAGCGCCTTCAGCCATGGTCTTAACCATATCGGTGGTAACCATATTGGGAGCGGAAACGCCGATAAATACGTCAGCGCCAACGAGCATATCAGCAAGGCTGCCTGCCTTCTTATCAAGGTTGGTAACGAGAGCCATTTCGTCCTTGATGGGGTTCATGCCCTTTTCACGGCCTGCGTATATAGCACCGTTTCTGTCGCAAAGGGTTATGTTCTTGCAGCCTGCAGAAAGGAGGAGACGGCAGATGGAGATAGCAGCAGCGCCTGCGCCGTTGATAACTATCTTAACGTCTTCCTTCTTCTTGCCAACAACCTTAAGAGCGTTGGTGAGACCTGCGAGGGTAACGATAGCAGTACCGTGCTGGTCATCGTGGAATATCGGAATGTCGCAAACTTCCTTAAGTCTCTTCTCTATTTCAAAGCAACGGGGAGCGGAGATATCTTCAAGGTTTACGCCGCCGAAGCTGCCGCTGATAAGCTGGATAGTTTTAACGATCTCGTCAACGTCCTTAGACTTGATGCACATAGGAAAAGCGTCAACATCGCCAAACGCCTTAAAGAGTGCACACTTACCTTCCATAACAGGCATACCTGCTTCGGGGCCGATATCACCGAGACCGAGAACTGCGGTACCGTCGGTAACAACAAGACACATATTCCATCTTCTGGTAAGCTCGTAGGACTTATTAACGTCCTTCTGTATTTCAAGACAAGGAGTAGCAACACCGGGGGTATATGCAAGAGCAAGGTCTTCTTTGGTCTTACAAGGAACGGTGGTGATAACCTCTATTTTACCCTTTTTCTCATAGTGAAGTGCTAAGCTTTTTTCTGCAGTAGTCATTTTAATAGCTCCTTAATATTTATTTAATTAATAGTTGCCGGAGAACATAGCGCTGTTGTCGCCTGCATCAAAGTCACCGAAGTATGCCTTAACGTCCATACCGAGGTAGTTAGCCATATCGATCATTTCTCTTACGGTGTTTTCGTTAACCTTAATGCCGTTTGCCTTTCTGTCGGCAAGTGCTGCGATTTCCTTTTCGCCGTGGGTGTAGATGCGTTCTGCGCCCTCAGCCTTGGGGCTTTGACGAAGTTCTTCAAGATAGGTGCTGAAGTGAGCCTTTATATCCTCTGCGTTGCCGAAGAAGGAGGGGTTGATTGCCATGAAACCGTGGCAGATACCGCTCTTACCGTTTTTCATACAACCATTGGAGGTAACGCCCTGAGAAAGAATGGAAGCGAAGAATTCACATACCATACCCCAGCCATATCCCTTGTGGCTGCCAAGCTGTTCGCCGGAACCGCCGAGAGGCATTATGCCGCCGCCGTTCTTTGCAACGATGTTCTTAAGAACGTCTGCTGCGTCGGAGGAAGGATGACCGTCCTTGTCGAGAGCCCAACCTTCGGGAAGGGGCTTACTCATCTTATTATACATTTCAAGCTTACCGCGGGTAACAACGGTAGTAGAAGCATCAAAGAAGAAAGGATAAGGTTCAGCAGGTGCTGCCATTGCGATGGGGTTGGAGCCTATCATAGCAAGGCGGCCGAAGGTGGGAACCATTATAGCCTCGGAGTTGGTGCATGCGAAGCCAACGAGACCCTTGTCGCAAGCCATCTTTGCATAATAGCCGGCTATACCAAAGTGGTTGGAGTTTCTAACGGAAACGATACCAACGCCTGCGGTCTCTGCCTTTTTGATAGCAAGCTCCATGGCGTCGTGACCAACGAGCTGACCCATACCGTCATGCGCGTCGATAACTGCAGAGATAGGAGTTTCAAAAACAACCTCGGGTTTAGCATCGATTTTGATAGTGCCCTTTTCGATACCCTTGTGGTATCTTACGAGACGCTGCATACCGTGGCTTTCAATACCGTAAAGGTCGGAAAGCATAAGCACGTCGCTTATAATGCGGCTTTGCTCTTCAGTGAAACCGAACTTGCCAAAAGCCTCCATACAAAATTTGTCAAGATGTTCTGCGGAATAGGTTACGTATCCCATAAATATCAGTCCTTTCCTGAAAATAAATTACTTACGTTTGACGGCATCATCCGCCACTTTTTTCCTAATATATAAGTTATCACAATTATAGTGATTTTGCAATAGATTTTGCGATTTTTTTGGAATAAAAAGTTCCGCAAAGCACACCTTTGCTTTGCGGAAGGTAAAAAATTATTTTAAATGGTTATTGTAAGCGGTAATGGTGTTTTCAAGAAGCATTGCGCGGGTCATAGGACCTACGCCGCCGGGCACGGGAGTTATGTAGGAAGCCTTCTCGGCGCAAGCTGCATAGTCCACGTCGCCGCAAAGCACGCCGTCCTTACGGTTCATACCAACGTCCACTATAACTGCGCCTTCCTTAACCATGTCACCGGTAATAAGGTCTGCCCTGCCGGCGGCGGCAATAAGGATATCGGCGCGGCGGGTATGGAAGGAAAGGTCGGCAGTCTTGGTATGGCAAACGGTAACAGTACCGCCTGCCGCGAGAAGAAGCAACGCCATCGGCTTGCCAACTATGTTGCTTCTGCCCACAACAACACATTCCTTGCCCTTTACGTCTATATTATATTCCTCAAGGAGACGCATAACACCGTAGGGTGTGCAGGGCTTGAATGCATCTCTGCCAAGGGTTATTTTACCAACGTTATAAGCGCTGAATGCGTCCACGTCCTTATCGGCACGGATACGCTCGGTAACCTTGGTCTCGTTAAGATGGCGAGGCAAAGGCAACTGTACCAATATACCGTCTACGCTATCATCATCGTTAAGACGGTCGATAAGGGATAGCAGTTCCTCCTCGGTGGTTTCCGCAGAGAGGGTGTTCATCAGACTTTTTATGCCTGTGGTTACACAGTCGTTATGCTTGTTTCTAACGTATATCTGAGAAGCGGGGTCCTCGCCAACCAATATTACGGCTAGGCAAGGCTGTCTCTTGCCCTCTGCAGCGTAGGCAGCAGTTTTTACCGCTACCTCACCTCTTATTTTTGCGGCAAGATTTTTTCCGTCAAGTATAGTCATCACTCTACCTCCGTAGCAGTTTCATTTTCTTCTGTCTCATCAAGTGCTTTTGCTTTTACAAATTCCTCAACCTCGTCAGTCTTATTCTTGCTGCGACGAAGCAATATAACGTAAAAAGTAATGGCAACAACACAAGTAATAAGGCCGAGGTAAACCATAAGTTTTTGACCGAATATAAGCAGGCTGTCGCTTCTGAGTATCTCTATAAGTCCTCTGCCCAGGCCGTACCATGCAACGTAGAAAAGGAATATCTGACCGTCAAATTTCTTCTTTTTATATAGGATATTAGCTATAACAAAGCCGATTAGGTTCCAAAGAGACTCATAAAGGAAGGTGGGGTGAGCAACGTAATAATTGTAGTTGGTCTTATCAATAACGCCGTTTTCCGAATACACAAACCTTTGGACAGTCATACGCCATGGAAGGCTTTCTGCACCATAGCCCAAGCCAAAGGCCTCGCCGTTCATAAAGTTGCCCCATCTGCCTATAATCTGCCCTATCATTACTGCAGGGCAAATAGCGTCAAAAAATTTAAAGGTAGGAAGCTTTTTAAGCCTTGTATACCCCAACAGAGCTATAGCGCCGAAAATAATAGCGCCGTAGATGGCGATACCGCCCTCACGGATATTTATCATCTCAAAAAAGTTGTCGTAGCTGTCAAGATTTGTAACTACGTACAAAAACCTTGCGCCGACAATAGCAAGAGGAACTGCTATCAGAGTTACGTTAAGCACGTCGTCCTCAAGAAGTTTTTCGGTACGCTTTGCCCTATTAAAGAAATAGAGGAACGCAAGAATTATACCCGTGCAAATTATTATTGCATACCACCTTATCTCTATACCAAAGGGAGCGAAGGCCACTGAGTCAATTTTAAATTCATCTATCCCCAATCCGGGGAAGGATACCATTACACCGTCAGACATTTTAATCCTCCTTTGGGTAGACCACCGAAAATGCGGTACGATCAGTACGGTAGTCACGCATGAAGCGGTTTTTAACACTTTCGTAATCGGCGTTTCTGAGCATTGATGTATAGTCGAGCAAATCGCAGCCGTCAAACACAAAGCCGAGAAAGGCGTTTGCTATCTCCTCGGTGCTGTTGTAAACATCAAGTGCTGTGGAGTAACACACTTTTTTTGCTCTTTCAAACTCTGCCCGAGAGCAAAAATCCCTACGGCAAAGTTCTATTTCCTCCATAGCTAGGCGGTAAACCTCTTCAGGCTTGGGAGAAGAGCCGCTTATCATAACGAAGGACGTTCCCCTTTCCGAGCTGAAGCCTGCGGAAAAACGGTCGCCAAGAAGCCCTGTTTCGTAACAGTCGTTATAAAACCTGCCGCTTTTGCCGAACACCATTTGCAGTATTATCTCATGCTCTGCACCCGCAATGATACGCTCTTTGCCCATTTCAATATCGGGGCACTTTATGCCGACAGCAAATAAAGGCACTGCGATATCCATATAAGCCTCTGCCCTATCTGTACGAACACACTCCGGTTCCTCCTCTTGTATGCGTTCCGCAACGCCAAGAGGTAAGTCTTCAAGAACAGAACGGGCTATCCTTTCGACAGTTTCCGTCTCCACTTCACCACACACGCACAGCGCCATATTGTCGCCCTTGTAGAACATACGGTGGCAGTTGTAAAGCAATTCAGGCGTTATGTCTGCAATAGACTCCTCCGTGCCCGCAGGGTCGGTACGTATAGTGGAATTATGATACATAGCATCCAAGAGACCGAAATACATCTTCCAGTACGGGTCGTCCATATACATTCTGATTTCTTTGTTTATTATCAGTCGTTCCTTTTCCACAGAGTCATCCGTGAAATGGGGACGGGTAACAACCTTTAAAAGGAGAGCCAGCGATTCTTCAAAATTTTCCGTGCAGGAAAACATATAGCAGGTCTTTGATGCCGCTGTGAAGGCGTTAGCGTTAGCGCCGAGAATGGAAAACTGCTCAAAGGCATCGGTTCCGTCCTCGTTTTCAAACATCTTGTGCTCTAAAAAATGAGCTATGCCCGCAGGAACGGCAAGGCGCTTACCGTCGCACAAAAACTCTGTATCAGAGGAGCCGAAATCCACACCAAGCACTGCATAGGCGGTGGAAAGTTTTTTGGGGATAACGTATATATCCAGACCGTGTATATTAAACTTTGTATATTGTTCGCCTATCTCTTTGTTTGTCTTGATCATTCCTCGTCACCGCCCTCTCCCTTAAGCATAAAGAAGGTATCAGCCGTAAGTCGGCGTGAAACGGCGGTAATATCCTCCACTGTAACCGCATCTATCCTTGCAGCCATCTCCTCGGGGGTTATGGATATCCCCATTCCCACGCGGGTGGCGTACCAATTTATCATGGCGCCTGAACTGTCGTATATCTCCTTATAAGCGGTAGCGGCGGAAATCTTGGCGGCTTTAAGCTCGCTTTCGCTGATGTTTCCCTTTTTAAGTTCCTCTACCTGCGCTTCTATTGCCCTTTCCGCCTTTTCGCGGTCCTCGGCGTTTATGCCTGCGGAGATTATAAGGAGCCCCTTTACGCCGTCAAGCAGGGGACTGCAATAATAGCAAAGCCCCATTTTTTCTCTTACGTTCATAAACAGCTTGCCCGAGGGAGAGCCTAATATGTCGCAGGCGAGAAGAAGGGCGGGGTATTCTTCGCTGTGCAGGTTTATACCCGTGCGGTAACCCATACAAAGCCTGCTTTGCACTGCGTCTGCGTCCTCGGTAACACGCTTAACCTCTCCGTTTCCCTCCTTAACCTCCGTCTGATAAAGTTCATAGGGACGGGGAGCAAAGGGAAGGTATTTTTCACAGTAGTCCTTTAAGGTATCGATAGAGGTGTTGCCCACGAAATAAATATCAACGGGTGCTGTTTTCAAGAGATAGTCGTAACTTTTCTTAAGATCTGCGCCCGTTATACCCTCCAACACCTTTTCGTCACCGCCTACGGCGACGGAATAGGGCTCGTCCCCGCACATGGCGCGGATGCATCGGGTAATGGCAAAACGCCCCTTATCATCAATTATAGACTGTATTTCTTCCTTTAAGTTTTTCTTTTCAGATTCCACCACATAGTCAGGGAAAACGCCCTCCTCGAGAAGGGGATCAAATATCATAGCGCCAAGCAAACGCATGGCGCCCGCAAGGACGTCTGACTTGTCGTAGGTATAGGCGTTTTCTATGCAGGAGAGTTTGAAACGCACCCTCTGCACCTCGCCCGTTTTTGAAACATAGGAGTCCACGTCTGCCGCATACATTTCCTCAAGGGCTATGTTAAAACTGCGAAGAGTAGGATACTCCCTACAGCAACGGCTTAGCACGTTCGTAAGCAAAGAGTAGTGGGTTGCCGTTTCCTGCCTCAAGGGGCAACGCAACTCCACTATCATAAGGTTTGATTTGAATTTATCCGTGGGCAATACGGTAAGCTTAACCCCCTCGCCCAAAACGCGGCTTTGTAGTATCATCTATATTTCCTTTACATTTTTTCTATTAAACAAACGGCGTGAGCGGCTATTCCCTCGCCCTTCCCCGTGAACCCCAGATGCTCCTCAGTGGTCGCCTTAACGCTTACTGCGCCGGCATCTATTCCCAAAGCGTCTGCCATATTACCGCGCATAGCCGCAATGTGTGGCGCAAGCTTCGGTGCCTGAGCAATAACGGTACTGTCTATATTAACTACCGTATATCCGTTTTCTTTCAGAAGAGCGCCTACAAAGGACAAAAGCTTTATGCTGGATATGCCCTTATAAGCGGGATCCTTATCGGGAAAATGATAGCCAATATCCCCCAATGCGGCTGCGCCGAGCAAGGCATCGCATACGGCGTGGGTAAGCACGTCTGCATCGGAGTGACCCAAAAGCCCCTTTTCGTAAGGAATGTTGACACCGCCCATTATAAGGTCCCTGCCCTCTGTCAAAGCATGTACGTCGTATCCGTGACCAATCCTCATTGCGTATCCTTCCTTCGCTTTTGCTCTATATAGCGCGCTATAAGCACATCCTCGGTGCTTGTAAGCTTAAGGTTGCTTTTGTCAGTAAGCACGTATTCAACCTTAAAGCCTGCATGCTCCGCTATGGCAGTATCGTCCGTAGCCGCAAAGCCATCTTTTTTTGCAACGGCTGCGGCTGCCGTATAAAGTCTTGCTTCAAACACCTGCGGAGTTTGAAGCGCCAAAAGATTACTTCGGTTGGGAGTATACACGGTGCCCTTTTCGCTATCCACGTACTTAATAGTGTCCGTAACAGGAGTACAGGCGGTAGCGGCGCCTGATTTTATCGCTGCCTCAGTTACCTTGTTTATTATATCAGCAGTTACCAGAGGACGAGCGCAGTCGTGTATGCAATAAAAGGCGCTTTTTCTGTTTGCCGCCGCAACACCGTTAAACACAGACCGGGTACGGGTATTGCCGCCCAAGGTAAAGGTAAGAGGCTTTTTATCAAAGCCTTGGCTTTCCCTCTCCATTTCCTCGGTGTCACGACAAACAACAACTATCTCGTCAATGCAATCCGCCTCGCCAAAGGTGTCAAGTACCATGCGAAAAGCAGTTTTTTCACCTATTTTTATCAGAGCCTTATTGACACCGCCCATGCGGGTGCCGTTGCCGGCACCCACAATAACAGCGGTAACAAATGGCTTATCAGCCTTCATAGCCAAAACCGATGGCAAGGGCCTTGTTGTTTACCTCGGCAAGGTGAGCCTTATGAGCAGGTATACCGGAGGTAAGGGATTCCTTAAAGAATTCCTCGGAGAAAAGACCCGTCTTCTTGATAATATAGCCAAGCATGATAACGTTAGCCATACCCGTAAGGTCGTTTTCGTTAGCAAGCTCGGTTGCGGGGATATAGAAAGCCTGTATATCGTCTCTCTCGGACTTCTTGTTAACAAGAGAACTGTCAACAAAAATCATACCGCCCTTTACTACCTTACTTTCAAACTTATCAAAGGAAGGAGTGTTGAAGGCAAGAAGAATGTCGGGCTTGGTTACGAGGGGACTGCCTATGGGCTCGTCCTCAACGATAACGCTGCAGTTACAAGTACCGCCGCGCATTTCAGGACCGTAGGAAGGCAACCAGCTTACGTATTTACCATCGCGCATACCTGCAAGAACTATCTGTTTGCCTGCAAAAAGTATACCCTGACCGCCAAAGCCTGCAAGCAAAATATTACTCATTATCACCAGCCTCCTCTGTTATATCCTTATAAACGCCAAGAGGATAGTGCGCCATCATGTTCTCACGAAGCCACTCAAGAGACTTTTCGGGAGACATACCCCAGTTGGTGGGGCAGGTGGAAAGCACCTCTATAAGACTGAGACCCTTCTTGTTTTTCTGAGTCTCAAATGCCTTTCTTATAGCCTTCTTTGCGTTACGAACGTTCTTTACACAGTCAACAGCAACGCGCTCAACATAAGCGGCACCGTCAAGAGTGGCTATCATCTCTGCAACACGTATGGGGTTGCCCTGTATCTCCTTCTTTCTGCCGTAAGGAGAGGTGGTGGTAACCTGACCGAGTAGAGTGGTAGGAGCCATCTGACCGCCGGTCATACCGTAGATTGCGTTATTAATGAAGATGATGGTGATGTTTTCACCTCTTGCGCCAACGTGTACTGTTTCAGCAGTACCGATAGCGGCAAGGTCACCGTCGCCCTGATATGTGAAAACAAAATTGTCGGGATGGCTTCTCTTAACGCCCGTTGCAACAGCGGGTGCTCTGCCATGAGGAGCCTGAACCATATCACAACCGAAGTAATTGTAGGAGAAAACGGAACAGCCAACGGAAGCGATACCAACGGTTTCGCCCTCTATGCCCATTTCGTCAATAACCTCTGCCACAAGTCTGTGCACTATACCATGGGTACAGCCGGGACAGTAATGGAAGGGTACGTCTGTAAGCGCCTTAGGCTTCTCAAAAACTACCATATTACTTGGCACCTCCGTTCATTTCTACTATCTTTGCAAGGATTTCGTCAGGTGTGGGGATAACGCCGCCGGTTCTGCCAAAGAACTCTACGGGGCGCTTGCAGCCGGTAGCAACCTTAACGTCGTCAACCATCTGCCCCATGTTCATCTCTACAACGAGGAACTTATCTACCTTATCAGCAAGACCTGCCAGCTGCTTCTTAGGATAGGGCCAAAGAGTAATAGGACGGAAAAGGCCTGCCTTTATGCCCATCTCTCTTGCCGCCTTAACAGCAGTCTTAACTATTCTTGCGGTAATGCCGTAGGCTACAACGCAGATCTCTGCATCCTCGGTCATATACTCGTCATACTGAACCTCGTTTTCCTCTATCGCCTTATATCTTTCGTAACGGGCGAGAACGGTGTTCTCAAGGGTCTCAGGCTCGATATAAAGGGAGTTAACTATATTGTGCTTACGCTTGTTACCGTGACCGCAAGCAGCCCAAGTCTTTTCGGGAAGCGCTCTTTCGCGCTTTGCCTCAAAGTCAACGGGCTCCATCATCTGACCCAGTGCGCCGTCTGCAAGAAGCATAACGGGGGTACGGTAGATGTCTGCAATATCAAAGGCTTCACCCATGAGAGTTGCTATTTCCTGAACGTATGCAGGAGCGAGCACTACAAAGTGCATATCGCCGTGGCCTAGCGCCTTAGTTGCCTGAAGATAGTCGGACTGAGCAGGCTGAATACCGCCGAGACCGGGGCCGCCACGCTGTACGTTAACAATAACGCAGGGGAGGTCAGAGCCGATTATGTAGGAAACGCCCTCACTTTTAAGACTTACCCCGGGGGATGAAGAGGAGGTAAAGGCGCGTTCGCCGGAAGCGGTACAACCAAGCACCATATTTATTGCAGAAACTTCACTTTCTGCCTGCAAGCAAAGACCGCCAACCTTGGGCATCTTTTTTGCAAGATATTCAGACAGCTCGGTCTGAGGAGTAATAGGATAGCCGAAGAAATAACGGCAGCCTGCGCGTATAGCGGCCTCACCTATAACCTCGTTGCCCTTCATAAGCATCTTTTCAGCCATTATTTCTCACTTCCTTTCTCTACTGTAATTACAACGTCGGGGCACATGGTAGCACACATCGCGCAAGCGATACACTGCGCCATGTCAGTTACGTGTGCAGGATGATAGCCCTTTGCATTGAGCACTGCATTGTTAAGCGCAACAATGTGTCTGGGGCAGGCACCTACGCAAAGGCCGCAGCCCTTACAAAGGTCCGTGTTAAAGCTTACCCTGTTCATTTTAAGCTTCCTTTCTTTATTGAAAAATTTTATATTTAAAATAACCTTTTGGTAGCGTTATCCATATAGAACACACCCTCACGGGTAATTCCTTTTACTTCCTTAAAGGCAGTAGTTGCAAGAAAAGGCACACCTACTCTTTCGGATAGGGCGAGGCATGCGTCTTCACCCTCCTCCACCGTCCTAGCGGTGGTCTCCTCTCCAAGGTTTGTATTGTTTACAAGCCAGCTTATCCTCATGCCGGAGGTAGCCTCGATATACCTTACAGACTCTGCCGCGTCATCCTCCTCGGATATAAGAGGACGGCTTTTGTTGTAGACGTAAACCATATCATAGCCGCATTCCTCAAAACGTTCCTTATATGCGGAAAGGGCTATGGCACCGTCATCGCCGCCTACGTCTATAATGCAAAACTCATCGCTTATAAAAACCGATTGGAACTCCGCAGGAATTGACGGTATATCCACGTTGGTATTGGCGTACTGAGGAATGATACAGCGCACGCCCAGCTCCGTAAGTTCCGCTCTGTTATCCGCGGTACGGAAATATGGGTTTACAACGTCAAAGTCCACTATGCAGACCCGTTTGCCTGCCCTTGCCGCCGCCTTGGCAAGGTTGACGGCTACGTTGGTCTTACCTGAGCCGTAGTGGCCGCAAAGTACACATATTCTGTTTTTTATTTTATCCAACATCTGTATCACCGCATCTTATTATGTCCCATTTCTTTGCCCCCTTAAGAGGCACGTAAAACACCTGCTTAGGGTGGGGGACGCTTTCTATCTCTTCCATGTTTTCGTCATACATTTTTTCTATGACCGCATCTTTACCGCAAGCACCGGGAGACAGTATCTGCACCTTATCACCTGCGTAAAACTTGTTGCGCTGTATGCATTTTGCAAGACCCGTTTCCTCATCGTAATCGCTTACAGTGGCAAGGTACGCCCTATCGTTTATATAAACGTTGGCACTGCACACCTGCGCCGCCAGATGAGGCGGTGTATAGTAAAAGCCCGTGTCGTATTCCCTATGGCTTACGCTTTCGGTTTCACGCTTCCACATTGGATCGTTTACAAACCCTGCAGGGCCTTTTACGTAGCTGTCATACGCCATTCGGTATGCGTTGGTAACTGCCGCCGTATAGTAGGCGCTTTTCATTCTGCCCTCTATCTTAAAGCTGTTTATACCTGCCTCCACAAGGTCGGGTATATGCTCCACCATACAAAGGTCCTTGGAGGAAAAGGCGTAGGTACCCTCCTCGGTCTGTTCTGCACTGTAAAGAGGAAGTCCGTCCCTTACGTCTGCCATATTATATTGCCAACGGCAAGGCTGAGCGCACATACCACGGTTGGCATCACGCCCCGTAGCGTAGTTGGAAAGAAGGCACCTGCCCGAATATGAAACGCACATTGCACCGTGGACAAAGCACTCTATCTCCATATCCTCGGGGATATTTTGTCGTATTTCCTTTATTTCATCAAGCGTAAGCTCCCTTGCAAGAACTACACGCTTTATCCCGAAGTTATCGTACCAAAAACGGCAGGAACGGCTATTTACCGTAGAGCATTGAGTAGAAAGATGAAGTTCTGCATAAGGCAGCTTTGCCCTTACGGTAGTGATAACGCCGGGGTCGCTTACTATAAAGGCGTCGGGGCATACGGTCCCAAACCCTTCAAGCATGGTCTCAAGCCCGCTGAACTCCACGTCTCTGGGCATAGTGTTAAGAGTGCAATAGACCTTTGCCCCGTGGGAATGGGCGAAGTGTAGCCCCTTCTCAAGGCTTTCCATATCAAAGTTACCTGCCGAGGCGCGCATACCAAAGCGGTTCATTGCCATATATACCGCATCGGCGCCGTATGCCACGGCAAACTGAAGTTTTTCAAGGTCCCCTGCGGGGGAAAGAATTTCACATCTTTTCATTTTTAGTTTCCTGTGTAGGTGCCGTTTTCTATCTGTTCGTTAACCTTTTCCGCCTTTTGTTTATTAACGCTGTGCTGATAAGGCGTTTGGGCGTAGTACATATTACCAGCCATATCGGAATTGAAATAGTATGCGGTGGTTATACCGAACTTTTTCTTTATCTCGTCTGACATATCGGGATAAAGTGCCGCCTCTATAGCGTCCAGACCGGGGTTACATATAGCCCCGGGAGGAAGCCCCTGATACAGATAGGTGTTATATGGCGTCTCGTATCTGGTGTCCTCGTCGCTGAGTATTGGCTTGCGGTTGACGGGCAGGCCGTTCCTTATATTGTCTGTATCCATAGCGTACTGTATGGTTGCACAGGACTCCAGCTTGTCAAATGAGGTGGAGGCAAAACGGTTATGGAATACCTGAGAAACATTCTCAAAGTCGGAAAAGCTCTTACCCTCTGCCTGAACTATGGAGGCAAACCTTATCATTTCATCAAAGGTAAAGCCAAGCTTTTCGCAAGCAGGCTTATAGGTGGTATAATACTCCGTCCATACACGGGAGGAAAAACCGTTAAGCATTTTGTTGATAACCTCAACCTCGCCGGTATCCTTATAAAACAGATAGGTATCGGGATACAGATATCCCTCAAGTCTGTAATAGCGACTATCGCTCCAGCCCTGCTCGTTAAGAAGTTGAACAAACTCATGCTTATAGGGATACTCGTTTATGGCGTAGATATACCCCTCTCTTGTACCTATACCGCTGTTTACCAAAAGATTTATTATCTGGTCTGCTGTGTAACCCTCAGGAACAGTAACGGTAACCTCTTCCCTTACGTAAGCGGTGGTGGTAAGCGCCAGAATTATCTGGTCGTAGTTCATACCTGCAGAAAGGGTATGAGTGCCCGAAAGGTAGTCTATCTCATACTTGGGGTCAATATCACCACCGAAAAACATGGTCTTTACAAACTCTTTGCCAAGGTGGAATATAGAACCCACAAGGTCGTCCTTATCAAGCTCAACGCTCTTGTCGAACTTATATTTAACGTAAAACTTAAATACCTTTTCTTCCTCTATTATCCCCTTTTCCTGAAGCTTTGCCGCCACCTCCTCGGTGGTCATGCCGCTTTCAAGAGTCACAGAAACGTCTCCGCCGCTTTTTGTAAAGGCAAAAATATCGTTTGCCATGGGGATTATACCGGGCCAAAAATCAAAGCAGCCAAAAACGGTAAAGAAGGCCAACGCGCATACCACGAAGGTATATGCCACCGCTTTTATGATGCTGAGACTTACACTGCCTCTACGTTTTTTCTTGGCGTTACGGCGCTTTGCGCGGATATAAGCCTTGCGCGCCTTTGCCTTCGCCTCTTCACTGCCCGAAAAATGAACGCCGGACAAGGTATCGTCCCCATCTGCCTTCGGGGCAGAAAGGTCAACGGCGTTGCCCTCGTCGTCGGTCAAATGACCGCCCTCGGGAGCAGGACGCACAACATCCTCCGTATCCACAGTATCACTGTAATGGTTTGTGTCTACGTTAACCTCGGCAGACTCTACAACGGGAGAAGCCGCCTTTGGCTGTTCTGCGTTTTCCAAAGGGTCAAGCACGAAGGCGGTGGTATCACCGTTATTATACGGAATTTCCTTCTCCGCGCCCTTGTCTTTTGTAAGACGGTCAAGCATTGAAAGAAGCTCTTCCGAGTTTTCTTTTACACTCTTCTTTTCGTCCACTGTTTAAAAAACCTCCGTTTGCTGTTTTACAGCAAGGCGTTTATAACAATAAATACTGCTATCGGCACTATCAGCGCCGGTGTTATATAAATATAAAGATTATTCACGCTTTTTTCGGGTATCGCTTTTCCTTCGGAACTGCCGGAATAGGCCGCAAACATATTTTCAAGCCTTGAGAACATAAACGCCAGCGACAACAGCAACACAACGAACAAAACGAAACCCACAAACAAAACGCTTGTATTAAAAGCGGTTTTGCTTATAAAGGCTGAATTACCGTACAAGCCGTACATATTAAAAGCAAGATGCAACCCCATAGACGGGTACACAGACCTGCAAGCAACGGCAGTTATACTTAAAACAAGCCCCGCAAACATGTAAATAAGAAAGCCTTCCTTGGAGAAATGCACTAAAGTAAAATACAAGGTGCTTATAACAACGGCGTTAAAGCTACCGTATTTTTTATACTCACCTATAACTATACCGCGGAAGAAAAGTTCCTCACACACCGCGGGAACAAGGCAGTACGCCAAGAACAAGCCAACGCCGCTTTTTTCCCCCGCAAACAACGCGTCCATATACCCCTTATCAAAGGTAAGCCCTGAACCGTTGCTGTAAAACAAAAGCTGTAAAAGCAAGCTTCCGCATATCATAACGCCAAAGGCGCCTATCGAGTAAAGCAAAGCGTTGCCGCTTATTTTTCCGGAAAGCATGGGATAGTTAAGCTTGCCGCCCTTAAGCCCGTAATACAAAAAGCAAGGGAAGGCAAATACTATAGCCTGTATAATTATTATTACCAAAAATACGCTGTCATTACCAATACTTTCCGCTTTTATGTATCTGCCGCAGAAAGACAACAACAAGTATATCACCGCTGTCAGCGCGGGAACGCTGAATGGTGCCGATTTCAAAAATTTAAGCATAATGCCGCCTTTTGGCTACGCCTTTCTTATTTGCTCTGCTATCTTGTCAGCCAGATCTGCGCCGTAAAGAAGCTCTGTTATTTTAAGGCCAAACTCAAGGGAAACTCCCATGCCCTCGGCAGTGATGAATATATCGTCCACCTCTACCTTTTCGCCTGTGCGGTTAGCAAGGGGCATTTCACTTTCAAATCCGGGATAGCACGCCATGTTCCTATCGTCAAGATAACCCATTTTACCAAGAACAGAGGGAGCGGCGCAAATAGCCGCAACGTAACTGCCGGCATCTACTGTTTTTCTGATAAGCTCTGCCGTTTGATAAGACTCACTCAAAGCCTCGGTGCCCTTAAGCCCACCGGGAAGAATGAGAACGTCTATTCCATCGGTGTCAAGTTCTGAAATAAGAACGTCCGCCAAAACAGTTATACCGTGGGCACCCGTTACTGCCTTATCATCACTTATAGAGGCGAGAAAAACCTCTGCTCCTGCACGCCTTAATATATCGGCAGGGGTGAGAGCCTCACACTCTTCAAAGCCGTTTGCAAGTAATATTACCGCTTTCATATGCAAAATCTCCTTATAAACTATTGGATACCGTGAGCCTTAAGTATCCCAAGGGCGATATCCTTCACTTGTCCGTGTATATCCTCTATACTGCGTAAAGCGCCGTCACAAACACAGTCCACTCTGTTCCAGCCATAACTGTCAGAGGCACATAGCGCCGCCTTGTAGCTGTCCTCCAAGTGTTTTGCGTTATTTTCGTGAATATCCTTAACCGCGCCCGTATTATCGCAACGCTTTTGCACAAGGGCAGAGGATGCCGTCGGGGGCAGACACAGATATATTACACCTGCGGGGGCAGGAAGCCCAAGCAGTGAAAACTCGTAGTCAAAAAGCCATTTACCAAAGCGGTCCCACTCATCCTCGGGAAGTTTTGACATCTGATGCACAAGGTTTGCCGTTGTATAACGGTTGGCTATTATCACACATCCCTCCTGATAATCCTTCTTCCAATCCAGCATATATGAGCAATACCTATCCATTGCGTAGAAGGAGGAGGCGGCAAAAGGGTTTACAGCCTGAGGGTCTTCGCCAAAATCGCCTCTTAAATACATTTTTATAAGGGCACTGCTGTCTTCCTTGTATGTGGGAAAGGAAATAAGCCTGTTTTTGATGCCCAATTTATCAAGATAAGCGCAAAGCAGCTTGCTTTGGGTCTCCTTGCCGGAGCCATCAAGACCGTCTACCGCTATCAGTATGCCCTTTGACATAGCAAACACTCCAAATTAATTACATGTTTTGATACTTCTCACGTATTTCCTGCGCCTTGCCACAGCTCATTTTTCCTTCAGGACAAGGACCGGAAACACAAGGGGGCCCTGCTTTCTTAAACAAGGTGGGGGCTACCTGCTTAACCTTGCGGAGCATTTCCTCTGCCAAGGCTCTTATCTCCCATTGAGCACGGCTACAGCAACGAAGGTTGAAGAAATTATAAAGAGAGCGAACGTTCATGGTCATAACTATCTTTGTATCGCAGGCGTTGGGAAGAACGCTGCGAGCATCCTCAAACGCCATCTTCTCTGCCGCCTTTTCGGCTGCCGCAGGATCCATGCCGCCGTCCACAAGTGTTTTTGTGTGCTTTTCTTTAAGCAACGATGCCAAACGGATATAATGTGCTCTGTCCTCCTCCATAGCCTGAAGGAAAACCTCCTTTGCTTCGGGAAGAGCTTCTATCTCGGGAGGGATTATGTATGTGAAACTTTCTTTATTAACGTAACGTTGGCTTTGAACGCTGAAGGACGCGATGCGGTGCCTTGTTATCTGGGCAAGAACGGCGCGTGAAACGCCCTCTATACCAAAGGTAAAGCTTACGTGCTCAAAGGGACTTTCGTGGCCGAGAGATACAAGCATATTAATAAACTTTTCGGTTTTTTCAGGAGTAAGTCCCTCCATTATACCGTCTATGCCCGTCTGGGAATAGCAAAGCTTTGCAGCAGAAGCTATTATTTTTTCACAATCAGGAGTATGAGCAATAATTTCAACTTTCATAATGTCCCTCCGTTACCGTTCTTAACAGTTTATTGTATCATAAATGACGTTTAAAATCAAGAGTTAATATAGTCCTTGCCCGTTTCGTTATACCAATTCTTGCAGTATTCTCCTGCCGTTTCTATCGTCTTAAGCGCTGAGCAATTTTTGAATACATCGTCCCCTATTGATTCAACAGATGCAGGAAGGGTTGCTTTTTTTACGCTGATGCAACCAAAAAATGCGTAGTTGCCAATAGACTTAACACCCTCCGGAACTGCTATCTCCTTAAGCATTACACAACCGAAAAAGCATTTTTCGGGTATATCCTCTAGACCTTCGCCGAAGGTGATATCTTCCAGATCCATGCAATAATAGAATGCTCTTTCGCCCAAAGCACAGCCATCGGGAAGCTCTACCTTTTTCACTCCCTTGCAAAAGGAGAAGGCACCTGCTTCGACAGCTCCAACGGTTGCGGGTAACTTAAGTTCTTCCTTTTCCACAGCCTCAGGGCAACGCAAAAGCACGGTTTTGTCGCCGTTGTAAAGCACCCCATCCACAGAGGAAAAACTTTTGTTTGCTGAGGAAACCTCTATCTCCTTAAGAGCCTTACATCCATCAAAGGCGCCTGAGTGCAAAACAGCAACGCTACTGCCTATGAAAACATATTCAAGAGATGAGCAACCCACGAAAGCCCCCTCACCAACGTTTACAACAGTATCGGAAAGAGTAATCCTTTTAATGGAAGTTTTACCGGAAACGGCATCGTCTGTTACAGCGGTAACTGTATAGCCGTCCAACTCGGAAGGGAGGGTTATCTCAGTATCCTTCCCTTTGTAGGCACATATCATGGCAACCGTGTTAACAAGCGTATAACCGTAGTCTCCGCTATAAACCACGTCCTCATCCGAACTTTCCTCAGAGAAAGGTTGCTCAGAACTTTCGAAACTATATTCACCGTCAGAGGTGCTTTCCGTAACCTCCGTAGAGGTTGTCTCGCTTTGATCGGAGTTTTCCACAGAAGTGTCAACACCGCTTTCATTTGGCTTTATCACTTCTTCGCCGCAAGCGGAAAGAAGAAAGAAGGATAAAGCAATAACAGTGCACAAAAACTTTTTCATAATTTATCCTTTACGCAGGCGCTTTAAGGTTTGTATTACCCAGACCCGCTTCTATAAGCGACTCATAGGTGCCGCTGTTAGGGTCAACTGTAACTATAATCCTCTCGCATCCGTCAAAAACCCCTTTGCCAATTTTTGCATCGTTGCACTTTATAGTTACGTCTGACAGATATTTGCAGTATGCAAAGGCATAGTCACCGAAAACCGATACGTTATCGCCCAAGGAAACGGCCATAAGCACCGTGCAGTATGAAAAAGCGCCGTAGCCAATGGTGGTAAGATTATCACCCACCGTAAGGGTCTTAAGGTTACCGCACCCCTTAAAGGCATCTTTTTTTATCTCGGTAACCGAGGCAGGGATGTTCATCGAAAGAAGATAGGCGCAACCGTAAAACGTCTGCTCCTCGATAACTGTGAGAGCAGTAGAAAGCTCCATTGCAGTAAGGCTTTCACAATAGGCAAAGGCGCCCTTCTCCAGAGTAGTAACGGTAGAAGGCATAACGTTAGCAGTATCACCGAAATATACAGACCTTAAAGCGGAGCAACCGTAAAAAGCTCCTTCCGGGATCTTGGTGATGCCTCCGTCAAGCCTTACCTCGCCCAACGCGGCGCAGTAAGCGAAAGAGTACGCAGAAACCGCATCTATGCCGCCGTAGCCTTCGCCACCTATTATTTCAAGGCTTTTCAACTTTCTGCAACGGTAGAACGCTTTTGCCCCAACACTGTTTACAGGACCCGTTATGGTTAAATAGGTTATTCTGTTACACTCGTAAAAAGCGCCTTCGGGAATATCAGCAGGACAGCCGAGCGTCACCTTACGCAAGGACTCGGGAACAAAATCGTTATTTTGGGCATAGCTTTCCGCACCGAAAACAGCGCCGAAAAACAACTTGTCGCTGCCGTTGCCCAAAAAAGGAAGAGTAAGCTCGTAAAGAGAAGAACAACCGCCCAGGGCACCGTCACCGATAGAGGTAACGGTATCAGGGATATATAGCTTTTTAAGGGAAGTGCAGCCGTTGAATGCGTTCTTACCAACAGAGATAACGTCACTCAAAACGATGTTTTGGAGACTTTCACAATTTGTAAAGGCATCGTCTGCCACTGTTGAACCGCCTGCAACAACAGTGGTAAGGCTTTCCGGTAAAACGGTCTTGTTGCCGCCCGCAGTATAAGCGCCGAAAATGTAACCAAGGTAGTTGTTTTCTGTTTCCTTACCGCCAACGAAAGGCACAGTAAGGGAAACCAACCCCTTGCAGCAGGAAAAAGCGGAAAATGCTATCTGCTTTACACTATCAGGAACCACAATATCGGTGATACACAAGGTAGCTTCATCCGCCACTATATCCTTAACAGCGTTTGCTCCTATAGCCACCACCGCCTTACCATCTATCTCGGCGGGTATCTTCACAAAAGTGTCGGTGCCGTTATAACCGTTTATGATAAGACCTTCCCCGTAAGCACTTGTAACAAAATGCTCGGAGGCTGTGTCGGGTATCTCAGAAGTAACGTCTTCGCTGTCATTGCTTTCGTCGCCGGAAACAGTGGACTCGGGTCTAGAATCGTTTCCGCCTTCTAATATCTGAGTTATTTCATCAAAGGCTCCGCAAGCCGCAGAAGAAAGAATAACAGAGAAGCAAAGAATGGCAAGAAGGGCTTTCTTTACCATATATTTAGCGTTAATGTTTTTAAGCATCGTACTGTCCTTTCGGTTAGCTGATAGCAAGTTTAAAATTCTTACTCAAGGTATATTATCTCACAATTCCTTCCATTTGTCAATATAAATAAGTCCGCCTAATACGACAAGAAAAAATCCCCCGATAGGGGGATTTTAAAGCCTATTATTCTTCATCCAAAATGTCGGGAATACCGTCGCCATCCTCGTCCTCAATATCGCCGATAACCTCATTAACTCTTGCACGGCGAGCGATCTTCATATCCTCAACGCTTTTATGTATAAGTTCCTTGACGTCAAAGCTCTTTTTTACGTTTTTAATAACGAGAGTAGGCAGACTTGCATCAGAACTTTGAACGGTAACGGTGCCAACGCCGAAAAGTTTTTGCCAAAGATTACGGCTAAGACTTATATCTCTTATACGGTAAAGAACCACTTCCTCGTACTTAGTGCTGAACAGACCTGTCTCAACAAAAAGCCTATCCTCGGCAAGCTTATATTTTGTGAAACTGAGGGGCATGCCCATAAAACGCTTTCTATCCTGCCAAATGTAATTAATTGTATTCTTCATAACATTCCCTTTCCGCAAAAAACAAAGGGGTGTTAAAACAACACCCCTTTATATACCTATTAATACCTGTCGTAATTGTTGGTCTTACGGCTGTTGTTGAGCATGCTGATAATGCTGTCAATATCGTCGCTTTCTGCTTCAGGCTCTTCAGCCTTTGCAGGAGCCTCTGCAGTGGGCATAGGCTTGCTGCGATAGTCACCGCGCTTGTCACTGTCAAAGCCGGTAGCAACGAGGGTAACTATCATTTCGTCCTCAAGAGTCTGATCAAAAGCAGCACCGAAGATGATGTTTGCATCGGGATGCGCTTCGTTGGTAATCATTGCAACAGCGTCGTTAACCTCATCAAGAGCGATATCAAGGGATGCGGTGATATTAACAACGATACCCTTAGCGCCGCTGATGTTGGTTTCAAGAAGAGGACTGGACATAGCCATCTTAGCGGCTGCCTCTGCCTTTTCCTTACCCTTAGCCTGACCAACGCCCATGTGAGCAAGACCGGCGTTGCTCATAACAGTGCTAACGTCAGCAAAGTCAAGGTTAATAAGACCGTCCATAGTGATAAGGTCGGATATGCTCTGAACGCCTTTTCTGAGAACCTCGTCTGCTTCCTGGAAAGCATTGAGGAAGGTGATCTTCTTGTCGGTAAGAAGCTTAAGTCTTTCGTTAGGGATAACGATGAGAGAGTCAACGTTTTCCTTAAGCTTTTCGATACCAGCTTCAGCCTGAGCCATTCTCTTTGCGCCTTCGAAAGCGAAAGGCTTGGTTACAACTGCAACGGTAAGTATGCCAAGCTGCTTTGCAGCCTTAGCAACGATAGGAGCCGCACCGGTACCGGTACCGCCGCCCATGCCTGCGGTAACAAATACCATATCTGCGTCCTTGATAGCGTCAGTTATCTTATCAAGGGTCTCTTCTGCTGCCTTTTCGCCAAGGTCAGGGTTTGCGCCTGCGCCACGGCCCTTGGTGATTCTTTCACCAATGGTAATGATGTTAGGAGTAGCAGAACGCTCCAAAGCGGAAATATCTGTATTAAGATTTATAAACTCAATGTCCTTACAACCAACGGTAATCATACGGTTAACTGCGTTACCGCCGCCACCGCCGACACCGATAACCTTTATTTTAACAACGGGCGCGCCTAAATCTCTTGCCATTTTTGTACCTCCCAAGCGTACATGTAAATTTGTCTATTATACTTCTGATATATTATAATATCTTTTTTTATAAATTTCAAGTGCTTTTTCTTATTTTTTTAGGGCTTTGAGGCCTTTTTTTGCGATTTTTGCCTTAGTTTGGTCTGAAAACCCCTTTGTTAATCTCCGAAACATCTATGGTACCGTTACCCGTATCTCCCGGTATGGTGCTTAGTTTCTCCAAAATACCTATTGCAAACGCCAGCTTTGTATCAAACTCCTCTATATCACCCATGTATATATCATATTTGCCGTCCACACCCAGATAAATGCCGAAACGGTTGTTGGCATCAATGTAATTAACTCGGTTTACCATGCCGGCATCTATTATATCCGCATAAGCCTGCTCTACCACGTCACCTGTTCTTACGTCGGCAAAAAGCAGTTTTTCTCCCACTATACATCTGGCAACGGTCTCCGGCTCCATGTCTACCCTTAACAGACCGTAAAGCTTTGACGGGTCGTCGGTATACTCAAGTATCTGCATATTATCGGTAAGCAAATATCTGTCTCCGCTTATTTCTACGTACATCTCCGGTTGCTTTTCCGTTACGTGGATAACGACAGTAGATGGTAAGTCACGTTCGATTTCCACCTTGCTTAGGTACGGAAGCTCCATGACCATCTTTTCCTCAAGGGCTGACGCTGTAAAGGAATATAGATTGCTTCCCTCCTCTACGCCGAAGGCTTTTATTATCTCCTCGGCAGTGTATCGGGTCGAGCCCTCTACCTCAACGGTTTTAATTTTAAAAAGCACAAGAAAGCATACGGCAGCAAAGACAACGCTAAGTGCCAAAAACAAGCCCACATAAAATACTCTGCGGCGCATTGCTTTTGTTTGTTGTCTTTGTTTAAGCTTATCAATATCGACCGTTCGCCGTTTAAAACGGTTACTTTGCTCCTGTTGCATTGCTTTCTCCTTTTATTTTTACGCCTTTTTGCTTTCCTTTATAACGATATCGGCAATTACCTCCGCAGCGTTTGACATTGCTCTTGCCTTTGCCGCCGCCGACATTGCATTTCTCTTTTCTTTGTTTACCACCAACTCCCTTACGGTGTCGGTCAGCACCTTGCCGTCGGTTTCAGACTCCTTAAGCAACAATGCCGCGCCTGCATCGGCAAGGACCTTGGCGTTTTTGTACTGATGGTCGTCGGTTACGTTGGGCGAAGGGATAAGTATAGACGCTTTCCCCATACAGCAGTTTTCCGCTATGGTTATTGCGCCTGCGCGGCATATAACTATATCCGCTGCCGCAAGCTGACGGTGCATATCGTAAATGTATTCACGTATCTCGATATTAGGTGCCTTGTTAAGCCCTGTTGAAGCGGCTATGGCGCCGTACTTTTCGTTGCCGCCTTTACCCGTTGCATGAAGAGCGCGAACCTTATCATTGCCTTTAACAAAGGATCCCAGCATGTGAAACACAAACTCGTTCACCTTTTCCGCGCCGAGGCTGCCGCCAAAGGAAACGATATACACCTCGTCTCCAAGCCCCAGCTCTTCTCTGGATTTTTTACGGTCGGTGGTGTTTATCTCAGGCTTTACGGGGTTCCCTGTAATCGTTATCTTTTCAAGAACGTTTTCGTCGAAGTATTTCTTGCTTTCTTCAAAGCTTATGCACACCTTTTTTGCATAACGAGAAAGACGGCGGGTAGTAACCCCCGGATATGCGTTTTGCTCGTGGATAACCGTAGGTATGCCCAACTTTGCCGCCGCTTTTACAGCCGCCCAGCTTGCATATCCGCCGGTACCCACCACCACATCGGGTGCGAACTTTTTAATTATCTTCTTTGCGGCGTGCACCGAGGTAACCGCCTTGATCGCCGCATCTATATTTGATAAAGAAAGTTTGCGCTTAAAGCCGCGAACCTTGACGAACTTTATATCATAGCCCGATTTAGGCACAAGAGTGCCTTCCATGCCGTTCTCGGCACCTACAAAAAGAGCCTCAAAGGATTTGTCCTTTTGTTTTAAAGTATCGGCAATGGCAATGGCGGGGTTTATATGACCGCCCGTGCCGCCGCAGGAAAACAAAACTTTCATATTTATATTACTCCTGTTTAAGATACGAGTAACGGGATACGCACAGCACGACCCCCATCTCGGCAAGCCATATACACAGCGACGTACCGCCGTAGCTGAAGAACGGCAGACCTATACCTGTACTGGGGATTGAGTTTGTTACAACGGCAATGTTAAGTAAAACGTGTACCGCAAGGGAGCACATTATACCTGAAACTATAAGCGCAGAATACATGTTAAGTGCTTTTTTTGCAATTATTATACCGCGCCATATAAGTGCCACAAACAAAGCTATTACTACTATTGCGCCGAAATATCCCAGTTCCTCGCAAAGTATGGCAAAAATGTAGTCATTATGGGGCTCGGGAAGGTAGCCGTGCTTTTGGTTGCTTTGTCCAAGGCCCAGACCCCAAAAACCGCCCGCAGAAATTGCGTAAAGAGATTGGGCAGGCTGCCAGCCGTCACCCGAAAGAGCCGCAAAGGGATCGCGCCAAACGGCTATACGCGCTATGGAGTGAGACATTTTTTCGCTGTTAAGCACTGCGGCGATGCCTGCCACACCTGCAAGAGCAGAGCCTACCAGCCATTTTGCGGGAGAGCCGCCCATCCACATCATTGCAAAGGCAATAACGGTAATAATAATAGTACACGAAAGGTGCTTTTGCAATATAACGGGAACGGCGCACATTCCAAGTATCATCAAGAAAGGAAGTATACCTTTTTTGAAATTATTCATTTCACCCGAGCTGTCACTTGCCTGCTTAGCGCACATGAGTATAAGGGCAAACTTTAACACCTCGGAAGGCTGAAAGTCTATACCTATATTAAGCCAACGACGGGCGCCGTTACGCTCGAGGCCTATACCGGGAATAGCGGTTGCAACGTTTATCGCAAGGGCTACAATGAAGATGGTAAAGGTAAAGCGTTTGAGCCAACGGTAGTCACCAAGTTTTGAAACCACCGCCATTGCCGCCATCCCGAAAAGAACGTAATAAAACTGTCTTCTTGCGTAGTAAAAGCTGTCCTGACCTTTAAGCTCCGCATAGGTATAGCTGGTGCTGAAGACCATTACCGAGCCTATACAAACAAGTATTACCACGAGAATAAGGAAGGGGCGGTCAACCTGACCAACAAGGCGGGTAAGCTTTTTTTCTCGAACCGTTACACGGGTTCTGCGCTGAACCGCACCGTCGTTCCTTACGTTCACCAAATTTTTATTTTCCGCCGCAGGAGGGCGTTTTTTGTTGGGATTGTCTGTCATAAATACGCTCCTTCCGGCGTCAAAAGCCTGCTTAGTTTACGTATAGGGCAAGCAGCAAATAGGAAGCGGCACAGCAAATAAGGGTTACAAAGCTGAACACAGAAACTATCTTCCACTCTGACCAGCCGCACATCTCAAAGTGGTGGTGTATCGGTGCCATTTTGAAAAGACGCTTTCCGGTTTTCTTAAAGTAAAACACCTGAAGCATAACTGAAATACCTTCTAAGAAGTATACAAGACCTATAAGAACTATCAGCACCGATGCGTTGGTCCAGAAGGCCATAAGAACCGTGGTACAACCCAAGAAAAGAGAGCCCGTGTCACCCATGAATACCCTTGCAGGGTGGAAATTGAAGATAAGGAACGCCAAAAGGCCGCCTATAACCGCAGAGGTAAAGATGCTCATATCCTCCTTTCCGAAGAAGGAGGAGAAGATGAAGAACATGGTCATAATTATACAAGCAATACTGCCTGCCAAGCCATCGATACCGTCGGTAAGGTTGGCGCAGTTTATCATGTATACTATAAGAAGCACCGCAAATATATAATAGAACACGCCAAGGTCTACCTGACCCGTTATAAAGGGAAGGTTTACACTGGTATCAACGTATCCGAAATGGTTCATTGCGAAAAGGTACGCAAGGGATGCGGCGATGAGAAACAGCATCTTTTGGGTAGCGGTAAGTCCCTTGTTTTGCTTCTTGAAAAGTTTTACGTAATCGTCTATAAAGCCGACTGCACCCGTAAGGGCCGCAAACGCAAGATGGATAAGAAGACGATAATCCTTTACCATTTCTCCCTTTACGTTTCTGATCAGTGGCGGGTCGGCAAAATAGTTCCAACCGCAAATAAGTACAGCTGCCGCCGTACCTATTATAAAGAACAGACCGCCCATTGTAGGGGTGCCTTCTTTGCATTTATGCCAACTGGGTCCTATTTCAAGTATTTTCTGACCCAGCTTTACCTTGCGTAATATGGGTATAAATATTTTATAGAGGACAAAGCTTAGGGCAAAGGATATGATAAGTGCAATCAACGCGCTTGTTTTCATAAACCGCTCAACTCCAATACTTTTCGTATATTAGTACGGTTGCTGGCTTTAAACAGCACCGTGTCCCCTTTATTCAAAAGGTTTTTTAAAAGCTCCGCCGCGGCAACGTATTCTTCACTTTCGAAAACGTAAAGGTTTTCCCCGGCAAAGCCGTCCTCGGTTGCCTTTTCGGCTATGTACTTGACGTCACTGCCAACGCAGATAAGAATATCTGCCGCAGAAACCACCGCCGCGCCCACCAATCTGTGAAGTCTTGGAGCGTGTTCTCCAAGCTCAAGCATATCACCAAGAACCGCAATACGCTTGCCCGTACCCGTTTTAAGCACAGAAAGAGCCGCGCCCATGGACTCGGGAGAGGCGTTATAGCAATCGGCTATAACGGTTACACCCTCGGTTTGACGTATGCTTTGACGCAAGCCCTCAACCATAAATCCGCCAAGAGCTGCCGCCGCTGATTCTGCAGGAACTCCAAGTCTTACGCCGCACACGAAGCAAAGAAGGGCGTTGTGTACGTTGTGTATACCCAAGGAAGGAAGGTCTATTGACGTCTCCTTTCCTGCATAGCAAGCAGTAAAACGGGTAAATCCGTCTTTCTCGATAACATCCTTTATATATGCATCGGTGCCGCTGTCCTTTACGGAGCAGAACACAGCGCCCTCTGTATCCTTGCAAGCCGCAATCAGAAGAGGCTCGTCAGGCATGGTAAGGTTTACGTCAGTCATGCCTGCTGTTATATCAAGCTTTTCCTTACATATTCCTTCTCTGCTGCCAAAGGCAAGTATGTGTGAATGGCCGATATTGGTTATTATAGCCGCCTCAGGCTTTATAAGAGCGGATATTTTAGATATCTCGCCGGGGTCGCTCATGCCCGCCTCAAGGACCGCCCATTCGCTGTCCTCGGGGATATTAAGAATCTCCATAGGCAAGCCGGTAAGGCTGTTGCGGTTGCCTGCGCTTTTATATACTTTGTAGTGAGCGCCCATAACAAGCGCCGCCATGTTTTTAGTGGTGGTCTTCCCCACGCTGCCCGTTATGGCAAGAACCTTCAAATGGGACAGTTTCTCACCTCGGTGCTGAAGCGCAAGTCTATAAAGAGCGCTTTTTACGTCCTTTACGAGAATAGCGTTGGGACAAGCGTAGCCTGGGTCGTCAATTATTGCACCGCCTTTTTCACACAGTTCTGCCGCGAAGCGATGACCGTCAAAATTGTCGCCACGGAATGCCGCAAACAACGTAGCACCGTCCTTTATGGCACGGCTGTCTGAATCGATCCTTGTAAACACACGATTTCCATCACTGCCTTCACAAAGGACACCGCCGCATTTTTCGGCTAACTCACTAAGGGTATATCTCATAATTCTTCTCTTTCAAAAAAGTATTAACCGTAAACGTTCTCGCTGTAACGGAATTCTACAGTTATAACTGTGCCCTCAGGCACCTCGGTGCCTGCCTCAATATCCTGAATAACTACCATGGGCGTACCCGTTATGCTTGAGCTGTACGCACCCGTTACACGAACATTAAGTCCCTTGCCGTAAAGCACCGTAAGTGCATCCTGTGCCCTATATCCCTTTACGTTAGGCACAACGACAGTCTTGTGCTCTTCCTCGTACTCGGTGTAAAGTATAACCTTACCGCCCTCGGTAAGAACAGAACCTGACAGGGGCATCTGGTCAACGACCTTATCGCCGCCGCCTACCACGCGGTATTCAAGACCGAGTGTTGCAAGATCCTTCTTTGCCTCGTCCAAGGTCTTGCCTATCATCTTGGTTACGGTGATGGTTTTATGCTCTACTTCGCCGTTTCTGGGTATCTCAAGGTAAGGAAGTACCTCGGAAAGTATGCTGGATACAACGGGAGCCGCTACAAGGCCACCGTAAAAATCGTGAACGGAAGGCTCGTCAACTACTACGATTATCGCTATCTGCGGGTCCTCTGCGGGAGCAAAGGCAACGCAAGAACTTACGTAAACGTCCTTATCCCTTATATCAAGCTTCTGAGAAGTACCGGTTTTTGCCGCTATGGAATATCCCTCGACCGCCGCATTTTTGGTTGAACCGGTATTGATGCCACCGTAAAGGATGTCTACAATGGAATCAGAAACTTCGCTGCTTATAACCTGACGGTCGGTTTCGTATTCAAACGTATAAGTAATATTGCCGTTATCGTCAGTCAGATACTTTGCCAGATGAGGGGTTACAAGATAACCGCCGTTGGCAACCACGCTGGTTGCGCGAAGCTGTTGAAGTATGCTGGTCTTAAAGGACTGCCCGAAAGAATAGGTTGCAAGTTCTACTCTGCCGAACTGAGAATTATTGGTTCCGTAGTAGTAGGTACTGCTTTCACCCACCATATCACAGCCCGTAAGGTCAAGGTATCCAAACTCCTCAAAGTAACGCATAAAGGATTCCTTACCTATACGAAGGCCCAGAGAAACGAAGGCGGGGTTGCAGGAGTTTTGAAGGGTTTCCGCAAAGGTCTGGTGACCGTGACCGCCTGCCTTGTGACAACCTATGTTTACGCCGTCTACGGAAATGGAGCCAACACATGTGTAGTCGTTATTCAGGCCTGCTATACCCTCCTCCATCGCTATGGCGGTGGTTACTATCTTAAAGGTGGAGCCGGGCTCGTATATCTCGCTTACCACCTTGTTGTTCCACATCTCATAAAGCAGGTCGCTTTTCTTTTTGTTTATCTCCTCTTCTGTAAGAGGCTTGGTAATCTCCTCACCTGTTTCAGGGTCGGTCTTAATTGAAACGCCCGCCTCCACAAACGCATCGTATTCGTAAAGAAACTCGCCCGTAAGAGTATAGGGATCATTAAGATTAAAATCGGGATACACGGCTGAACCAAGCACTTCACCCGTATTAACGTCCATTATTGCAGCCGCTACACGGTTTTTTGCCTGTTGGTCGTTATAAACCTTTTCAAGGTATTTCTCAATTATGCTTTGAATGTTTACGTCTATGGTCGTAACCAAATTGGAACCATTTTGCGCCTCTACGTAGGTCTCGTACTTGTAGGGCATATCGTAACCGCCTGCGTTTTTCGCCTTAACTATACGGCCGTCGGTACCGGAAAGCTCGTCGTCGTAATACTTTTCAAGTCCCATAAGTCCGCCATCAGTACCATTGATTCCCAAAACATGGCTGGCAAGGTCATTATATTGATAATATCTCTTGCTGGATTCCTCAAGGTTCACCATGGTAGAAAGGTTGTTGTCTATTATAAACTTTCTTACCTTGTTTGCGGTCTCCTCTTCTACCTCTTTTTTTATTACCTCGTACTGGCTTCCGGTCTTTTCCATGCGGGCAAGTATCATGCTTTTGTCTACACCAAGGATAGAAGAAAGATTATCCGCGATAAGATTTTTATAGTCCACCTTCTCCGATTCCTTCAGGGTTTCGGACTTTTCCTGCTTGCTTATTGCGTCCTTAATGCCCTTGGGCGATATAAACACGGTCTCAACCGTTTCGCTCATGGCAAGAACCTTCATGTTGCGGTCGTAAATAGCGCCGCGGCTTGCAGGAAGAACTATGGTAGAGGAATACTGTTGGAGCACCTTGTTTCGCAATTCGGCGTAATTGATAAGTTGCAAATACGCAAGTCTTCCCGCCAAAATGCCGAACAGCACAAGTATGGCTACAAGGGCAACCAAGGTTCGGTTAAGCACCTGCTTCTGAATTGTTTTTGAGTTATTGTTCATAAATTACTGCGCCTCACGTGGGAAAAAACACTTGTCTTTATATAGTCAAAGAAGGGTAAAGCGTATTTTACTACGCTTTTACCCTAAATCTATATTACAATATGGCTTTATATATGATTGTAACGAAAAAATCAGTCACCGAAAAAGTCTTTTATAACGTTACCTACACCCGTAAGTAAAACGCCAAGACCGTTCTCGTTTTCGTCCTCGTATTCGGTTATATTAACCTCGTCGTCGGTGTTAAGGTCTATGTAATACTGCCCCTCTACCTCTTCCTTTTTAACCATGCCAAGTTCATTCTCGGCGTATTTGGTTATCTCGTCAAGGTTATCTCTCTTTGCAACCTTATCCTCAAGCTTATCCCTTTTATCGGAAAGCTCGGCTATTTGCTTATCCTGCCTTATTACATCGTCCTTAAGCTCATCAAGAGCGGTGTAGTTCATCATCATAAACAAAAACAGAACGGTAAAGCATATTGCCGCAAGAACGGTAGTCCAAGGGAAAGGCTTTTTTACCTTTTCCCTTTCTGTTATTATTTTAAAATTAGTAACCTCGGATGCAGAACGGCGCGCCGTGGGGTGAGCGGCCATTTTCTTTGCAACCACTGCCTTCTTAGCTGTGACGGGAACTTTTTTTACTGCTCTTTTGGTAGCGGGAACGTTATTTACCCTTTTTTCTTCCATTTCATCACCAACCGCGGTACGTACCACCGGCGCTTTTCCTTTCTTGTTTTTACAGTTTTTCTGCCGCACGAAGTTTTGCGCTGTGGGAACGGCTGTTTTCCGAAAGCTCCTTTTCCGTGGGCAACAGTGGTTTGCGTGTTATCAATTTAAACTGAGGGACTTTTCCGCACACGCAAACGGGAAGGTCCTTTGGACAGGTGCAACCGCCTGCAAGGGTAGCAAAGCACCTTTTAACTATTCTATCTTCCAATGAGTGAAAGCTTATTACCGTCAGCCTTCCGCCCTTTTTCAAAAGAGCCGCTGATTTTTCAAGTGCCTCCGTCACTGCCGAAAGCTCGCCGTTTACCTCTATTCTTATGGCTTGAAACACACGCTTAACGGAGGAAAGCTTGTCCGTTTTACTGCCGTGTACTGCCGAAAACACCGTATCGTATAACTCTTTTGTAGTGGTATACGCTTTTTCTGCTCTTGCTTTTACTATCGCAGCGGCTATACGGCGGCTGTAACGCTCCTCGCCGTATTCCCACATTATCCGGGAAAGTTCCTCCTCCGGATAGTTGTTAACCACGTAAGCCGCATCTTCTCCGCCGCTTACGTCCATACGCATATCAAGGGGTGCATCTACGCTGTAAGAAAAGCCCCTCTCTACCGTGTCAAGCTGATGGGAGGAAACGCCAAGGTCCATAAGAACGCCGTCAACCTTATCTATTCCGAGAGAAGAAAGAACCGCATCTATCTCGGAAAAGTTACTTTTCACCGGGATAAAACGGGGATCATTTACAGTCTTCAAGGCGTTTTGTATTGCGTCTGAGTCTCGGTCTATACCGATAACTCTGCCTCCTACAAGGCGTTCAAGAATAAGCTTTGTGTGGCCTGCGCCGCCAAGAGTACAGTCCACGTATATTCCGTCTTCTTTAAGGTCGAGCAGGTCAACCGATTCTTCACGAAGAACGGTGTAATGTTTAAAATCCATATCAGAACCCAAGCTTTATCATACGGGACATAATGTCCTCGCTTTGCATACCGTTCTCCAGTTCTGCATCCCAAGCAGCCTCATCCCATAGCTCAAGGTGCTTGTTGTTACCGATGAGAACAACGTTTTTATCTATCCCCGCAAAGTTTCTGAAGCGTTGAGGGATAACTACCCTCCCCTGAGAGTCAAGACTTGCCCACTCCCCACTGGAAAAGAAATAACGGGGGATCTGCCTATCCTCTACCACGTGCAGGCTTTCAAACTTTGCCGCAAAGTCTTCCCACGCATCCTTAGGGTATATCATAACGCAACGCTCGTAACTGCGGCACATTACAAACTCCGCCCCCAGTTTATCCCTAAGTTTCACAGGAAAGGACAGCCTGCCCTTGGCATCCAGCGTATGTCGATATTCACCAATAAACAAGCAGAACCCCTCCTTTCGTTATTTTTGGTTTTAGGGATTTTTCAGGGTGTTTAGGGAAAATGTTGGTAAATTTTAGGTTTTTTAGACCACATTCTTCCACATAGTTCCACTTTATAGGTTTATTATATATTACACATAACGAAATTGCAATAGTTTTTTTCATATTTGTGCAAGTTTTTTTGCATTATGTCGCTCATTTTTCAACCTTTAACACAGGAACAAAAAAGCGCCCTCGCTACGGGTTTTGCCCCGTGCGAAGGCGCTCTATATGACACGCTAAGCGTCGTAATTATACTTTTTCTTAAGCCTTGCCGTTTCAACAAACAGCCACAAAACAGCGACTAAGGCTATGGCGCTGATGGCAAGCATTACGTTGAGGAGTGAGAAGATACCGTCATCCACCTCATAGACCAAAACGCCGTCCTTTTCCACTGCAACGTAATTACGGTCACGGTCGGTTGCCAAGTCGTCGGGCAGCTTTTCCATAACTACACTTTCAGCCTTTACAAGGGGGATATCAGACTCCAGTCTTTCACCAAAGCCCTCTACCCTTGCATCAACCAAAGCATTTTTAGCGCTTACCTTCCAACAGGGTTCACCGTACCTTAAGAAGAAAATTATATGATAATCATTTCCGCTTTTTACAAAGCCTATCTCGCCGTATTTCCTATCCTCGGAGAAAAGCCAATTCTCGTATTCCTCAACCACGTCTCCGGGGATTATATCGGCGTATTCGCCTCCGTAGTACGCAGTATTAAGGTCAAAACTGTGCTCCTTTGCCAAGGTTATAAAATACTCCTCGGTACCGTCTGACAACGCCTTGTTGTAAATATCCTCCGCTGCTTTTTTTGCCTCGGCGTCAGTTTTAAATGAAGCGCCGCTGATAAGCACACTGCGAGCGTTGGCGGAAGGATGGGTTATTTTACGACCCGGACGGATAAGCCAGTAGACAACGCAGTAGTTTTCGCCGTACTCCGTAAAGGTATCGCCCTTTTCGCTTTCGCCGTTAAACGCCCAATCGGACATGGCGTCCTTTTCGGTATAGTCAATACGACGCACGCTTTGCTCAAGATAGTTGGTTACATCCTTATCGCCTGCGCCCTGCGCCCTTATGTCCTTTTCTATAAGAGCCATAAACTCTTCTTTCGTTTTACACGCGGTAAAGGTCTTCGCCTTTTCCTCAAGGTCTGCCTTCTTTTCGCCGTAAAACTTATAAAAAGCATAGTCGGCGGTTACAAGGCTGGACTTATTTGCTTCGTAATACGCCTCTATGTCCTCATCACTGCAATCAAGCATTTCATCCATGGAAAGCCCATACTGCTTTTCGCCAAGCCTGTAAAGGCGAAGAGCAGAGCGTAAATCCTCCACGGTCATACCGGGACAATAACGGTAATCCAAATAATTTGCAAAGGTAGTGCCCTCTTTGCTTGCTTTTTCGGAAAGTTCTTTTATACGGTCCTCTATTTCCTTTTCGTCCTCAGCATCAAGAGTGGTGCCCTTTTCACGCGCAATCTCAGCGTAACGAACCACGTCGTCTATACCTTCATAGGTGGTGTTGAGAAGCTCCTCAAACCAGGTGCGAAGAGGGGTATAGTCCATCTCCTTGAGGGGATTTGCGGGGTCAAGGCCGTAAGCGCCGTATTCACTTTGAAAACGGTCGCTTTCCATGAGGGTATACAGAGCATCGTAATAGTAGTAGCACATATCCATAAGGCTTACGGTAGTGCTGCCACCCGTTATAACCACGGTCTCCCTATATTCCTTACCCTCTGCAAGCCCTTGCAAAGCTTCATTTCTATCTGCGCGGTCAAATCCCGCCCAAACGGTAACCGCAACGCATACGGCAAGCAGCCCTGCCACCCACCATCTCAATTCCTTAAAGATGCGGTACTTACGGCGATGGGCGTCTTTTTCCATTTTCTTTTGCGCTTTTTTATTTTTAACTGCCATTTCTTGCTCCTTTTATCGGCTCAACAGCCTTGTTGACAAATATTAGATGCTATGCTACAATTTATTATACTTTTACATTTGTTCCGTGTCAACTAAAATTTTAGGCGGTTACGTTATGAAGGCAAAAAAAGACCAATTGAATAAAGAAAACATAGCCGCACTTTTAGGTGACGGGTTTGACGTGGCAGTGGAGGAGTGCTTGGATTCCACCAACACCGAGCTTTGGAAAAGAGGCATGGCAGGCGCAAAGGACAAAACACTGCTTATAGCCAAAAGCCAAAGATGCGGAAAAGGCCGTTTGGGGCGCAGCTTTGTTTCAGAAGAGGGCGGGCTTTACATGAGTTTGCTTTTAAGGCCAAGCCTTATCCCTGCCGATACGGCTTTGATAACCCCCCTTGCCGCACTTGCGGTTGCTGAAACCATAGAAAAGCACACCGGGAAGAATGCCCTTATCAAATGGGTAAACGACGTTTTTTGTGACGGCAAAAAGGTGTGCGGAATTTTGACAGAGGCAAGCCTTGACCCGGTAACAGTACAGACTAATTTCGTGGTGGTTGGCGTGGGGCTTAACGTATACGCGCCCGAGGAAGGATTTCCTGAGAATATAAAAGGAATAGCAGGCGCTTTGTTTGAAGCGGACTACTGCGAAGAAGGGCTTATGGACATTATCGCCGCCGATGTTGCAAAAGGAATATCCGACTATTCACAAAGGATAAACGACAAAGCACCCAGGGATAATTACAAAAAAAGATGCTTCGTTTTAGGCAAGGATGTTACGGTACACCGCGGGGGCGAAAGTTATGAAACAAAGGCGGTGGACATTGATGATAGATTCGGGCTTATAACCGAAGGGACTGACGGGAAGCCCCTGGTCCTCAGTTCCGGCGAGATAAGCGTGCGCGTTAAGGACGGTGTGTGATGAGCAAGCTTAAATCTTACGCCCTTGCCGCGGTGCTCGCAGCCGTATATGCGGTTATCGCCCAAATAACGATCCCCTTTCCTCTCGTTCCTCTTTCCTTTCAGTGCTTTGCGATAGCCCTTGGCGGATACGCATTAGGCTGCAGGATAGGTCTTATCTCTACTGCTCTGTATATAGGAATAGGCGCAGTTGGGCTTCCTGTGTTTTCAGGATTTCGCGGAGGTGCAGAGGTCTTATTTGGCCCTACCGGCGGTTTTATCTGGGGCTTTATCCTCTTGGCGCTGTTTTGTGGCTTTGGAAAAAATAAAAAGCGTTCCGCCGCCTTTGTTTTGGGTATGGTTGGCCTTATCTTCTGTAACGCCCTTGGAGTCTTACAGTTTTCGCTTTTGGGAAAGAGCGGTATAACAGCATTTATATTAACTTCCGCACCCTACATACTAAAAGATGCTTTTCTGTTATGGGTGGCAATAAGCCTTGCACCCACTGTTTCCGCCTCTGTTTTAAGGAAAAGATAAAAGGTACAATTTTTTTGACAAAAAGTGAAAAAATATCTTGACAAAGGGAATACACTATGCTATAATTACCTTCGCTGGCCGCGAGAGCGGTTGCTGTTACAAATGAATGCTGGTGTAGCTCAATGGCAGAGCAGCTGATTTGTAATCAGCAGGTTGGGGGTTCAACTCCCTTCACCAGCTCCAACAATGGGGGAGTGTTCCCGAGTGGCCAAAGGGGGCAGACTGTAAATCTGTTGTCAACGACTTCGGTGGTTCGAATCCACCCGCTCCCACCAGACAGCAGACAAAGCCAATCCGTTATGGGTTGGCTTTTTTGTTTATTAAGTACAGTCCAAAAGGTGGATGTTTCAGAAAAGAAACACCCACCTAGATGGATATACTGCTTTTGTTTTTCTCCGCGCCTTGGGGCGGTTTTGAAATGTAGGGCACGGATCGATAGAGTAGTTGACTTTTTGCTGAACGGATGATATAATAAATACGAGGTGATTTTATGGCTAAAAAAATATTACGGCTTGCGGCACCGCTGTTTTTGTTTTTCCTTTTGTTTGTTCCCTACTCTTACGTTAACGAAAAATATATAGTAGAATGGTTTGGTTGCGGATGTCCTAAGACTGACGCGGCGGGAAATATTATACACAGTTATTTTAACGCAAACGATTTTACACTTTTATTTTGGCTGTTTATAACCCTTTGCACCTTGGTTGTCGCCTTCTTTCTTTCAAAAGGTGTTTTAAAGAAATGGGGAAGAGCCGCCTATCTCTTTGCCATTCTTATCCTTTCCCTCGGCATAACATACAATTTTTATCAACTGCTTATGTGGAACTGAAAATACACAAAAAGGGCGTATCGGTTGTTTACCGATACGCCTTTTTTTACACAAGACTTTTGGGGCTGTAGGTAGGAACAAGCTCCTTTACCAGAGAACGTATTTCAGAAGAATTATCATTGCACGCCGTTTTAAGCGCCTTGAGTTTTTCCTCAAACCACTCACGGTCGATATCCTCCAACTTACCTATAAAAATAAGATCGTTTTCCGTCTTGCCCAAACCTTCCTCTGCCATAAGAAGTTCCTCATACAGTTTCTCACCCGGACGGAGCCCCGTATATTCTATGGCAATGTCAACGTCAGGCTCAAAGCCGGAAAGCTTAATCATATTCCTGGCAAGGTCATCTATCTTTACAGGCTCGCCCATATCAAGGACGAATATCTCGCCGTTGTTGGCGTAAGCGCCCGCCTGCAAAACCAAAGAAACTGCCTCCGGTATTGTCATAAAATATCTGATTATATCCTTATGAGTAACAGTAACGGGACCACCCTGCTCTATCTGCTTTTTGAACAGCGGTATAACACTGCCGTTAGAGCCCAAAACGTTACCAAAACGCACACATGCAAACTTGGTTTCGGAACGCTTTGCAAAATCGCAAATAACCATTTCGCAAAGACGTTTTGAGGCACCCATTATATTAGTGGGGTTTACCGCCTTGTCGGTGCTTATAAGTATAAACGTGTCTGCACAATGCTTATCTGCGGCTTCTGCCACGTTATACGTACCGAAAACATTATTCTTTATAGACTCACAAGGAGAGGTTTCCATAAGAGGAACGTGCTTATGCGCTGCCGCATGGAATACAATGCTGGGCTTATACCTTTCAAACACTGCGTCAACACGTTTTACATCCCTTACCGAGCCTATAAGCACTACAAGGTCAAGATGTGGGTGCTTTCTCCTTAACTCCTGCTCTATCGCATAGGCGTTGTTTTCATAAATATCAAAAATTATAAGTTTTTGGGGACCGTGTGTCGCTATCTGACGGCAAAGCTCACTACCTATAGAGCCCCCGCCGCCTGTAACCATCACGACTCTGTCGTTCACGTATTCTACTATCTCTTCAATATTGGTCTTGATGCTGTCACGAGCCAAAAGGTCCTCTATTTCCACCTTTCGTATTTTCTTAACGTCAACTTCGCCGTTAACAAGCTGATATATGCCCGGGAGTGTTTTTAGGTTGCAACCGGTTTGTTGGCATTTTTTAAGTATCTCACGCCTTTTGGCGGCATTTGCCGTAGGAATTGCAAATATTATATCCTCTATCTCGTGCTTTATAGCCAGATCAACTATATCATCGGTGCTGCCTGCAATAGGAACGCCGTGAACGTACCTGCCGTTTTTAACCGGATCATCGTCAACAAAGCAAATGACGTTATTCTTAGACTTGGCACTACGCATAAGCTCACGAAGGATGGTAGCGCCTGCCTCACCTGCGCCAATTATCATGGTACGGCTTTTTTCGCCCTTTGAAATGCTTTTATTATCCTTTATGCTTCTTGCAACTCTGTATAAAAGCCTTACGCCCAAAACCATCGCCGTAAGAGAAAGAAAGTTAATAAACACAAAGCTTCTGGGTACGGGAAGCCCGAACAAAAACTGAAGCACAGTTTGAACGGAAACAGACATCATGCACGCAAACACTGCGTGCACCATTTCCCTTTCGCCCGCAAAGCGCCACAAGCTGTGATACAAGCCAAAGGCGTAACTGCAAACCACCATCAAAAAGGCGGTAAGGGGTATAAGCTTTAACACGTTTGCCAAAAAATCAGTTTCTGCCAGTTCGCCGTAATTAAACTCAAATCTTAACCACAAGGACAAAAACGAAGAAACGATAAACAACGTTATATCAATTAATACCAGTGCTGTTTGCCTGATTATAAGCTTTGTTTTGTAGGACCTTTTTTCTGTTTTCATTTATAATCCTCTATTCAATAAGTTTTCACAAAACACCACTATGGATTATAACACTCGTTAGAACAAATTGCAACAACAAACGTGTTTTTTTGTGTTTTTCCGCCTTAGCCGTATTGCACTAACGGTAAAAATGTGATAAAATGGAACAAACTTTACAGTGAGGACACAAAAATGACAAGAGAAGATTTTAATAAAAGAATTAAAAAAGTGCTTATCACCAAAGAAGAGATTACTGAGGCGATAAAGATTGCAGGCAAGGAGATCAGTGACAGCTATGACGGCAGACCTATTTTGTTGGTAAGCATACTCAAGGGCGCCTTTGTTTTCATGGCTGACCTTTGCCGTGCCATTACCGTGCCCTGCGAGATCGGCTTTATGTGTGCTAAAAGCTATTTTGACGGTACCGTTTCTACCGGCACTGTTGCCATTACCATGGATCTTACTCAAGATATAAGTAATTATCACGTTATAATAGTTGAAGACATTATTGATACGGGCAGAACTCTCAGTGAAGTAGTAAAGCTTCTCAAAGCAAGACGTCCCTTGTCACTCAAGGTTGTTACACTTCTCGACAAGCCCAGCCGCCGTGTCGTTGAATTTGAAGCTGATAAGGCGTTGTTTACCATCCCCGACCACTTTGTTATCGGCTATGGGCTTGATTGTGCGGAGTATTACCGCAACCTTCCTTACATAGCTGAATATGGGGAGTAAAAATAGTCTCGATCGCAGAAAAATGATTATAGTTTAACTTGCAGAAAACGGCTTTTTTGCCGTTTTCTTTTTGTTTGCCGCAGTTTCAGAGGTTTTTCGACAAGGGCTGTGTGATAAAATATCCACCGTACAAAACGAAGGAGGTGCGAAATATTGAAGTTATCCGAAATTTTTTCTTTATCTAAAAAGACCACCGCTCCTTGTCTTTTACATATCCCCGTAGACTGTCTTGTGCCTAACCCCCTTCAGCCGCGGCGTATTTTTGACAAAGAGGAGCTTCAAAAGCTGTCTGCAAGCATAAAACAAAACGGTATTATCCAGCCCCTTTGCGTTCGTCGAAGAGAGAACACCCCCGAAATAAGCCTTAACGGGCAGACAGTACGGGCGAAGGCAGAGTACGAGATAATTGCAGGAGAGCGCCGCTGGAGAGCATCCCGCATGGCGGGGCTTAAAACCGTGCCTTGTATGCTTATAAGCGCTACTGCGGGAGAAAGCGCCCAAATGGCGTTGGCGGAAAACGCATTCAGAAACGACCTTGACTACTTTGAGCAAGCCGCCGCCATGCAAAACATTATGATAGTGTGCGACGTTACCCAAGCAGAGCTTGCCGCAAGCCTTGGGCTTAGCCAACCTACCGTTGCCAACAAGCTTAGGCTGCTGAAATACGGTGAGGAGGAAAGGCGCATTATAAGAGAAAGCCGTATGCCCGAAAGACAGGCGAGGGCTTTCCTCAGGATAAGCAACTCCGAAGCAAGGCTTAAGCTTTTGCAGGCCGCCGCTGAAAAGGGCTACACCGCCGAGGAATGTGAACTTCTTGTGGAAAGCTACCTGCACGGCGCTAAAAAGCCCGAAAAACAAAAAAAGAAAGGTGCCACACAAAAGCTTGTGGGCACCGTTAGCGATATAAGATTTTTTATTAACTCGGTAGATAAAGCGATAGGCCTTGCCTCTGCCGCAGGGTTTACCGTGGAAAGAGAGGAAACGGACAAAGGCGATCACTTGGAAATATGCCTTAAAATACCTAAAAGCCGCATGGCGTCTTAGAGACTTGCTCTTTCGTATTCTGCAGTGCAAAGATTATGGAAGGTACGGCGGAAACGGAAAATTCTGTCACTGTTACGAGTAAAATGCACTCTGTTTCCGAGAATTATCACGTAAAGGCCATTGTCTCCGTGGAGATACATAGAGGTACCCGTATAGCCGTTGTGGCCGAAGGAACCACCGGGATAAAGGTCTCCCATGGCGCTGAGGGTGCCTGCCTGCTTAACTACAAAGCCAAGACCTCTGCCCTCTCCGAGACCTGCGGTCATATCGGTACGGGCAAGTTTCATAAGAGAAGGAGACAAGAACATCTTGCCCTTATGAACGCCGCCTGCGGAAAGCATGGTAGCGAGGGTCGCTACGTCCTCCGCATTGGAGAACACGCCTGCGTTGGCACTTACGCCACCCAAGAAACGAGCGTTTTCATCGTGAACTATGCCAACTTTATACGCGCCAAGGTCCTCGGTGTACTCGGTAGCGGCAATATTAGTAAACCCCTTGTCAAGAGGACGGTAGCAGGTGTTATACATACCGAGAGGCTTCCATACCATCTCCTCCGCCAACACGTCAAGGGGCTTGTCGCCAAGTTTTTCAAGTATCTTGCCGAGGAGGATATACCCCATACAAGTGTACTCTACCTTAGTACCCGTAGGGGTGGAAAGAGGATGATCAAGAACTATCTGTGCTGCTTCGCTTGCTTCTCTTCCATCGTTTTCAAGGAGGAAATGTGCCTTAATACCGCTGGTATGAGTAAGAAGATGGCGAAGTTCTATCCCCTTTTTATCCTCGGGAACGTCTATAAAACGGCTTATACTGTCGTAAAGGGCTATCTTGCCTTCATCTATCATACGAAGGGCAACCATAGTGGTAGACATTATCTTAGTGCAAGACGCCATATCGTAAAGAGTATCAGAGGTAACAGGATCCTTAGTGCCAGTAAATTCTACGGGTTCTTTATCAAAGCAGGGGGCGTTATCGTCGAATACTCTCTTGTAGCCGTAGTTTGCGGTGTAAATTATACCGTCTTTGTCACCGATGGCTATCTGTGCACCGGGAAATGCTCTTTCATCTATTGCTTTTAAGACCGCACTGTCTATTACATCGCTGTTAAACGCTCTTTTTATCATAACTTTTCCTCCTTATTCCTGACCCGCTTTAAGTTTTTCCGCACGGTCTGCGGTGATAAGCGCGTCTACCATTTCGTCTATTTTGCCGTTAAGGAAGTTTTCGAGGGAATAGAGGGTCATACCGATTCTATGGTCTGTAACTCTACCCTGAGGATAATTGTAGGTACGGATACGTTCACTTCTGTCGCCGGTGCCTATCTGGGACTGCCTTTCGCTGGAAAGGCTTTCTGCCTTCTTGCGCTGTTCCATATCATAAAGACGGGACTTCATTATCTTAAGTGCTTTATCCTTGTTCTTTATCTGACTGCGCTCGTCCTGACAGTCTACCACGATCCCCGTGGGGATATGAATTATACGAATGGCAGACTCGGTCTTATTTACGTGCTGACCGCCTGCGCCGGTACTACGGTGACGGGTTATCTCTAGCTCATCCATATTAAGCTCGAACTCCACGTCCTCGGCCTCAGGAAGCACTGCCACGGTAGCGGTTGAGGTATGAATTCTGCCTTGACTTTCCGTTTCGGGCACGCGCTGCACACGGTGAACGCCGCTTTCAAACTTGAAACGGCTGTAAGCACCCTTGCCCTCTACCATAAAGGAAACCTCTTTAAAACCGCCAAGTTCAGTTTCGTTTACGTTTACAAGCTCACACTTAAAGCCCGATGCTTCCGCGTACATGGTATACATACGGTAAAGCACCGACGCAAACAAAGCCGCTTCCTCGCCGCCTGCACCTTGGCGTATTTCTATAATAACGTTCTTTTCATCGTTGGGGTCCTTGGGGAGAAGAAGGTAACGAAGCTCCTCAGTAAAACGCTCCATATCCTCCTTTGACGCGGCGTATTCTTCCGCCGCAAGTTCCTTCATTTCAGGGTCGTCGGACTCACGCATGAATTCCTCGGCATCCTTAAAGGTCTGTTCTGCCAGCTTGTACTCTCTGTACTTGGCAACTACGTCCTCCAAAGCCTTATACTCCTTCATAGTAGCAGTATAGGTATCCATATTGCTGATTATTGCGGGATCAGATAGGCTTTCTTCCAATTTCTCGTATTTTTTCTCTATTTCCGCAAGCTTTGTAAGCATAATTATCTCCTTGCATTAATTTATTGTTCTACCCTTATCCGTTCACACATAAGTATGGAACAAAAAGGAAAGGAAACCGTGATAATGAAACATAATTTATTCCTGCCTGAGGGACGGCTTATATACACTGCCGCTAACAAAAACGCTACTTCTTCTGCCGAAGCTTTGGAAAGGGCCTTTGCCGACGGCACTGTTCTTGAAGGAATCTGCTGTCTTTGCGATAACGAACACAATCTGCACGTGCGCGTAGGACAGTATACGGGCATCATTCCACACGAGGAATGTGTTTACCTTAGGGACGGAGAACGCCCAAAGGATATTGCCATAATAAGCCGCGTGGGCAAGCCTCTTTGCTTTAAAATAAAGCAGATATTACCCGACGGCAACCTTATACTTTCCAGACGCGCCGCCCAACGGGAGTGTATGCTGTCCTATATAGACAGTCTTTCCGCAGGGGACGTTATAAGCGCAAGAGTTACCCACATGGAAAGTTTTGGTGTTTTTGTGGACGTTGGCTGTGGTATCGTTTCCCTGCTTCCCATCGACACCCTCTCCGTATCAAGGATAGCCCATCCCAAGGACAGACTATACCCCGGTCAGGACATAAACGTGGTGGTGAAAACACCTTCCATGGGTAGCGGCCGCATAAGTCTTTCACACAGAGAGCTTCTTGGCACTTGGCAGGAAAACGCCGCACTTTACAGCCCGGGTCAAACCGCCGCAGGGATTATCCGCAGTATAGAAAGCTACGGGGTGTTTGTGGAGCTTACGCCTAACCTTGCAGGGCTTGCCGAATACAAGGAGGGCGTTGAGGTAGGAAGAAGCGCCGCCGTTTATATAAAAAGCATCATACGGGACAAGATGAAGATAAAACTGGTCATCATCGACACCTATCCTACCGAGGGTCAACCCCTGCCCCTTAACTATTTTATCAAGCAAGGGCACATCGACTACTGGCGTTACTCGCCCATAGAATGCCCAAAGCTTGTAGAAAGCATTTTTGCTTAATACTTACGGTAGTAATTAATAAGACAGCCTTCGGTTATTATACGCTTTTCATCTTCGGTGAGAGCCGGCATAGTAAGAACGGTCTTACTGACCTCGCTGCCTTTTATAACCAAAGCATCTATTGTCTTATCTCCCTTTTCAATAGCGCCTCTGATACCCTTTACAAAAATATAATCGCCGCAGTCGAAGTCACCCTTAGCGTCGGTAGTAAAGGGAACCATACCCCAGTTGATAAGGTTGCTTCTGTAACGCTTGGTAGCGTATTCCTCCGCTATGTTAGCGCCTCCGCCCAAAACTCGCTGGCAGGATGCCGCCTGCTCTCTTGCAGAGCCATCGCCCGGCTTGTTAGCGTAAACAAGGCTGTAAACGCCCGTTTCTGCTTTATTTACAGCTACGCCCGCCTTTTCTATTGCGGCATAAACCCCTTCAAGTTCGGGAAGCGCTTCTACGGTACTCTTACCGTCAACACGCGCTCTCTCTGCTTCTCTTACTGCCTTTGCTCTGCCAACGTATTCGGGCACCTTACGAGAAAGGGCAAACTGAGAAAGCCTTTCAGGATTAGAGCGATAAGAGGAGGTCTCACCGGAGGGGATAAGCTCGTCAGTGGTAGTAACGGGGTCGGTTATATATGCAACAACCTTGTAAAGCATATCGTCACAAAGGGGCTCCATCTTAGGCCAGTCTGCAATATTGGGACCGTAAACAAGGCTATCATCAGTCTTTGCCTTGCCGTAGCCGCTGTATACTCTGCTTTCATAAACGGTAGAGTCATACTCGTAGGCAGGTACGGTCTCGTCATAGTCCACGTCAGCGGCGGAGGTAAGCACTCCGCCGTTTTTTGCACTTGCCGCAATAGAGCGTGCGTCCATAAGCGCAACGGAGGATATCTGACCCTCACCGGGCTTAGAGCCTTCGCGATTGGGGAAATTACGTGTGCTGTGTCTTATACTGAGTGCGCCGTTTGCGGGAACGTCCCCTGCGCCGAAGCAAGGGCCGCAGAAGGCAGTCTTTATAACAGCGCCGCTTTCCGCAAGGGTACGGAGTATTCCGTTCCCGATAGTGGAAAGGTATACGGGCTGACTTGCCGGGTATACGGAAAGAGAGAAAGCACCGCTGCCGGTGTTGCCGCCCTTAAGTATCGACGCCGCTGCCGCAAGGTTTTCGTAGATACCGCCTGCACAGCCTGCGATAACACCCTGCTGTACCTGTATCTTACCGTCAACAAGCTTGTCGGTAAGGCTGTAATTTACTCTGCCGCCGAAAAGGTCGATAGCGCTTTTTTCGGTTTCTCTGAGTATATCAGCTGCGTTGGCGTTAAGTTCTTTAATGCTGTAAACGTTTGCAGGATGGAAAGGAAGGGCTATCATAGGCTCTATCTCGGAAAGGTCAAGCTCTATAACTCCGTCATAATAAGCGGGGGCCTCTATCTTCATCTCTGCGTATTCACCTGCTCTGCCGTGGGCGGCAAGGTACGCCTTAACCTTGTCGTCGGTCTCCCAAACGGTGGAAAGGCAGGTGGTTTCGGTAGTCATAACGTCAATACCGTTACGGTAGTCAACGCTTAGGCCCTTTATACCCTCGCCTACAAATTCGATAACCTTATTCTTCACGAAGCCGCAATCGAACACCTCTTTAATGAGTGCAAGGGCTACGTCCTGAGGACCCACACCGTGGGAGGGCTTGCCCGTAAGGTGCACGCATACAGTGGCGGGACTGTCGATGTCATAGGTGCGGCAAAGAAGCTGTTTAACAAGTTCGGGACCGCCTTCGCCTATCGCCATACAACCGAGAGCGCCGTAACGAGTGTGGCTGTCGGAGCCCAATATCATTTTACCGGGAGCAGCAAAGCACTCTCTCATATACTGGTGAATAACCGCAATGTGAGGAGGAACAAAGATACCGCCGTACTTCTTGGCAGCGGAAAGGCCGAAAACGTGGTCGTCCTCATTGATGGTGCCGCCAACGGCGCAAAGACTGTTGTGGCAGTTGGTAAGCACATAGGGTACAGGGAACCTTTCAAGGCCGCCCGCCCTTGCAGTCTGGATAATACCAACGTAGGTTATATCGTGAGACGCCATGGCATCAAAGCGAAGCTTAAGCTTTTCCTCGGTGCCCTTGTTGTGGTTCTTCAATATGCGGTAGGAAAGGGTGTTTTCCCTTGCACCGTTTCTACCCGTTGCCGCTTTAAGTGCCTCAGCGCTTTCATATACCGCGCCGTTATAGTAATACGCATTAGTGAGCAATTTCATAATTTTTACCGTCCTGTATTATAAAACAAAGTCAAATTCTATGCCGTATATTTCAACCGTGTCCCCATCCTTAATGCCTGCTTTTTCAAGGGCTTCAATAACGCCGCTGTTTTTAAGCACGCGCTGGAAGAACATGAGTGATTCTCTATCGTCAAAGTTAACGCCGCCGCATACGCGCTTTATCCATTCACCTTCTACGTGGAATACGTCACCCTCGCGTTTAATATCAACGCTGCGGTCGGTGAAGTCTACTTCCTCTACCTCTACTATCTCGCTGTCGTAGGTGGTAAGCGGAGGAAGTGTATCAAGAAGCTCGGCAGTGTATTTCATAAGTTCGCCCACGCCCTCGCCGGTAAGCCCCGACATAAGGAACACCTTTTGCCCCTTACGAGCCGCATATCGCTTAATACGTGCCAAGGTCTCCTTCTCGTAACCCGTGTCTATCTTGTTTGCAACAAGTATCTGAGGTCTGCTTGCAAGCTGTGGGCTGTATTTCTTAAGCTCTTTATTTATCTTTTTAATATCCTCAAGGGGGTCTTCCCTCTCCGATGCGGAAATATCAAATATATGAAGTATAAGTCTACAACGGTCAATGTGACGCAAAAAGTCGTGACCGAGGCCAAGCCCCTCGGAGGCCCCCTCTATAAGACCGGGGATATCTGCCACAACAAAAGCCTTTTCGTAAACCTTTACCACACCCAGGTTAGGTGAAAGGGTGGTAAAATGGTAGTCGGCAACCTTGGGGTTGGCGGCGGATATTTTGGAAAGAAGTGTGGATTTGCCCACGTTGGGGAACCCTGCAAGACCAACGTCTGCAAGCATTTTAAGTTCCAGCACTATCTCCTTATACTCGCCGTCGTAGCCGTTCTTTGCAAAACGGGGCACCTGCCTTGTAGCAGTGGCAAAATGGGTGTTACCCCAACCGCCTCTGCCGCCCTTTGCGGCGATATAAGGCTCGCCGTCGGACATATCGTGTATAACCCTGCCCGCCATGTCCTTTATAACCGTACCGCGGGGTACGGGGATACGAAGGTCGGCGCCGCTTTTACCTGCAAACTTTCTGCCTGCACCGTTGTCGCCGTCCTGCGCTTTAAACTTACGGCGGTTTTTAAAATCCAAAAGGGTGTTCGTGCCGTCATCCACAACGAATATAACGTTGCCGCCTCTGCCCCCGTCACCGCCGTCGGGACCGCCCTTTGCAACGTATTTCTCACGCCTGAAGGAAACAGCGCCATCGCCGCCCTTGCCCGCTTTTATGGTTATCGCCACTTTATCTATCATAATATATCCTCCTGCCCTTTTGGATAAAAAAACAAAAGGAGCTTAGTCGGGCGGTTTTCCGCGCCCGATAAACCCCTTTTTAATACAAACTAAGCTATTTTGCTGCAGCTTCGGTATAAACGCTTACCTTTTTTCTGCCGCCACACATAGGCTCAAACTTAACGATACCGTCAGCAAGTGCAAACAAAGTATCATCCTTGCCTCTGCCTACGTTGTTACCGGGATGGATCTTTGTGCCGCGCTGACGAACGATGATGTTACCAGCCTTAGCAAACTGACCGTCTGCTCTCTTAGCACCAAGACGCTTAGACTCGGAATCTCTACCGTTCTTGGTAGAACCAACGCCTTTTTTATGTGCAAAAAATTGGATGGATATTCTAAGCATTTTTACTACTCCTTTACAAGAATATTTTGCGGATATTCCGCCGCTAACGCCACAAGTTCCTTCTTGAAGGAGGCTATTATCTTACTACCCGTTTCGGAAGGAGACTTTAGCGACAAGGCTATCGTCACACTGTCCTCATCCACTGTGAGATCACAGGGGATGCCAAACCCGTCCGTAAGTAAATTAGCGGTATACATAGTCATTGCACTGACAGCGGCACAGACAATGTCTTCACCCGCATCAGCATAACCGGAATGCCCACATACACGGAAGCCGTTTAAAGCTTCGCCGCGCCCCGAAAATGACGCCTTTACCATAACACTAAGCTATGGAAACTATCTGAAGCTTTGTATAAGGCTGTCTGTGGCCTATATGCTTCTTTTCGTTCTTCTTGGACTTGTAGCGCATTATGTGCAGCTTCTTGCCCTTGCCGTTCTTAACAACGTTAGCAGTTACTGTGCAGTCAACTGTAGGAGTACCTACAACAAAGCCTTCAGCACCGGAAACAGCCAATACCTTTTCGAAGGTATAGGTTTCGCCCTCAGCAACGTCAAGCTTTTCAACGAAGATGATATCACCCTCGCTAACCTTATACTGCTTACCGCCGGTTTCAACTATTGCAAACACGAAAAGTACCCACCTTTCTTATATGTCTCGCTGTATGAGGGCGTAGCCAAAAAGGCATACTTAAAAAGCCCATTACATGCGGCCTAAGAAGTTTACCACAAAAGACGCGCCGTGTCAATAGTTTTTTTGCTTTTTTATCCCTTTTTTCGCTTCACTCCGCCTCTTGATCCCCTTGCCATGGCATGCAATGCATCAAGGGCGTCTCCAAGCCCGCCTACCGCGTCTATAAGTCCCTCCTTTACCGCCTCTACCCCGTTCAAAACCGTACCTATGTCGGTGGTCATCTCGTCGGTGCTTAGCATTAGCTCCTTTACCCTTTTTGCACCTGCGTGGCTGTTTTTTACTATAAACTCTATTATCCTATCCTGCATCTTCTCAAAATAGGTAAAACTTTGAGGTACGCCGATAACCAAGCCCGTAGTTCTTACGGGATGAATAGTCATGGTGGCCGAGGGAACGATAAAGGACTTTTTTGCGGATACCGCCAAGGGGACGCCAATGGAATGACCGCCGCCAAGAACCAAAGACACAGTGGGCTTTTTCATTCCGGATATCAGCTCCGCTATGGCAAGCCCCGCCTCTACGTCACCGCCTATGGTATTTATCAACACCAAAAGCCCCTCCACCTCGCTGCTCTCCTCCACCGCCACAAGGGTGGGAATACACTGCTCGTACTTGGTGGATTTAGCAGCGGCAGGTGCCTCGCAATGGCCCTCTATCTGTCCCGCTATAATGAGAGCATGTATTACTCCCCTGCCCGTATGCATGGTCATGCCTCCAAGCCCCTCCGCCTTAGCTGCCGCAGCCTCCGCCTCCGATGTTGGTGCATTTAGATCCTTATCCCTTTGTTCTGCCATATTTAAGCCTCCTTTGTTTTATTATGCGCGTATTTTTTGCCCTTTAAACCACAACAAGAGGACGAAGCTGCTTACCCCTCTTTGCCCCTTCTATTGCTTTAGGGAGAAGTGACCAATCGCAAACCAGAGAGGTTGGCTTTTTCTCGGGATCATCCTGCTTCATAGGCACAAAATAGATGTTTTTCTTCTCCAAAAGGGTGGCTATGTTTTTAAGGCTTCCGCTAAGGGCGTCGTTGGAGGCAAAGGCTATAAGAAGGGACTTTTGGTTACGAAGATGAGCCTTTGCTCCCATAGTAACGGCACCGTCGGTTATACCGAGAGCCAGACGCGCCAAGGTATTACCCGTACACGGTGCAATAACCATACAGTCAATATCCGCGCCGGTTATGACCTTTTCTGCGTCAACTATATTTTTTATACCCTCCCTGCCGCAGATGCACTCCACCTCCGCAATAAAGTCCGCAGCGTTGCCGAAACGGGTATTTGTGACCTGCACCTTTTCGGAAAAAACAGGCAACACCTGCTCTCCCGAGGCTACAAGAGCTTTAAGTCGGATTAAGACTTCCTTGTGATTGCAAAAGGAGCCGCATATTCCAAAGGCTATCATATCAACTTTTCCTCCTCAAGTATACCGATTACCGTTTTAGAGATGTACTCTCCCGCCGTTACGGGAGCCACCTTCCCGGGTAATCCCAATGCCCATATAACGTTTTTTCCCTTTGCCGCCGCAGAATCCACTCCACCGGGATGGGTGGCCAGGTCTATTATAGGGGTGGAGTCCTTAACCCTTTGCAAAAGCTCGCCCGTCAAAAGCATGGCGGGAACGGTATTGAATATCAGCCCAAAGCCGGATATTTTTTTCGATAGGCAAGGATACTCTACTACATCCACTCCCAGAATTCTGCAAACTGCCTTTTCCTTGGGGTTACGAGTGGCAACGCTGACCTCCGCGCCCAAGCCCTTCAAGGCAAGGGCTAAGGTCTTCCCCACTCTACCAAGCCCCATTATAAGGCATTTGGTGCCATGCACTGTAGTCGGCAAAGCCTCCATTGCTATGGCTATTGCCCCCTCCGCCGTAGGGATAGTGTTAAGAAGCTGGAGCTCCTCCTTGGCGTAGTAGTCATGTACCCATCTGCCCTCAAAATCCTCCTGCTTTATCATGCCGCCAAGGAAAAGGGCGGTAGGAGAAGCAAGTCTGTCCACATCTTCAAGGGTTACCTCACCGCCGTACAACGGAGCGTTTACACACCTTCTGTCCCTGCTTATAGGGAGAGGAAGCACCACTGCCAAGGCATCGCAAAGGGCGCTTTCAAGTTCTGTGCATCTGGTTGCGCCGCCTATATCAACGCCGTCCAAGGCAAAAACAGCGCATTCGTAACCACTCGCGGCGAGGGCAGCGGCAAGAACCCCTTGTCTGCGGTCGCCGCCTATTACCGCAATTTTTATATTTGACATAAAAACCCTCCATACAGTTTTATGATATATAATATGAAGAGTTTTGTTTTTTGGTGTCGATAAAAAAGCAGGCGGCATTCTGCAAAAACACATTAAACGCTTGACAAAAGGAAGGCTTGTATGTTATAATTCGTTTTGCAAAAAATAAATGCTTGCTGGTGTGGCGCAGTGGTAGCGCAATTGATTCGTAATCAATAGGCCAGGGGTTCAAATCCCCTCACCAGCTCCAAAAGCAAAAACCTCCCCGTGGATAGTTCCACGGGGAGGTTCTTTTTTATTCTATACCTGCATCTTTTTTTAATATTTCCGAAGCATCAAGATTATCTGCGGTGCCGTCACCATTTACATCGGCGGCCTGCTTTTGAGAATCGGTCAATTCCGCAAGACCCGCATCGTACATAAGGATGCGGGCAGCATCAAGGTTGTCCGATTCTCCGTCACCGTTTACATCTCCCTGCACATTTTTTAGTTTAAGACCTAACACCTCCGCTATTGCACGAGCATCGGCTTTGGCTATTTCTTTTAAATTGTTAATAATCCACTGTGCGCCTTCTAAAGTATCGTGGAACTCGTGCTCGATGAGGACGGGTGCTATACCGTACTCCGCAGGCACACGAAGCTCACCGAAATTGAAAGCACCCGTATTCCAGGCATAGATAGCAGGCTGTACGGCACGGTTGCTTTTTATGGGGCATATACGGTTGAGTTCGCCTACGAGCCCTAACGCCAAGGCTTTTGATAGGGGATACGACGGATGATAAAACAAGCAAGCACCCTTACCGCCGCCTGCGTTGCTATGCAGGGCGACGTATACGTTGCAACCAAGGTGTTTTGCCTCTTCGGGTCTGCCCGTGTACTGACGGTCGGCGTTATAGACCGTTGTGAGTATAGGCTGCACACCCTCGTACCTTTCAAGTTCTCGTACCAAGAAAGGGGCAAGTTTGTCCATCTGTTCTTTTTCAGTATAGCCTTTAATGATATATGGCTTATAATGGTTTGCAGGGGATATATATATCTTTATTGGTTTATTCTTCGTCATCTCCCTTTTCCTCCACACTGTTTTTCAGGCGTTTAGCTATCTTTATCAGGAAGACCGGCATAGGAACTCCTATTTCCGTTAGGTTTTCAAGTATGCTTATGCACTCATTTATAACAAGCCACACAGTGCAAAGCATAGCAAAATAGGGGCTTGCGTTGATA
>JAFQKR010000021.1 GCA_017396825.1 Clostridia bacterium
GTCCTCAAGGTCCCGCAGGCCCCACAGGTGCAACCGGCCCCATAGGGCCTCAAGGTCCCGCAGGTGAAACCGGCCCCGCAGGTCCTCAAGGTCCCGCAGGCCCCACAGGTGCAACGGGTGCAACCGGCCCCATAGGTCCTCAAGGCCCCGTAGGCGAAACCGGTCCCGCAGGTCCTCAAGGTCCCGCAGGCCCCGCAGGTGCAACGGGTGCAACCGGCCCCATAGGTCCTCAGGGCCCTGCAGGTACCGTGCTTGGTTTTGCGGATTTTTATGCACTTATGCCCCCCGATAACGCTGCAACCATAGCCGTAGGCTCAGACATCAGTTTCCCGCAGGACGGCCCTAACTCGGGCACCGGCATCGCAAGAGCCTCTGACTCATCCTTCACTCTTGCCGACCCCGGTGTTTACCAGGTGTATTTTGCAGCCAGCATTGATGAACCCGGCCAGCTTGTGTTAACTTTGAACGGAGCTGAACTTGATTATACCGTTGTAGGCAGAGCAACCGGCACTTCCCAAATAATTGGTATGGCGCTGGTAGAAACTACCGCAGCCGGCTCTGTTTTAACAGTACGCAACCCCGTTGGCAACGCAGCGGCCCTTACCCTTACCCCGAACGCCGGCGGAACAAATCCGGTTTCCGCACATCTTATTATAACTCAGCTTAGCTGACCTATATTACCGCCCGTAGGCTCAAACCTATGGGCGGTTTTAATTTTTGAAAGGTATTGACAATTATAATTTGTGGTGTTATACTACTTACAAGTTAATAGTTAAAACCGATGAAGCGGGAGTAACGGCAATGATGCCTTTACAGAGAGTCTGTGGCGCTGAGATGCAGGCAAGAAACAAGTTGTCAAATGGGCCGCTGAGGGCAAGGAGGAAATGCTTGGTAAAAGCAAAGTATTCTGCGACGTGTGGGCATACGTCAGTTGCCGCAAGTATTTATACTTGGCAAAGTGTGCAGTTTAGACACTGCAAATTCAAGGTGGCACCGCGGATATTTTAATTTATTCGTCCTTGACAGAGGGTATCTTTCTGTCGAGGGCTTTTGTTTTCTTAAAAACTATCTGTTTATATAAAACTACACGGAGGCATTTGTAAAATGAAGCATAACGGTTTTGAATTTGACAATTATTTTAAAAACTATCCTGATGAAAAGGGCTTTTTTGGTAAGTACGGCGGCGCTTACGTATCTGACGAGCTTAAAAAAGCCATGGAAGAAACTACTGAGGCTTATTATACCATTTGCAAGTCCAGTAAATTTATAGCGGAACTCCGCAAGATACGCAGAGATTTTCAGGGGAGACCCACCCCTATCTCTTACCTTGAAAGACTTTCCTCCTCCATCGGCAACGTACAGCTTTACGTAAAGCGCGAGGACCTTAACCACTCGGGCGCGCACAAGCTTAACCACTGTATGGGCGAAGCGCTTCTTGCAAAATACATGGGCAAAAAGAAGATAATCGCCGAGACAGGCGCAGGTCAGCACGGCGTTGCTTTGGCTACTGCCGCGGCTTATTTCGGCCTTGAGTGCGACATATACATGGGCTCTGTTGACATTAAAAAGCAAGCCCCCAACGTTGCAAGAATGAAGATACTTGGCGCGAACGTTGTTGAGGTTACCCACGGTCTTGCAACCCTTAAGGAGGCTGTGGACGCCGCCTTTGATGCATACACCAAGAATTATAAGGATATCCTTTACTGCATAGGCTCCGTGCTGGGTCCGCACCCCTTCCCCCTGATGGTTCGTGATTTTCAAAGTGTCATCGGCGTTGAAGCAAGAGAGCAGTTTATAAACATGACCGGTGAACTACCTGACGCAGTAGTGGCTTGCGTCGGAGGCGGCTCTAACGCAATGGGTATATTCTCAGGCTTCCTTAACGACCCCGTTGACATTTACGGTGTTGAGCCCCTTGGCAGAGGCACCGCCCTTGGTGACCACGCGGCAAGCCTTCAGTACGGCACAGAAGGCATTATGCACGGCTTTAACAGCATAATGCTTAAGGACGAAAACGGCGAGCCCGCTCCCGTTTACTCCGTTGCCAGCGGTCTTGACTATCCCTCCTCCGGTCCCGAGCACGCTTTCCTGCACGAGCTTGGCAGAGTTAAGTATGACGTTATCAACGACGAGGAAACCATCGATGCCTTCTTTACCCTTTCCAGAATGGAAGGTATTATCCCCGCAATAGAAAGTGCCCACGCAGTTGCTTACGGCATGAAGCTTGCGAAGAAGATGGGCCATGGTTCAATTCTTATCAACCTTTCCGGCAGAGGGGATAAGGATATGGACTATATAATCGAAAAATACGGAATTAGATAAAAAAGTATGGGATGCAAAACATTTTGCATCCCATCAGACCGCTGACAAAGGCACAGAACACGAAAAAGACATAAAATTTGCTCTCATAAAGAAGAGAATCCGAGAAGTTAATCCTCGGATTCTCTTTGATTTTTTCTATTTTTTCATTCAAAACGAACCTCGGCTCACAGTACTTAGTACAGTTTTCGCCTCGGTTCGTCTTGTCTGCACTCTTTCTCAGCACTCTGCCAGCTTGATGACAAGGTTTGTCATCAAGCTGATGGGATGCAAAACATTTTGCATCCCATTTAAAATTTTAAGGAAAAACGGGGTCTGAATTGTATAACATATGTAAAAGAAAAATCCATATACCGAAACAAAAGGAGGTACGACTATGAAAAGAATAATCAGTGCAATAATTTTATTAGCTATGGTGATAAGCACTTTGTCCTTTGGAGGCTTTACCGTTTCGGCGGTGCGTAGCGGCACTTTGGACAACCTTAGTTGGGTTATTGATGACGACGGCACTCTTACTATAAGCGGTGAGGGTGAGATGAAGAGCATAGACCGTCTTTACGATAACGTTTGGCCAAATTATGATTCGATAAAAAACGTTGTAATTGAACCCGGCGTTACTACTATCGGCAACTATGCCTTTGATGGCTGCTACGATATAATAAGTGTAAGTATACCCGATAGTGTTACCGCCATTGGTGACTATGCCTTTAACGATTGCTACGATATAACAAACGTAAGTATCCCCAACAGCGTTACACACATCGGCGCCAACGCCTTTTCATCTTGCCGGAGCTTAACAAGCGTAACGATACCAAATAGCGTTATTTCCATTGGCGATAGGGCTTTTGATGGCTGTGATTATTTAAAAAGTGTAAGCATAGGAGAAAGCGTTGCTTCCATTGGCAACGAGGCGTTTAATCGGTGTTACGCTTTAACAGACATAACTGTAAGCGAAGCAAATACCGTTTACTGTGACATAGACGGAGCTTTGTTCAGCAAGGATAAAACCATTTTGATCCAATACCCCATAGGCAGAAGTGACGAGTCCTACGCTATACCAAACGGTACTGTTACCGTTATGGACTACGCCTTTTGGTGTAGCGACTTGGCTACCATAATGATACCCGACAGCATTACCTACATTAACGTTATTGGGTTCAACAACTGCGAAAATTTGACTGATATAACCGTAAGCGATGCAAATACCGTATACAGCGATATAGACGGTGTTTTATTCAGCAAGGACACTTTGACCTTAGTTGGATACCCCGTAGGCAGAGACGACTTATCTTACGTTATACCTGACGGTACTTTGGTTATAGGCCCTCATTCCTTTTATGGCGCAGGCTTAAAAAGCATAAGTTTCCCTAACAGTGTGATCGGTATTGGTGAATCTGCTTTTGAATCTTGTTTTCGCTTGTTGAGCGTAACCTTTCCCGACAGTCTTAGTTCTATCCACAGCGACGCATTCTATCACTGTAACAATTTGAAAAAAGTTACTATTGGAAAAGACCTTGCTTATATTGCTACGGCGGTCTTTGCGTACTGCGAAGCATTGGTGAACATATACGTAAGCGAAGAAAATACCCATTACTATGATATAGACGGAGTTTTGTTTAATAGCGACCTGAACGCTTTGGAGTGCCATCCCAGAGGGAGAAGAAACACTACCTACGCCATCCCTGAAGGTATTACTGCTGTTGGAAATTACGGTTTTTTTGCCAATCAAAAGTTGACCCACATAACCATTCCGGACAGCGTTACTTATATTGGTTACAACGCTTTTGATAGTTGCGATGCGTTAACAGACATCAACATTCCCAACGGCGTTACACACATCGGGCACTATGCCTTTCGCGGTTGTTCGGAATTAATAAGCATATCCATTCCCGACAGCGTTACTACCCTTGGCGACTTTTCCTTTTACTACTGCTCGGCTTTAACTACCGCAACCATAGGTAACAGCGTTACCTCTATCGGTAACCACGCCTTTGACTCTTGCTTTGAGTTAAAAAGCGTATCCCTAGGCAAAAACGTTACCGACATAGGGGAATATGCATTTAATCTGTGCCGAAGTTTAACAAACGTAGCCGTTCCCGACAGCGTTATCTCCATCGGCGATTTTGCATTTTCCAAATGCTCGGCTTTAACTACCGCAACCATAGGTAACAGCGTTACCTCTATCGGTAACCACGCCTTTGACTTTTGCTTATCTTTGTCCGCAATAACCATTCCCGACAGCGTTACCGTCATTGGCGAAAGTGCCTTTAAAACCTGTGATAGTTTAAAAAACGTAACCGTGGGAAAAGGTGTTACGTCCATTGGAAAATATGCTTTTTACGAATGTTACGACCTTGAAAGCATTCGTTACACGGGCAGTGAAGAAATGTGGAATCTCATTTCGGTAGGTTATGCCGGACTTGATTATGAAGCGAAAAGTATTATTTACGACTACACAATTCCCCTTGGGGACGTAAACGGTGACACCGAAGTGGACAACCTTGATGCGGCGGTGGTACTTAAATACGATGCAGGCATTTTAAACCTTAGCGGTGTGGAACTTGCCACAGCAGACTTTAACAGAGATGGTATTGTAGACAACCTTGACGCGGCTTTACTGCTTAAATATGATGCAGGACTTATATAGCCTAAGGAGGTATAATAATGAAAAGAATAATTAGTTTTATACTGTGCTTTTTGCTTGTTTTAAATTTTGGCGTTGTTTTAGCATCGGCCGAAGAGATAAACGGTACTTGGGGTACACTTAACTGGGTTTTAGATGCTGAAGGCACCCTTACCATAAGCGGCAAAGGTAAAATCAACGAAATAAACCCTTATAATGATGAGGCTTGGAGCTTATACGCAGAAGATATTAAGACCGTGATAATAGAAAATGGTGTTACTTACATCGGAAACCGTGCGTTTTACGATTGCTCCAATTTAACCGACGTAACCTTGGCAGACAGCGTTTTTGCCATCGGCGACGAAGCGTTTAGTAGTTGCAATAAATTAAAAAACGCCCCCATAAGCAACAGCATTGCTCACATTGGCAAAGACGCATTTTGGGGATGCCACTCTTTAACAAGCGTTACCGTAAGCGATAGTGTTCAGTACATTGGTAACAGCCCCTTTAATTACTGCAAATCGTTAACAAGCATAAACGTAAGCGAAGCAAACACCCATTACTATGCTGTAGACGGAGTTTTGTTCTGTAAGGATACCTCCACCTTGGTTCAGTATCCCATGAGCAAAACAAACACTTCGTACACCATTCCCGAAGGAACCGTTACCATTGGAGAATTTGCATTTTTGAAGAACACTAATTTAACCGACGTAACCATGCCCGACAGCCTTACTACCGTTTCCAAAGGCGCCTTTAGCGGTTGTAAGTCTTTAGAGAGCGCAATAGTGGGAGATAACGTTACAACTATCGGCAACAATGCATTTAACGACTGCAGTTCTTTAAAAACAGTAACTTTAGGCAACAAGGTTACCCTCATCGACGATTTTGCTTTTAACGAATGCTACGATTTGGAAAGTTTAAACCTTGGCAGCAGCGTTACCACCATTGGACAATATGCCTTTAGTTCCTGTGAAAGTTTGAAACACGTAACCATCCCCGACAGTGTTGTCACTATAAAGGAAGGGGCATTTTCAAGCTGCAACGGCTTGGAAAGCGTAATTTTTGGGAACAACCTTAAAACCATCGGCAAAAATGCGTTTATATGGTGCAACGCCTTAACAAAAATAATAATACCAGACAACGTGACCACTATTGAAAACATGGCATTTTACGATTGCGACCGTCTTGATTACTTATATTACACAGGCAGTGAAGAGCAATGGAACGCTATTACAATAGGTCCCGATTCCTTCTATATATTGGAAGAAAACCACTTTTTCAATTATTCTCCCGAGGCAGGGGACGCCAACATGGACGGTGTAGTGGATAATCTGGATGCAGTAAGCGTGTTAAAATACTCTGTAGATATTCTGTATCTTACCGAAGCATCATTGAATGCCGCCGACATTAACGGTGACGGGATTGCCGACAACCTTGATGCAGCACTGATTCTTAAACACGACGCAGGACTGATATAAGTTCATCATAAAAAAACGGCTTGGCGGTTAACGCCAAGCCGTTTTTTGTTATCTTAAAGAAGTTTTGCGCGAAGTTCCTCGCCGCTCATGGGGCTGAGGTACGCGGGTGCTATATCAAAGACTGTCTTACAGCCCTTTTGTCCCTCTGAAGCAAGTCTGTACGCAGCCCTTGCGTAAGCAACGATAACGCTGGAGGTAAACTCCGGATTGGAGTCCAGCTTAAGGCTGTATTCTATAACGTGGGTATTCTCCCCGTTCCAACCCGTTTTGCCCGCCCTTATAACGAAACCGCCGTGAGGGATACCGCTGTGATCGCGCTTTAACTCCTCCATCGTTATAAAATGAACGGTTGTATCGTACTCATCAAAATAATGAGGCATGTTTTTGATAGTTTCTTCTATCTTTGCCTTATCTGCGCCCTCGGCGGCTACAACAAAGCATTCTCTTATATGCTTTTGCCTTGTAGTAAGGTCGGGGTTCTCTGCATTACGGACAGACTCCAAGGCAGCCTCAACGGGTATCGTATACTGCTTACCGTCCAAAACGCCCTCAACACGGCGTATAGCATCGGAGTGACCTTGGCTTACGCCCTTTCCCCAAAAGGTATAATCCTTACCCTCGGGCAAAACCGCACCTGCGTAAAGACGGTTGATGGAAAACAGACCAGGGTCCCAACCGCAGGATATTATGGCAACCTTGCCGCCCTTCTTTGCCGCGCCGTCTACCGCCGCAAAATGCTCCGGTATTTTAGCGTGGGTATCAAAGCTGTCAACTACGTTAAAATGCGCCGCATATTCGGGAGTTTGAACGGGCAGGTCTTTTGCACTGCCGCCGCAAAGAATAAGCACGTCTATTTCGTCCTTGTGTGATATTAGTTCCTCTACCTTATACACCTTAACGCCCTCGGATAGGATGGAAACCGTTTCAGGGGGACGACGAGTAAAAACCGCCGTAAGAACCATATCGTTATTTTGTTTTATTGCACATTCAACACCACGGCCCAAATTGCCGTAACCTAAAATACCTATGCGTATACTCAAGAACAACGCCTCCCAAACTAAATTTGCTACCACATTATAACAGATAACACCGGCTTTTTCCATAGTTTTATTCAAATTTTTAAAAATATATATAAAAACAAGTTGACAAGGTTTACGATATGTGTTAATATAGTTTTGAAAACTAGATAGGAGAACACTATGAGCACATTAGACACAGTTGTTTCAGTAAGCAAATTTTCTCTTATAAAAGAATATATAGGCGAGTGCATTAAGCGCTTTGCCGACAACCGCGCCTTTACTTTGAAGGATGAGTATAACGGTGAAACAAATTATCGCCACATTACCTACCACGCCTTTGGCAAACAGGTAAGGGAGTTCGGAAGCGGACTTTTAAAGTTGGGGCTTGCCGGTAAAAGAGTTGCCATTATAGCCGCTAACTGCTATGAATGGATACTAAGCTACACCGCAGTTTTATGCGGCGTTGGCGTTGCGGTTCCCCTGGACAAGGAGCTTACCGAAAACGAAATTCTTCTTTCCTTGAAGCGCAGTAAGGCAGACGCCATTGTTTTTGATGAAAAGCACGCGGAGCTTATGTATAGACTTGCGGAAGATAATGATATGGGTATAAACACCTTTATCTCCACAAAAAAGCTTCGCGAAGACGTTCTTAGCGTTAACGACGTTACGGAAATGGGTACGCTTTTCCTTAAAACGGACACCAGCTTTGACAGCTACTACCCCAACCCCGATGACGTTGCAACAATAATTTTCACCTCCGGCACAACCTCCTCCTCCAAGGCGGTTATGCTTTCCAACCGTAACATTGCCGCAAACCTTTACGACCTTATGTCTACGGAGCGAGTGTTTACCGACGACCGCAACCTTGTATTTTTACCTCTCCACCACACCTTTGGCTCTACCGGGCTTTTGTTCTTCCTTTGCAGCGGCGCTTGTAATATGTTCTGCGACGGACTTCGCCACGTGCAAAAGAACCTTAAGGAATACAAGATAACCACCTTTGTTTGCGTACCCCTGCTTCTTGAAGCGATGTACCGTAACATTATGAAAAACATTGAAAAGCGTGGTAAGCTTAAGACCATAAAACTTGCACTTAAGGCAAGCAACGGGCTTAGAAAACTACGTATCGATGCAAGACGCAAGTTCTTTAAGCCCATAATTGACGAGCTTGGCGGCGCAATTCGCTTTATAATAAGCGGTGCATCTGCTATAAGCCGCGAGGTAGCAAAGGGCTTTAACGATATGGGTATACTTACCGTACAGGGATACGGTCTTACGGAAACGGCACCAGTGCTTGCGGCAGAAAATGAACACAATATGCGTCTCGGATCCGTAGGTAAGGCGATGCCCTCGGTAGAAATTAGCATCGAAACCCCCAACGAAGACGGTATCGGGGAGATTGCCGCAAAGGGCCCCAACATAATGCTTGGCTATTACGAAATGCCCGAGGAAACAGAGGCGGTGCTTAAGGACGGTAAGTTCTACACCGGCGACCTTGGGAGAATAGACAAGGATGGGTTCCTTTACATAACAGGCAGAAAGAAGAACGTTATAGTGCTTAAGAGCGGTAAAAACGTTTACCCTGAGGAGCTTGAGGAGATAGTAAGCAAGCTTCCCTACGTTTCTGAGGTTATGGTTTACGCCAAGAAACGTGAGGATAATTCCGTTATCGCTGTTAAGATAGTTTACGCTAAGGACTATTTCAAACAGAAGCATCCTGATGCAGATGAAAGCGCAATATACGCTATCGTAAAAGAAGATATAACAAAAATAAACGACACCCTGCCCGCTTACAAGCACATAAAGGCTATAACCGTTCAGACTACTCCAATGATTAAGACCACCACGGCAAAGATAAAAAGACACGAAGAAATAAAGAGCGAAAACGACAATTAGCTTTCTCCTTTGGGTAATATAAAACAAGTGGCTGTAAAAAACAGAGTTTTTTACAGCCACTTTGTTGTAATGTAAATTTTCGCGATGTGCGCTTTTGTGGTCCCTAACACGTATAAAAGTTAGTGATGATAGGAATTTACATTTTTAAATTATAGCGAGTCAATAAGACCTGCATCGTACTTAAGGATCTTAGTAGCATCGAGGTTATCGTAAACGCCGTCACCGTTAACGTCTGCTGCTTCGGAAATCTCGTTAGTTATGCCTGCGTCGTACTTAAGGATTGCGGCGGCGTCAAGATTATCCACAACGTCATCGTTATTTACATCGCCAAGCTTGCCTACGGGTGTAGGATCGGGCTCGGTACCGTTGAAGTGAACAGTAAGAACAGCCGCGGGATAAGCGAAGCCATCGTTACGAACGGTAACGATATCGCCGTTCGCTACAAATGCAGTATTATCAAGAACCTCGCCCGTATTTCCATCGGTAACTACAACGTCGGTATTAACGATACCGTCCTTGATCTGCTGAACGGTAAGACCTTCGTCGGTGTTGAGGTAGTTGCCGTTAACTACAAAGTTTACATCTTCCTTAACCTCAACCTTATTAGCAGCTCTGGTCTTTCTGGGAATGGTAACGCTGTCGTATTCAAAGTACTGAGGGTTCTTATCGTCCTCTCTAACAAGGCAACGGAAGGTGAGACCTGCATCGTCAACGTCTATAACGAGACCGCCAACGGTAAGGTTTGCAAGAGAGTACTGCTTAACAGCATAACCGGAAGCGGTTGATGCGGAGAAGGACTGAGGTCTGGAAATACAGGGAGCCTGAATGATGTAGGTACCCATCTGAGGGTCGGTGTTAACCGCACCGTTGTAAAGGCTGTCGGTACGGAGATAAACGTGATTATCGCCTGCAAGGAAAAGGTCTACGTTATACTCATCAAAGAACTTGCCAAAGTATTCGTAGTCGGTTGCGCCGTAGTCTCTGAACTCACCGCCGCCACCGTTAACAAGATTAACGTGGTTAGCACAAATGATGTAGTCGTACTTGCCTTCGTTCTCCTTGATTACGTTGCCTGCCCATTCAAGAGCAGCCGCGGTATCGCCCGCACTCATCATGGAATAGTATTCAAATATGATGAAGAGAAGGCCGTTATAGTTGAACCAATAGCAACGTCCGTCGGTATTATCTACAGCACCGGTGCACTGTTTGCCGTCGGTACCGTACTCTACAAGAGTGCTTGCAGAATCGTTCTCATACTGAGTAAGACCGTCGTTTTGGAGGTAGCCGAGTATACGCTGAGACTTGAAAGTATAGCCGTTGTCGGGGTTATTGTTTGCTATTGCAAAATACTTACCGGATTTCCAATACTGGGTATAGTAAGTTGTATCGGCGTACATGATGCCGTCGTAAACGTCGTGGTTACCAACAACGTTTGCCATCATATAATTGCGGGAGAAACTCTCGTTTGCAATAGAAAGCCAGTCCTGATAACGGTCGCCGGAGGTGGTAGAGTCACCGGTGGAGAACTGGAATCCAACGGGGTACTTAGCCTGCTGAGAAGCAAAAAGGAACATTTTGCGCCAGTTTACAAGTCTGGAAGAATAGTCCTTGTTAACGTGAGCGTCGCTCATCCACACGATAGAATATTCGTCTGCGCCTGCGGTCTTAAACTTATAATCTTTAGAATAAAGACCTTCGCCGTCGTATACGCGGTAAATGTATTCCGTATCGGGGGTGAGGTTATCAAGCTCTACGCCCCAGTCAAGGAAAACCTTATCGAAACGGGAGGTGGAAATAGCATTGGTGGTAAGTCTGTTATAGAACCACTTATATGCTTCGTCGTCGTAGGTACCTTCAACGCGGATCGCCTTTTCAAAATCCTTATCGTCTGCGGTGGTATACATTACGTAACAGTTCTTGTTGCCTTCATCGGAGTGCCAGCCTATACGCATCTGGGTGTTACAGTCCTCGCCGGGATTGGTAACTATCATATAAACCTTAGAGGAATAGGTAGCCGCAAAACCAGTAAGGGCACCTATAGGAGCGATGGAAAGGCACATAACAAGAGTAAGCAAAATTGCAAGAAATCTTGTGCTTTTTTTCATGGTCTTATCCTTTCTTAATGTTAAAAATCCTTTATTTAATACTTTTTCCGTAGCTTTTGGCTACGGAAAAAGTATATTTCGGTAAATTAATTAAAGCTCGTCTATGAGACCTGCGTCGTACTTGAGAATCTTGGTAGCGTCAAGGTTATCAACGATACCGTCGTCATTTACGTCTGCATTTTCAGGAGCCTCGGAGATGAGACCTGCGTCGTACTTAAGGATGAATGCTGCATCAAGGTTATCAACAAAGCCGTCCTCGTTAACGTCGCCAAGGTCAAACTCGGGAACCACTATCTCCTTATTTTCCTCACCGGGGGTAGCCTGATTGAGAGTAAGGTTTGCCCAGTCGAAGGTGAATACGTAACCAACAACTAAAACGTCCTTTGCGGCGGCAGAAGCGCCGTTACCGCACATAAGAAGGATACCGTTATCAATAAGAGGAGTGGTATTCTTAGGATTACCGTCTGCATTGATCTCAGTGATCATATAAGTACCGTCTTCCTGTTTAATTGCTGTAAAGACGGTGTTACCGGAGAAGAGCCAGCCGCCGTTTGCAATGGTGCCGTTACCCTTGGTATAGCCCTTGTCGTACGCCCAAAGGCCGTCGGTGCTATAGCCCTGGTTGAATGCTTTGAGCTCGAGTTCTTCGTAGGTAGAAGGAGTCTTGTTCTTATAGAGGCATTCCTCAGAAGAAAGTCTGGTCCAGCCGCTGAAGCCGTTGTAACGGATCTTGCACCAAATACCGTTGGTTTCATAAACTTCAATAATAGTGCCTGCGGGGATGGTGGTAAGAGCAGTGGAGGTAAGGTCGGTGGTTTCGTAAAGGGTTACTTCGTTTGCGGTTTCGTAGTAGCCTACTTCCTTATCGCTGTAACGAATCTTCTTCTGGATAGTAAAGGTTTCGTAAACAGCCATATTGTCACCTGCTCCGGTGCCGGTGGCAACGGTGAAGTGCATGCCTTCGCTGTCAACATCTATCATAATACCGCCAAGATAAGTAGCGCAAGCATATCTGTTAAGAGCATAGCCTGCGGGGCCCTCGTGAGTGCCGTAGGAGTCGGTATTGGTGATTGCGGGAGCCTGAATAACGTAAGTGCCCTTTTCGGGATCGGTATTTACGGTGTTTTTGATAAGAGAATCGGTACGCATATAGATGTGATTGTCACCGCATATAAGCATATCAACGTTTGCGGAAGCAGCCCAATCAGCGTACTTGGCGTAGTAGCCGGCGTTTTCATAAGTACCGTCTGCGCCGTTAAAGAGGTAAAGGTGCTGAGAAGCGATAAGATAGTCGTACTTACCCTTATTTGCTTCAATAACGGAATCAGCCCATGCAAAAGCAACAGCCTTTTCTGAATCGTAGGTCATTGCGTAGTAGTCAAACACGATAAACAAAATGCGGTTATAAATAAACCAATATGCTCTGCCGTTGGTATCTTCCTTTGCACCGGTGATAAGTTTGCCTTCAAGCATACCCTCGGAGCCTGCAACGAACAGTTCACTGGAGGGCTTATCAAGGTGGGCAGAGTAACCGGTCTGATCAAGCCAAGTCTTTATCTTGCCGGAGCTTTGGGTATAACCGTTCTTGGGATAGTTATTTGCTATACGGAAATACTCAGAGGAGTTCCAGAATGATGTGTAATCGGAAACGTCATCCATCATGCTGTCATAAACATCGTGGTTACCAACGGTTGCAGAGTAAACGTAGTTTTTGAAGTTATCCTGCTCGTAGAACTTCTTCCAGAAATTGTATCTGTCACCACAAGCAACGTCATCGCCGGTACTGATTTGGAGACCGATGTCGTACTTAGCAAGAGATTCAACGTAATCCACTACGTTATTGAACTTGGTAAACTTAAGAAGTTCTCTTTCGGTATCCTCGCTGGTAACGTGGGTATCGCCGGTCCAGAGAATGGAAAACTCCTTTTGACCTGCTGTCTTAAAGGCGTAAGTTGCGGAATAAGCACCCTGACCGTCGCCAACTCTGTAAATATAGTCGGTGTCGGACTTAAGATTTTTAAGCTCTACACCGTAGTCAAGGAAAACCTTGGTAAACTTTTCAGAGGTGGGAGAGATAAGAGTTACTCTGTCATAGAACCACTTGTACGCATCGGCATCATAGGTGCCCTCTACCTTCTTTGCGTTAGCAAATTCGGTGTCGTCAGCAGTGGTGTACTCAACAAAACAGTTGGTGTAGCCTTCATCGGCATGCCAACCGATATTAATCTCGGTGTTCATGTCCTGCCCGGGATTTGTGATTATCATATACACATGCTCAGAAACATCCGCAGAAGCAATAAAGCCTACCGCGCTGAAACAAGGTATACACACTGCAAGTGTAAGAAGTAAAGCCAAAAGTTTTTTCATAATAGAAAAACCCAACCTTTCTGCAAGGAATTTTCCATGCTTTTTATTAAGACAATTATATCAAAAGTGCTATCATGTGTCAAGCGTTTTTGCACTGTTTGCACAAAAAACTCTAATCATTCTTTAACTTTCTACCGTGTCTCGCTTTTTTAGGCTCCTCCGCCTTCACAGGCAGCGTAACCTTAAACTCAGTTCCGCGGCCAAGCTCGCTGCGAACTGTTATTCTACCGCCGCAAAGCTCGGCTATTCGACGGCAAAGAGTAAGCCCCAATCCGTTGCCCTCGGACTTATGGGAGGAATCCGCCTGATAAAACCTATCGAAAATCCTATCTATGTTTTCCGCCGGAATTCCACAGCCCTCGTCCGAAACCGTAACGTTAATGCAGTCGGCTTCTCTTTTTAAGCTAACCCCCAAGCGTCCACCAACGGGGCTGAACTTTACGGCGTTTGACAAAAGGTTTATCCAAAGGTGGGACATCAGTTCCTCGTCAAAGTTGTAATTTATGCTTTCCAGCTCAATATCAGGCTCAAGTTCCTTTTCCGTCCAACTTTTTTCAAGCAAAAGCAATGAACGCCTGATTTGCTCATCCAAAGAAAAGGAGCGGGTGGTGCTTACGTACTGGGTATGCTCAAGATTTGTAAGCAAAAGCACGTCGGTAGCCATATTCGAAAGACGCTCGGCCTCATCTGCTATTATGGTAAGGTATTCCCTTCTCTGTTCCTCGGTAATGTGGGCGTCATAAAGAAGCTCCTTGGCAAAGCCCCTTATGGAGGTTATCGGAGTTTTAAACTCGTGAGAAAAATTACTTATAAAGTCCATGCGGAAAAGTTCTGTATTACCAAGCTCCCCTACCATGCTGTTAAAGCCGTCGACCAAAGCGCCAAGCTCATTGGAGGTGTTGGCATCGGGCACCCGCACGGTAAAATCCCCGGCGGCAACCTTTTTTGTTGCATCCGCAAGTTTTCTTATGGGAACAATAAAAAAACGGTTTACGGGTATTGATATCAAGGTTCCTATAACGGCGCATACCGTTAAAAGAGTTATGAGCAACGGCATTGTTCTGAAGCCCGAAAGATCGTCCTTTAAAAAGTTTGAGTATATTATCATACCCACGAGCGTCAGCATGGCGGCAATTGAGATTATACAAAACACCGCTAATATCATTATGGTATTAATCGAAAGCTTTTGCCTTATCTTCATTGACCGTTACCTCCGCAAACAGCCTTGTATCCAAGACCTCTTACCGTTACTATGGAAAAATCCTCATTACCCTTGAAGCGGTCACGAAGACGGTTTACGTGAACGTCTACGGTGCGTTCATCGGTATTGCTGTCCATATCCCAAAGTTCGTCCATAAGCTGGCGGCGTGTATGTATTTTATTCGGATGGGAAAGCAGCTTGTACGCAAGCAGAAATTCTTTTTGAGGCAGTGTTTCTGTCTTACCGTCAACGCTTACCGAAAGCTCCTCGTAATTGAAAACGGTGTTCCCCACAACAAGTCGCTTTTCGTTTACTATTTTTGCTCGTCGCAGCAATGCGGCTATTCTAAGAAGCATCTCCTCTTCGTCAACCGGCTTTACCATATAGTCGTCGGTGCCCGCTATAAACCCATGGCGTTTATCCGCCGCTGTATCCTTTGCGGTTATCATTATTATAGGAATATCCACGCCCGTACTACGTAAAAGAGACGCAAACTCAAACCCGTCCATACGGGGCATCATTACATCCAAAAGTATAAGGTCTATATGCTTATGGTCAAGCACGGAAAGTGCCGCCTCCCCATCGCAAGCGGAATGCACGGTATAGCCTGAGCGTTTAAGCACCGCCTCCATCAAGCGCCTTGTGTTGGCGTTATCATCAACGACCATTATATCAAACATTCGGTCCACCGCCTTTCTGTTACCTATATTATATCACAGCTTTCGCCAAATGGAAACATTATTTATTGACAAACATATTCGTTTCCGTTATAATAAAAAAGAATTTTTGAAGATGAATTATAAAGGACGAAAATAAATGGCTTTACTATTGAAGGATCGAAACGGTAATTACATTATAGTTGGCAATAAGCAGGATAGGACCCTTAGATTTTTATACAAAACATTTTCGGGCAGAGTAGTGCTTAAAATGCTGACCCGTCCCGTCGTCTCCAAGGTTACAGGCAGCGTGCTTAACAGCAGGCTTTCGGCTTTTGCCGCAAAGAGCGCCATAAAAAAGCGCAAGATAGAAACCTCAATGCTCGAAAAAACAAAGTTCCGTTCTTATAACGACTTTTTTACAAGAAAACTTAAGGAAGGCGGCAGAGTTGTTGACATGACTCCCTCATCCTTAATAAGCCCTTGCGACTCTAAGCTTTCCGCCTACGATATCGGCGAGGACAACAGCTTTGTCATAAAGGGAACTCCCTACACCGTTAAGGACCTTATAAACGGCGACGAGAGATACAAAGAGTACGTCGGCGGAAAGTGTCTGGTTTTCAGGCTTGCGGTGGACGACTATCACCGTTACTGCTATTTTGACAACGGCACCAAAGGCGAAAATGTATTTATCAAGGGCGTTTTGCACACCGTACACCCTATCGTGGTTGGCGAATACGACATTTACAAGCGCAACTGCCGTGAATACACCGTTATGGAAACCGAAAACTTTGGCCGCGTTATTCAGGTTGAGGTAGGTGCAATGATGGTAGGTAGGATAAAAAATTTACACGGGACTCACAGTTTCAGCCGCGGCGAAGAAAAGGGTATGTTCGAGTTTGGCGGCTCTACCATTGTTATGTTGTTTAAGAAGGATACCATTGCCTTGGACGACGACATAATACGCAACAGCGCCAACAACGTTGAAACCATAGTAAAATACGGCGAAAAGATAGGTATTTCTGCCCTTTAAAGCAAAAAAGTAGCGGTTGCCTATTGACAAAGATGCCGCCTGATGTTAAAATCTATACAATTAATATTTTCTTATCAAGAGTGGTGGAGGGACCTGCCCTGTGAAGCCCGACAACCTGCTTTTTGCAAGGTGTCAAATCAGCGATTTAATCATCGAAAGATAAGAAGCGTTTCTTTTACTGAAAAAGCGTCTTCTTGTCAGAGGGCGCTTTCCTTTTTACCGTCTTGGGATTTTTAAAAAGAGAGGTTTTTAGTTATGAAAAAGTTTTTCACTTCCGAGTCCGTTACCGAAGGACATCCCGACAAAATATGTGACTGCATAAGCGACGGCGTGCTTGACGCTATTCTTGCGCAGGATCCTATGGCCCGCGTTGCTTGCGAAACCGCTTGCACCACCGGCCTTGTTCTCGTTATGGGTGAGATAACCACCACCGCTAATATCGATATACAGAACATCGTAAGAAGCACTATAAAAAGCATCGGCTACGACGCTTCTGAAAAGGGCTTTGACTGTAACACCTGCGGCGTTGTTGTTGCTCTTGACAAGCAGTCTGCTGACATCGCTATGGGCGTTGATAAGGCGCTTGAGGCCAAGGAAGGCGCTCTGACCGACAAGTATGACACGGGCGCAGGGGACCAGGGTATGGTTTTCGGCTTTGCATGTAACGAAACAAAGGAGCTTATGCCCCTTCCTATCTCCATGGCTCACTCCCTTTCCGCACGTCTTACCGAGGTTCGCAAGAACGGTACTCTTCCCTACCTCCGCGCTGACGGTAAAACTCAGGTTACCGTTGAGTACAACGACGGCGTTCCCACAAGAATCGACAGCATAGTTGTATCCTCACAGCACGCCGCTGAGGTTGAGCTTGCTCAGATAAGAAAAGACATAATAGAAAACGTTATAACCCCCATCGTTCCCGCTGAGTACATAGATGATGATACTAAGATATACGTTAACCCCACCGGACGTTTTGTTATAGGCGGTCCCAATGGCGACAGCGGTCTCACCGGCAGAAAGATAATCGTAGATACTTACGGCGGCTACGCTTGCCACGGCGGCGGTGCCTTCTCCGGCAAGGAC
>JAFQKR010000022.1 GCA_017396825.1 Clostridia bacterium
AAGCGGCGAAGACAAGCCTCGCCGCCGTCGATTTAATTATAACAAACTACCCTCGGAATTGCAATACGTGTTTTAGTCAAAATCTATGGACATATAAGTATATTCAGTGCTAACGGTTATTGTTGCATCAAGATAAGAATAAACGTAATAAGAGCTGCCGCAAGCACTGCAAAAAACAGCGTTATCGGCATTTTGGGCGCCGCACTTAGAACAATACATACTTAACCTCCAAATTTCTTTTCAATACGTATATTATACACTGCCGTCGAACTTTGTCAATATAACAAAAAGAGAACTTTTTATTTTTATGCAAAAAGCTCTCTTTGTTTATGCAATATTATCTGCTCTCTTCGGAGGAGTCTTCACTGTCCTCGGAGGAGTCTTCACTGTCCTCGGAGGAGTCTTCGCTGTCCTCGGAAACCGTATCACTTACTTCACTGCTTTCCTCGGGGGTCTTTTCTATCGCGTTTTCATAAACGTAGTTCATAACCCTATCCCAAAGGATATTTATCTTAAGCTGCTGCTCGTTATAGGTCTCTTTAAGCTTGTCTGTGGTAACTCCTTCCTTTTCAGCAAACTCCTGAACCGCCTTGTCGTAGTCCTCCTTGCTTATTTGGTCTACGCCCATATCCTTGGCTATAGCAAACATTATAACCTCTTCTTTAACGTAGCCGTTGGCGTTTTCCTTGCCCTTTTCCATAAGCTCCGCCATAAGGGACTCTTCCGTTTGCCCCATAAGCTCCTCAAGTTCAACGCCGTATTCCGCCGCCTTGGACTTATAATAATCCATATAGTAAAGCACAAAATCGCTTACCGCCTGATTGTAAAGGTTCTCCGGATACTTGATAAACTTGCAGCCTGCTACCGCCGCCTTCCACGCCTTGTCCATGTTTTGGGTGTCCACCGTCTTCTCAGCGGAACGGTATATACGGTCGTTAAGGTCTGCGGCGTCCTTGTACTTAAGTTTTTTTGCCAACTCGTCGGTTATTTCGGGATAAACCAATTTGGTAACCTTTTTAAGGGTTATCTTAAAACGCGCCTCAACACCTCTAAGGCTTTCGGTGCCGTAGTTATCGGGGAAGGTAACGAAAATATCAAACTCCTCCCCTGCGCTGTGACCCACTATGGCATCCTCAAAGCCATCGATGTAACCCGCATCGCCAAGGCTTTCCATAACGGCATTAGTGGCAGAGCCGCCGGAAAACTTCTCCCCGCTGTCCTTATAGGAGCCCTCGTAATCCAAAGTTACGGTGTTCCCCTTTTCCGCGGGCTTACCCGTATCAACGTATTCCTTTACGCTGTCAAGGGCCATTTTACGATACTTATCAATAAGCTCGTCCGTAACCTTGTCATATTCTATCTCAACGCCTTTGTAGCTACCTACCTCAACGTAGGAGCCTATATCCTCAAGGTCAAGAACGTAGTAACGCTTTTCCTCCTTGCTTTCCTCGGAGGAGCCGCTGCCGTCCTCGCCGTCCTCGCCGCCGCTGTATACGAAGAATACGCCTACCACCAAAACGGCAACAAAAAGCACGCCGAGAACTACTATATAGTATTTTCTAAGCCAATGGGTGATAACACCCCATAGTTTTTTAAAGTTCATGTATTTAAAGTCTCCTTTTCAATGTACCTTATATTATCTCATATTTTTCCTTTCTTGTCAATCATTTTTACGCCAAATCCCCTGCCTATCACCGCACAAAAGAGGGGTACAAGGGCGCTTAACGCCCCAAACGTCTTAAGGGGGCCCGAGAAAAGCCTGCTGCCGATAAAGGCAAAGGGCGGGTTAAACACGGCGTAACCAAAAAAGCCAAGCCCTTCTCCTGCGGTAAAATAACGGAAGAACAGAAAAACAGAGTAGCCAAACGGCAAAAGAAGCCGCGTTGGCGAAGGAGATAACGCCCCAAGCCCCCACGCCGCCCAGTATGCCCCGATGGTTAGGGGAATAAAGGCAACGCCAACATCGGAAAGGACGGGGCTTTGACCGTTTTTCACAAAAAAAGCGTAGACCAGTAGAAACGTAAGGCTGATAAGCGCCTGAATACATAGAAAGCGAAGGGAGTCGCCAAAAAATCGAAAGCCGCGCAATTTTCCCTTTAGATAGCAAAGGAGAGCAAAAACCGCCCCTACCGCCGTAAGCGCCAAAAGAAAAACACGGCTCAAATTTATATCCACAAATAATCACCCTTTTCATTATATAGCCTGCCGAGAACAGATATGTCACAGCGCCCACACTTAATACCACCCGTTTTGAGGTCATCCCACCCATAAAACATTCAAAAGTGTGGTGACACTGAGAAAAAACAAGGGTACAATTAGTTATGCGTAAAGCAAATACATTGAATGAAGGAGAGTTTTTATGAAAAGACTTTTAGCACTTGTGTTAGCAATGCTTGCGGCGTTAGCCTTGGTTGCCTGCGGCGGTGAAGATACCGAAAGCAGCAAAGACGAAAGCAAAGAGGCAGAGCCTGTTTCCATAGTCGGCACGTGGAAGGAAAGTTCCTTCGGCGCAAGCTATACCTTTGGCGCAGACGGTAAGGGCGCGTATAATTTCGGCGGCGCTGATATGGAATTCACCTACACCGACGACGGTAAGCAGGTTACCATCCAATACACCAACGCTACCGCGCCCAACGTTTTCGGCTACACCATTAAGGGCAACGAGCTTCACATTGAAGACAGCTTTGGCTCCACGGTTATCTACGTAAAGCAGTAAAAATACCGGTCACACAAAAAAGCCCCGAAACGGGGCTTGTATATTTTGATTCTTCTTCACGGTCGGGGGCGTTTTACACATCGTTCCTGACAACAGGCAGACGTATTTTTGAGGTAGGAAAAACGGTTCCGAATGGGCTAACTGAACCCGACGCTGTACTTTGTACTGCGAGCGGTGAGGTTTGCCCATAGTGAAAAATTAAAATTTAATAAAAAGAAAAAATTTATTTTTTCTTCTTTTGAAACGGTTATACGATTTTTCACGGTCGGGGGCGTTTTTACACCTCAAAAAAATTATTCTACGGCGTTTTTATCATAATCCTCAAACGCCTCTGCGGCGTTCCTATACCCCTTGGCGGTTATGGCGTTTGCCGCAACTGCCACGTCAAAGGGGCGGTTGCCCAGTTCCTCAAAGGTGGAGATTATCTTCTCGGAAGGAACCGTATCCAAAATACCAAAGGCAGACAGAGAGGGCCAATAGGTCATCTCCCCGGCGGCAAGGGGCTTTTGGTAGGTAAATATCATAATGTAATTACCTGCAGAGTCGCGCTTTTCGGTAACGGTAAAGCCCTTTTCGGTGTCGCTTTCCCCTTCCTTACAATAACGGATATCCATAACAGGGTCGTCTTCCTTGCAGAAAACGGCAGGAAAGGTGGCAACAACACGAACGTAAACATCGTCGTTGCTAAGGTTTTCCACGTATATCTCCTTAAGGCGGAGGAAGCCGGGGTGCACCTTATTGCCCTGCTCGGAAATATAGGCAGAGTAACCCTTAACCGAATCCTTTATGGCGCTGTCGGAAACAGGAGTTCCGTAAGGATAGTCAGCGTTCCCCAAATCACCCTCGGGATTTTCACGGTGCAAGGTAGTTTCTATAATGGCAACGTTAACGTCCTCCATCCTCTCGCCACAGGATACAAGGGCGGAGAAGCAAAGAACAAAGCAAATAAGCAAGGTAAGCGTTTTTTTCATATATGTCTTCCTCGTTTCACATTTTTACGAATCAATTATAACAGCCATACTAACCTTTGTCAATAACATATATTTTGTCCTTTGACGGTATTTTGAGTTGACAACGAGGGGTTTAAATGATATTATGTTATGGTAAAGTATTTTTTTTTGGAGGAACACTATGTTTTGTACAACCTGCGGCACACCCCTTCCCGAAGGCACCCGTTTTTGCACCACCTGCGGTGCATCGGCATATTCTGCGCCGGCACCTATTCCTGCGCCTACCCCCACACCCGTAACCAACGACCTTCCTTCCTTTAACCCCATCCAAAACGTTGGTAACGTTCCTCCCTCCTTCCCTGCTTTTAACGAGCCTCAGCCCATGGCAGCACCCGTAGTTCCTCAGCCTATTGCTACCAAAAAGGCAGATTATGAATATAAGGTAGTAACCGGCGTTAGTTTGAACGAGGTTGAAGCCAAGCTCAACGAATACGCCGCAGAGGGCTGGCGTGTTGTTTCCGTAAACTACGGCTTGAAGGAAGCTATCATCTTGGAAAGAAAGATATAATTTACGTCTGTTTGTATCAAACTATTGAACTGAACCTTAGTTTGTGTTATAATTTTTAAAAACAGACATAAATACTGAGGGATGTATTATGCCGAAAGTAACTGTAATTATTCCCGCATACAACCCTGCCACCCCTTTTGTGGAATTGGTTAAGGGCTTGGTTGCTGATTTTGACGTGCTTGTGGTGAACGACGGCAGCAAGAAAGAGTGCTTGCCCATGTTTGACGCCGCTGTGGCGGCAGGTGCAAGGCTTTTAACTCACGAGGTAAACCGCGGCAAGGGAGCCGCCCTTAAAACCGCTATCGCCCACATGCAAAGCACCGGCGAGGAATGGTTTGCCGTTACTGCCGATGCCGACGGTCAACACTGTATAAAAGACATAAAGACCGTGGCGGGACTTACCGTGGGTTCACCTGAAAGCCTTGTTCTGGGCGTTCGTGATTTTAAGGGTATGCCTGCCAGAAGCCGTTTTGGCAACACCATGACCCGCGTCAGTTTCTATCTTGCAACCCACAACAAAATATCCGATACCCAAACGGGCCTGAGAGGATTTACGCACCTTACGGCGGATAGGCTTATTACCGCAGAGGGTGATAGGTACGAGTACGAGATGAACGTGCTTTTAAACCTTAAAAAATGGGATATCCCTGTTATTGAAACCACTATTGAAACCATTTATATCGATGGTAACGCATCCTCCCATTTTCATCCGATAAGGGACAGCCTTATAGTCTTCGGTCAGGTGCTTAAGTTTACTCTTGCCTCTCTTTTGTGCACGGCTCTTGACTACGTTCTGTATCTTTCCCTTATAACGTGGACACCTATGCCTCCCGAATGGGCGTACCTTGCGGCAAGAGCAGTAAGTGCAACCCTTAACTACCAGCTTTCCCTGCGTTTGGTATTCCGTTCTAAGCCGGACTGGCGCACGACCCTTGCCTATTATATGCTGGCACTGTCGGTAGTCTCAACGGGATCAATGCTGGTGATGATATTCACCAACATGGGCGCAAACGAAGCAATAATCAAGATACCGGTAGACGTGGTACTGTTTTTCGTAAACTTTTTCGTACAGAAATATATAATATTCAAATAAACCAAAAAACGGAGCGGTTGCTCCGTTTTTTGGTTATTCCCCACCCTAAATCCAATAAGATAAAGCGCGGCGGCCGAGGAAAAAATGCGTTGATCCAACGAACATGACCCGAAGTTGTACTTTGTACTACGAGCGGTCACGTTCGTTGGAAGCAAAAACATAAAACACAAAAAGAAAAAACCGCTTCTTGCGGTTTTTTCATCTTCCTTAACTAATAATATTGTTTTTGCGCTCTACGCTTTTTTTACCGGCCGCCCTAAGAGAGCATCTTGGTAAGGTCAGCTATAATATCCTCCGCGTCCTCAATGCCTACGGAAAGTCTTATAAGTCTATCGGTGATGCCTATCTTGTTACGCACTTCTGCGGGAATAGAGGCGTGGGTCTGGGTCTGGGGATAGGTGATAAGGGTTGCTGTGCCGCCAAGGCTTTCTGCAAACATAATCATATCGCCGCCGCAAAGCACCTGCTCTACCTTAGAAGCATCCTTTATGGAAAAGCTTATCATGCCGCCGAAGCCCGTGGTCTGCTTCATAGTAACGTCAAAGGAGGGGTGCTCCTTATCGCCCACAAAATACACCTTTTCAACAGCGGGATGATTTTTAAGGAACGCCGCAACCTTAATGGCGTTTTCCTCGTGACGCTTCATACGAAGGGCAAGAGTCTTTATGCCGCGAAGAACCAGCCAACTGTCAAAGGGCGCAAGTCCGCTGCCCTCGGTACGGAGGATAAGGCCCATACGCTTTTCAAGCGCCTCGTTGTTTACAACAACAAAGCCTGCGGTGGTATCGTGGTGACCTGCAAGGAACTTGGTGCCGCTGTGGATAACTATATCCGCCCCAAGCTCAATAGGCTTTTGGAAATAGGGGGTAAGGAAGGTGTTATCAACCACCAAAAGGGCGCCGCAAGCCTTGGATATCTCAGCGATAGCGGCTATATCAGCAACCTTCATCATAGGGTTGGTGGGGCTTTCAAGATAGATCATTTTCGTATTGGGTCTTACTGCCGCCTTAACCGCCGCAGTATCACCCACATCAACCGCCGTAAACTCCACGCCAAAGTTCTTCCAAAGCTCCTCTATCTGACGGTAGGAGCCGCCATAGATATCGTCGGAAACCACAACGTGCTCCCCTGACTTAAGGAGAGAGAAGGTGGCGGTAACAGCCGCAAGTCCGCTGGCAAAGGCGTAGCCCGCGGTGCCGTTCTCAAGAAGGGCTATGGTGTTTTCAAGCTCAAACCTTGTAGGGTTATCGCAACGGCTGTAGCTGAACTGTATATTGGAGTTAAGGCCGGGGTTCTTGTAAGTAGAGGTCTGGTATATAGGGTAGCTGATGGCGCCCGTAAGAGGGTCGCAGCCCTGATAACCGTGAACCACCACACTGTCGGCCTTGCGAGTGAACTGTTTGTTGTTCTTATCTATCATAAAAAAGGTTCTCCTTACCTAAAATATCATTCTATAAGCAGCGGCTTAAAGCCAAGCTCGTCTGCGGAAATCAGAAAAAGATCCGAAAACCCAACGCTTTTTTCCAAAAGGCTTCGGGGTGCGCCGTGAAGATGCCCGTAATAACAGCGTTTTACCTTAAACTCCTTAAGCACATCTGCCACAGGAGCGCATTTTACCCCTCTGAAATACGGAGGGTAGTGCATAAAAACGACTATCTCGTCCCCCTCCTCGGCAAGCCTTACGCCCTCCTCAAGGGAACGGCGCAGTCTGCCTGCCTCACGCAGGGCAATTTTTTCGTCCTCGGGGCCGTAAAAGCTGTCAGGAAACCAGCCGCGGCTGCCGCATATAATCTTGTTGCCAACCTTGTAGGCGTTGTTGAATAAAAAACTTATACTGTCTGCACCTATGCTGTCCCTGAAGGCGTTAAGCTTTGTAAGAGTGCCCCACCAATAGTCGTGGTTGCCCTTGCCTATTATTTTTTTGCCCGGAAGGCTGTGAACAAAAAGCAGGTCCTTTTCCGTATTATCGAACCGCATTCCCCAGGAGATATCCCCCGGCACGACCACCGTATCCTCCTCGGTAACAGTCTCGCGCCAAGCCGCCTCCAGCCGTTCCTTGTGGTTGACCCACGTCGGGCCGAAAACGTCCATGGGCTTGTCGGTGCTTTCGGAAAGGTGCAGATCCGCTATAACGTAAAGTGCCATAGCTTACTCGCCCTTTTTGCCTTCAAGCCATATTTCGGGAAGGACGGAAACGAATAGCAGAGAGGATATTATCCTTGACCAAAGCTGTATCCTTTCGCTTTTAAGGTACTCTACGCCCATGTAGTGCCATATAACACCTACGAAGGCGAAAAGCAAAAAGGTAAGCACCGCCCTTACTATTATGCCGCTTGCGGTGCGGTTGTCGGTAGATTCCTTGGAGCGCACCGCAAACAAAAGAGCTACGGCAAATACACCCACGCAGGCTATATAAGGTGCTAAATACATTTTCTCACATCCTTAATAAAACACGGTAAAGCCGTCCATAATATCTATGAACTAAATTAAAGAAAGGTTTTGTAGCTAAACATGGAAAAAGGTTTATTCGGAAACGACAAGTCCAACCCCATAAAGGGTATCACCTGTGCAGTGAAGAACTGCGAGCATCATGACGGACAGTGCTACTGCACCGCAGGGAAGATAGCCGTGGGCCCCTCCACCGCCTGCTGCTGTTCCGACACCGTATGCGCCACCTTCAAGCGCAAGGACCAAAGCCGCTAAAGCGCCTTTGCCGCAAACTCCTCAACCTGACCGTCTATCTCCGCCTTGTCTATGACCTTGTCAAAGCGCACAGCTTTGGAGCGGAGCGCGGAAAGGTTTGCAGGAGCCGTAACGCCGCTTATCGCCTCCAGTGCGGCAACGCAGTCGAAGTCCTCGGCGGGAACGTCACCGCCCATAGCGGAAAGAACCGCTCTGGGGAACTTATAGGGAGAAGCGGTGGATGCCACTACCATTGGAGTGGTGTCGCCGCTTTCCTTTACGTAAAGGTCTGCACAGTAAAGAGCAACGGCGGTATGAGGGTCGCAAAGATAGCCGTAGTCCTTAAAGTATCTGCCGATGGTGGCGTAGGTATCATCCTCGCTGCAGTGAAGACCTACAAAATCCGAGCCAAGGGCTTTTCTGGTATCCTCGTCTACGGAGAAAACGCCATCGTCACGAAGGCTTTCCATAAGCGAACGGCACTTTTCTGCGCCGAGAGCGAAATACAAAAGCCTTTCAAGGTTGCTGGAAATGAGTATATCCATAGAAGGAGATATGGTAGTATAGAAGGGACGGCGACGGTCATACACACCGGTGTTAAAGAAGTCGGTAAGTATGTTGTTGCTGTTGGAGGCGCAAACCAGCTTACCTATGGGAAGCCCCATCTGCTTTGCAATATAAGCCGCCAAGATGTTACCGAAGTTACCCGTGGGAACGGTAACGTTCATGGGTGCGCCCATCTTAACCGCACCGCTCTTAACCATATCACAGTAAGCCGAGATATAGTAAACTATCTGAGGAGCAAGTCTGCCCCAGTTGATGGAGTTGGCACTGGAGAAGAACAGACCGTGGCTGTCCACCATCCTTGCCGCCTCTGCACTGGTAAATATGCGCTTAACTGCGCTCTGAGCATCGTCAAAGTTACCCTTTATAGCGCAAACGGAAACGTTGCCGCCCTCTTGGGTTGCCATCTGAAGCTTTTGGATAGCAGAAACGCCTTCACTGGGATAGAACACCTGAATACGCACGCGGGGCACGTCTGCATAGCCTGCCAATGCCGCCTTACCCGTGTCTCCGGAGGTAGCCACGAGGATAAGAGCGTCCTTCTCCTCGCCGCACTTGTCAAGGGAAAGGGAGAGAAGACGGGGCATTATCTGAAGCGCCATGTCCTTAAATGCGCTTGTAGGGCCGTGCCAAAGCTCCAGAACGTTGTTGTTCCCTGCCTTAGCTATGGGTGCCGCGTTGTCACCCCAGCGCTCACTGCTGTATGCCGCCTCTGCCGCCGCCCTTAATTCCTCTGCCGTGTAGTCGGTAAGGAAAAGGGAAAGGACCTTTTCCGCTCTTTCGGCGTAGGAAAGGTCGGTAAGCCCATTTATAAAGCCTTCGTCTATGGAAGGAATGCTGTCGGGCACGAAAAGACCGCCGTCTGCGGCTATGCCGTTTTTTATTATATATGCCGCACTGCGTGCGCCGTCATTACCTCTTGTGCTGCTGTATAACATAGTTATCTCTCCGTTTTTATAACATTTTTTGTGTGTATTATCTGCCTTGCCGTTCCACCGTGAAGGTATACCTCCACCAAATCGTAACGGTATTTTTTATATTTAAGGGTAAACCTTAATTTTCCTACGTAATAGGGCACCTTGCCCTCTTTGCCGTCAACCCGCCTAAACCAATAGCCTGCCTTGAGGAGCCTTCTCTCCTTATCGTAGGTAAGCTCCCCTACGGGGGCGCCTCTGAAGGAGGTGCTTTTGGTCTTGACCTCGGTGAACACAAGGATACCCTTGTGCACGGAAACTATATCAAGCTCCCCTCCGTAGGTGCGGTAGTTGACGGTTATTATACGGTGGCCGCGACGCTTCAGAAAAGCCTCTGCCGCCGCCTCACCAATTTTGCCAGATATCCTGTTGTTCAAAGCTGTCACCCAAGGTCTTTCTTAAAAAGCTTTTTCTGTGAAGGGGGCAGGGGCCGTATTTAAGTATGGCCTGCTTATGCTCCTTGGTGGCATAGCCCTTATGCTTTGCAAAGCCGTAGCCCGGATAAAACCTATCCATTTCCATGCAGAAATTGTCCCTTTCCACCTTGGCAAGGATAGATGCCGCCGCGATAGAGGGGCTTTTACCGTCCCCCTTTACTATCGGTATTGCGGTTATATCAAAGTCTCTTGCAACGTTGCCGTCAATAAGAGCAAGGTTAGGCTTTTCCTTAAGCTTTGCTATTGCCCTTCTCATGGCAAGCATGGAGGCGTTGAGGATGTTTATCGCCTCTATCTCGTACACCTCTGCATGGGCAACGGCGTAGTCGATAGCCTTTTCCTTTATCTCCTCGCAAAGACGAAGTCTTTTCGCCTCAGACAGCCTTTTGGAGTCGTTAAGCCCCTCGATGACAACTCCCTTGGGAAGCACCACCGCCGCGGCGAAAACAGGACCTGCCAAGGGGCCTCTTCCTGCCTCGTCGCAACCGCAAACGATGCCGTAGCCTTTTTCAAAATACTCGTTTTCGATATCCCAATTAAGCATAGTCCTTACTCCTTCCCATCTGTCAGTCAAGAGTTATTCTGCCTATTTTTCCTCCGCGGAATTCATCAAGCAAGCAGGTAGCAAACCTTTCGGTATCCGCCACGCCGCCCCTTTGCAAAAAGCCGCGCTTTTTAGTCATGCGCTCAAGAAGATCCTCGGGAGTTTCACCCTCCACCGCCGTAACCTTGTAGCGTGCCTCCACCAAAGCGGGATAACGCTCTATAAGGAGCGCCGCAAGGCGGGCGGCTATATCCTCAAGGTCAAGTATCTCGTCCCTTATGGCGCCTGTAAAGGCAAGCTTTTCACCCACGCTTTGGTCCTCAAACTTATGCCAGAGAAGACCGGGGGTATCCAGCAGCTCTATGCCGCCGGGTGCGCTTATCCACTGGGTGGTACGGGTAACGCCGGGGCGGTCCTCCGCCTTTGCCTTGTTGGTGCCCGTAAACTTGTTTATAAAGGTGCTTTTGCCCACGTTGGTTATACCAAGCACCATACCTCTTATTTTTCTGCCCGACATACCCTTGTCGGCGTATTTTTTAAGCTTTTCCGCTACAAGCTCCTTTATAGCGGGAGTTATTTTGTCATATCCCTGCTTTGTCTTGCTGTCGATGGCTATAACGTAGGCGCCCTCCGCCTCCAGCACACGCTTATGCTCTGCCGTGCGGGTCGGGTCCGCCAAGGTGCATTTTGTCAGCAGGGTAAGCCTGGGCTTGCCGGCACATATTTCCTTAAGGTCAGGGTTGCGGCTGGAAACAGGTATGCGCGCATCAAGCAGCTCCACCACGAAATCCGCAGGGACAAGGCTTTTAAGCAGGGCGCGCTTTGCCGCCGCCATATGACCGGGATACCAAACTATAGGTTCGCTCATTCTACCCTCCCGAAATCCTCCATGGGGCCAACACGGATAAGCACCCTGCCAAGGATACGCTCCTCCTCAAAGCAGCCCGCAGAACGGCTGTCGGAGGAACCGTTTCTGTTATCACCCATGGCGAAAAACATATTGTCAGGCACGGTAAACTTTGCACCGATAACAGTCTTATCCGCATAGGTTCTTTCAACGTCGGCAGAGGTGTTAATCCACATAGCGCTTTCCATAGCCCTGCCGCCGTCGTAGTTTACGTACTTTTCCTCAAGCCTTACGCCGTCAACGGTAACTGCCCAGTTCACAAAATCTATCTCCACCGTCTGACCGCCTGTGGCTATAACACGCTTTATGATGTACTTGTCGCTGAAAGTCCCGACACCGTCGGTATTAAGCACAACGATGTCGCCCGTTGCAGGGGTGTAGAACATATTGGATATGATAAGCTTATCCTCGTTATGAAGGGTGTTTATCATAGAGGTGCCGTTTACCGTTACAAAGCGGAAAACAAACACAAAAAGTATCATCATAAGCACCAAGGCGTAGCAAAAGGTCTCGATACAGTCAAAAAGCTCGCCAAAAAAGCTTTTTTTCTTTTTCTCCGGCTCGGAAGCCTCTGCCGCGTCACCGCCTCGGGTTTCCTCCGCCTCCTCAGGCACGGCCTCCGCCTCAGCCTCTATTTTTTCGTTATCAAACAAATCTGCCATTATCAAAAAACACTCCAATAAAACAAAACGCCTATACACGCACGCGCACACGCACGCACGCGCGTAAAATACAAAAGTGCCCGTGGGTACAGACACTTTGTATAAAGCAAAATACGGCGGAATTACTTAACGATCTTTTCCTTAACCTTAGCGTATTTGCCAACCCTACCACGGAGGTAGTAAAGCTTAGCGCGGCGAACCTTACCACGACGGGTTACTACAACGTCCTGAACGTTAGGGCTATGAAGCGGGAAGGTCTTTTCAGTACCTACACCGTAGGAAATACGGCGAACGGTAAAGGTTTCGCTAACACCGCTGTTTCTCTTTGCAATAACGGTACCCTCAAAAATCTGAGTTCTCGTTCTTGCGCCTTCCACAATTCTCTGATGAACCTTAACGGTATCACCTACTTCGAACTGAGGAATTTCCTTCTTGATCTGCTCATCTGTAAAAGCCTTTAAAAGATCCATAAAAGCTCCTCCTTCCAATCGCGTTCTTGCTGAGCCGCAGAGGACCGCAATGTAATTATTCACTGGATTATACCACGAATTTTCTGCCTTTGCAATACCTTTTTTAAAATTTTTTCCTTCCTTACACTGCCGAGCAGACATTTTAGGCGGCTTTTACGGGGTTTTGAGGAAAACGCCACTTATTTTTATGCATTTTGCGGCTTTTTAATGCTCATTTTATTGACAAATAAAGGTTTTGGTGATAAAATTGTAACTTGAGGATATATGAGGAGGTTTTTGCCTTTTGGGTAGAATAATTTTTGTTACTTCCTTTAAAGGGGGCGTGGGCAAGACCACGCTTGCCGCAAACCTTGCCTCGGCGCTGACCGTGCTTGGCAAAAAGGTTTTGGTGGTGGATGCCGATTACGGCAACCGCTGTATGGACCTTGTGCTTGGCTTGGAAAACGATGTGCTTTTTGACAGTGCTGACGTTATAGGAGGCAAAACGGACTTCGAAAACGCAGTGGTTCGCCACAGCGAAAACGAGCGGCTTTACTTTTTACCTGCCCCTGCCTTTTCGAGCGGTAAGGTTTCCGCCACGGGAGTGGAGGAGCTTTTTGCAAGCATAAAGGACCGCTTTGATTTCGTGCTGGTGGACTCCTCGGCGGAGGACAGTGCCCTTTACCGCGCCTTTGCCCGCGGGGCGGAGGACGCTTTGATAGTTACCTTCCACCAATCCACAGCCATAAGGGCGGCGGAAAAGACAGCCATAATGCTTAACGGCCTTGGGTTTTCAAACGTTCGTCTGATAGTAAATTGTTTCCACAAGGAACAGGCTGAGGACGGTGTTTTGCCCGACGTTCTTGATATGATACAGAGGGCTCACGTTCAGCTTATCGGCATCATTCCCTTTGATATGGGGGCACCGACGCTTCAAGAGGCGGGAATGTTACCCTTTTCAAAAAGAAGGGGCAAGCTTATGCCCTACGAGGCGGCGTCTCTTAACGTGGCAAAGCGCCTGTGCGGAGTCTACGTTCCGCTGCTTAAGGACGTTTACAAGCCTAAGAAACTAAAGAAATACCTTTAAATTTATATAATTACCAGAACTAAGGAGGTTTTTATATGCAAATTGCTATTATTGCCAGTGATAAGCGTAAGGAGCTTATGACAGAATTTTGTGTTGCCTATTGCGGCGTTCTCAGCCGCCATCACTTGTGCGCTACCGGCACCACCGGCAAGTATCTTTCCGAAGCAACCGGTCTTAATATAGAAACTCTCGTTTCCGGCGCTCACGGCGGCACTCAGATGATCGCCAACAGAATTGCATACAACGAGATAGACCTGCTTTTATATTTCCGCGACACCGCCGACGAAAAGGAGTATTCCGACGTTCAGCTTAACCTTGTTCGTATGTGCGACAAGCAGAACATTCCCGTTGCTACCAATATTGCTACTGCCGAGGCTTTAATCCTTGCCCTTGGCAGAGGCGACCTTGACTGGCGCGAGCTTATGAGAGACTAAAATTAAGTATTGTTTAAAGGAGTTACGTTAAAATGGCAGAACTTATGGGCGAACTCAGACGCAGCCACTATTGCGGCGCGCTGAGAGATACAGATATCGGCAGCACGGTAACGGTCATGGGCTGGGTACAGCGCAGACGCGACCTTGGCAGCCTTATATTCATCGACCTGCGCGACCGCACGGGTCTTGTTCAACTTGCTTTTGACGAAAACAGCGACAAGGCGGTTTTTGAAAAGGCCTTCTCCGCAAGAAGCGAATACGTTCTTGCAGCCGTTGGCACGGTAAGAGAAAGAAGCAGCAAAAACCCCAACCTTCCCACCGGTGACGTAGAGATCTTTGTAACGGAAATGAGAGTGCTTTCCGCAGCAGAGACCCCTCCCTTTGAAATAGTTGAAAACAGCCGTGCGGGTGAGGAGCTTCGCCTTAAATATCGTTACCTTGACCTTCGCCGTCCCGACCTTGCAAGGAACATCATGTTCCGCCACAAGACCGCAAAGGCCATAAGAGACTATTTTGACGACAACGGCTTTTTGGAGATAGAGACTCCCATGCTGGTTCGCTCCACCCCCGAGGGTGCAAGAGACTATCTTGTTCCCAGCCGTGTTCACAAGGGCTCCTTCTACGCCCTTCCACAGTCTCCTCAGCTTTACAAGCAGCTTCTTATGGTTGCAGGCTTTGACCGTTACGTTCAGCTTGCCCGTTGCTTCAGAGACGAGGACCTGCGTGCTGACAGACAGCCTGAATTTACTCAGATAGACCTTGAGATGTCCTTTGTGGACGTTGACGATATACTCGGTGTTGTTGAGGGGCTTCTTAAAAAGCTTTTTGCAGAGCTGCTTGAGATAGACCTTCCTCTCCCCTTGCCCAGATACACCTACAAAGAGGTTATGGAGCGCTTCGGCTCCGACAAGCCCGACCTTAGATACGGCATGGAGATAACCGATATCACCGATCTTGTTAAGGACTGCGGTTTCTCCGTATTTACCGGCGCAATAGGTGAGGGCGGCAGCGTAAGAGGCATTAACGTTAAGGGCTACGCCTCTACTCTTACCCGTAAGGAGATAGACAAGCTTACGGAGTACGCCCGCGGCTGCGGTGCAAAGGGCCTTGCGTGGGTAAGATACACCGAGCAGGGCATCACCTCCTCCTTCGGCAAGTTTATGACCGAGGAAGAGATGGCTGCCATCTATGAAAGAATGAACGCAGAGGTTGGCGACGTTTTGCTTATCATGGCAGACGCCGATACAAGCCGTGTGCTTTCCACCCTCGGTATGGTTCGTGTGGAGACCGCTAACCGCGTTGGTATAGAAAAGAAGGGCTTTTGTCCTCTTTGGGTTATCGAGTTCCCCTTCTTTGAATATGACAAGGACCTTGGCGATTTCGTTGCCATGCACCATCCCTTTACCGCACCTCTTGACGAGTGCCTGCCTTATCTTGAAACGGACAAGGCATCCGTACGCGCAAAGGCATACGACTTGGTGCTTAACGGTATTGAGCTTGCAAGCGGCTCTATCCGCATAACCGACCCTGCTTTGCAGAAGACCATATTCCGCCTTCTCGGCATTTCCGACGAGGAAGCGCAGGAGAAGTTCGGCTTCCTTACCGACGCCTTCAAGTTCGGTCCTCCTCCCCACGGCGGCATGGCCCTTGGTCTTGACAGACTGGTTATGCAGCTTCTCGGCGCAGACAGCCTGCGTGACGTGGTTGCATTCCCCAAGGTACAAAACGCATCCGAGCCTATGACGGCTTGCCCTGCCACCGTACCCGCCCCCTTACTTAAGGATCTGGGGATAGTTACCGAAACACCTGAAGAATAACACATAAACATACGGGGACAAGGTATGATAGAATTTAAAAACGTTTATAAAAACTACGGTCAGAACCGCGCCTTAAAGGGTATAAGCTTTAAGGCGGAGTCGGGCGATATTCTGGGCTTTCTGGGGCCTAACGGCGCAGGTAAAAGCACTGCCCTTAACATACTTACGGGTTATCTTTCCGCCACCTCGGGCGAGGCGTACGTGGACGGCGTAAGTATTTTTGAAAACCCTGTGGAGGCTAAAAAGAACATCGGCTTTCTGCCCGAACTGCCTCCCCTTTATCCCGACATGAAGGTTGGGGAGTATCTGGGCTTCGTTTACGACCTTAAGGGCTGTAAGCTTCCCAAAAAACAGCATATCAAGGAGATATGCGAGGTGGTTCAGATATCCGACGTTTACGGCAGACTTATAAAAAACCTTTCCAAGGGCTACAAGCAGCGTGTAGGCATTGCTCAGGCACTTATCGGCAACCCCAAGGTTTTGGTTTTTGACGAGCCCACCGTTGGCCTTGACCCCAAGCAGATAATAGAGATACGCAACCTTGTTAAGGAACTTGGCAAAGAGCACACCATAATCTTTTCCTCCCACATACTGCCGGAAATACAGCAGATATGCAGCCGCGTTGTGGTCATCAACGAGGGTGTTATCGTTGCGGACGAGTCTATTGAGTCCTTGGCAGAGGCGGTTGAGGGTCCCAGAAGATTGATTGCCAAGATATGCGGACCCGAAGCAGAGGTGCTTAAGATCCTCCGCGCTCTGCCTGCCATCAAAAGTGCTGACGCTATAGGCAAGGTTGACAGCGACTCCATAAGCTACCTTATTGAGTCTGACGAGAGAATAGACGCAAGAAAGCCTTTATTTGCAGCCCTTGCCGCAAAGGGATATCCGCTTATAGGGCTTGAGGGCGTTGAAATGAGCTTGGAGGACGTTTTCGTACGTCTTACCTCCAAGAGAGACCAAAGAAGAAGGGGGAGATAGCCGTGTTTGCCATATATAAACGTGAGCTTAAGGGTTACTTTATATCTCCCATAGGCTATCTTTTCACTGCCAACTTTTTAGCGATATCCGGTCTTCTTTTCTCCATCTGCACCCTGCAAAGGCAGTCCCAAAGCAGTGTGGGTGACTATTTTGAGTACCTTATTTATGCTTTTGCAGTGCTTCTTCCCCTGCTTACGATGAAATCCCTCTCCGAGGAGCGTAAGACTAAATCAGAGCAGCTTCTTATGACCAGCCCCGTTTCCGTGGGCGGCATGGTTATGGGCAAGTACCTTGCGGCGCTTACCGTTTTTGCCGCAGTGCTTCTTTGCAACAGCCTTAACTTTTTACTTCTTGAGACCTACGGCGACCCCAACGTTGCACTTCTTGCCTCAAATCTTATCTGTCTGTTCTTTATAGGCGCACTTTTCCTTGCCATAGGTATTTTCTTCTCCTCTCTTACCGAGGATCCCCTTGTATCCGCAATCACCTCTATGGACGTTATATTCGTTATGCTTGCGGTAAGCTTCCTTTCCGACATAAGCGTAAAGTGGCTTGCAAAGGTGGTTGACTGGATATCCATTTTGGCAAGATACGAGCCCTTTACCTACGGTATTCTTGATATTACGTCTATTATATACTACGTTTCCATCGCCGCTTTGTTCCTTTTCCTTACGGTAAGGGTATACGAGCGCCGCAGATGGGCTTAACTGAAGGAGGTAACGGCTATGAACAACAACAAACAAGGCATCGCCTCCTCCCGCAAGTTGAAATACGGCACCCTTTCCGCAGGCTTTGTGGTAGTGGTTGTGGTGCTGTGCGTTGCCATTAACCTTATGGCGTCGGGTCTTTCCGCAAAATGGGACCTTCGCGTGGATATAACCGACAGCGAGTCCAGGTTTTATACCATAAGCGATGCTACAAAGAGCCTTATTGAAAAGAACTTTAAGGACGACCCCGATTGGAAAATAACCTTTACCTTCCTTGCGGAAGAAAAGAAGGTAAGTGATAAGATGGTTCTTGAGATGGCGCGCTCCTACGAGTCGCTATTTAACGGCCATATCAATATCCGGTTTGTGGATATCCACAGTGACCCCGTGTTTGCTGACAAGTATACTCAGATAACCCAGACCGCCCTTACCCCCTCCCACGTGTTGGTTGAAGGTAAGTACCACACCCGCGCGGTAAACTTTGCCGCCTTTTACTACTACGACAGCTCCACCGGCAGCTACGACCCCGTTGCCTTTACCGGTGAGAAGACCTACACCTCCGCTATAATGCGTGCAGGCCTTAAGGAAAGCCCCAAGGCAGTGTTCACCGTAGGCCACGGTGAAACTCTTGACGGTATTGACCTTGGCAAGATAGCCCAAAACAGCTCCTCCTCCATTGAGGACGTTTCTCCCCTTGTTCCCTTCTTCGATTCTCTTTTCGATATGGGCTTTGAGGTAAGGCTTGTTGACCTTGACAAGGAAGAACTGCCCACCGACACCCGTTTGGTTGTTGTGTGCGACCCTAAGTACGACTTTTTAAGCTTTGATAAGGAAAACCCCGAGGCAGAGGGTGAGATAGACGTGCTTCGTAAGTACATGAACTCCTATAACGCCTCCCTGCTGGTTGCCGTTAACAGCTCCACCCCCTCCCTGCCCAACCTTATGGAATACCTTGAGCAGGACTACGGCCTCGGCTACGTTCAGGGCGCCCTTATTACCGATAACACCAACTCCATAAAGGGCAGCGGCGGTAAATTGGTGCTTGGCAAGGCACCCTCCTCTCTTGAGTACTCCCTTGATGAAAAGATACTTTCCGTTTTCGGCGGCGGCGAGAGATTTGTGTTTAACGACGCCGTTAAGCTTACCGTAAGCACCGACCCCCGTATACAGGGCGACGGCGTGCTTATCAATACCCACTCCACTGCAAGCTGTGAAGGGGAGGAAGGCGTTTATCCTCTCTTTGCGTTCACTACCAACGCCGAGGCTGTTTCCAACCCTGAGGGCGGCGGAGACGGTGAAAACAAAATGTATAAGACCGCCTATCTTTTAGGCTCTACCGATTTCCTTTCCTCAAGCGGCCTTGTTTCCCAGTACGCCAACCGTGACCTTTTGGAAAGCGTTATGCGCGTGGCAAACACCACCCAAAGTTACATTGGCATTAAGGAAGTTTTCTTTGCCGACGAGGCTCTTAACATTACTACCGGTGCGGCAAGACTGTGGACCATTATCGTTACCGCTGCGGTACCTGCGGCTGTATTTTGTATTGCCGCCGCGGTTTGGATAAAACGCCGTCATTCATAACGGAGATACGATGAAAAAGTTAACTAAATTTCAAAAACAAATCATAGGCATAGGGGCGGTACTTGTAGTCGCCGCCCTATGCTTTGGCGCATATTTTATATTCTTTGATAAGGACAGCGAGGCAAAGCCCTCGTTTTCCTTTACTGCCGAGGAGCTTACCGCTATAAAGGGGCTTGACGAAAGGGCAACCTTTACCTTCTCCGCTGAGAAGGGGAAGGCAAGCGCCGAAGAGTCTTATATGATGAGCCTTGCCGAGGGCTATGCCTCGGTAAACGATAAGGTTAAGGTGGTTTACGGCAAGGGTGATGACCCTTGCGTTCTCAGCGTAAACGGCAAGACAGTTACCGTAGACGTAAAGACTGCTTTCAAGACCCGTAAGGACGGTACTCCCTACTCCACCACCGTAAAGGCGTTGTTCAACGAAGCGATGCTTGGCAAGAAGATAGTAGACGAATACGTTGCGCTTCCCGGCTACAACCTTTACGGCGACATGGTAAACAGCGCAGGGCTTGCCTACGTGTACGACCCCGTTGAAAGAAAAGACCTTAAATACGTTTACATCAAGAACCGACACGATGAGCTTACCTTTATCCCTCTTAACGGCACCTTCTATCTTGCCGACTCCATAATGGACCTTGATACCTCTACCACCGCTACCATGGTTGCGGCGGTTCGCGCTCCCGTTGCTACCGACGTTATCGAGCTTAAGTACAAGGACGACAAGGAGTACGCAGAGCTGCTTAAGACCTACGGTCTTGACAGTGAGGAAAGTGCCACCGCCATTATCCTTATCGAGGATAACGACGGCAACGCCTCCTATATCCGCGTGGGTAAGGCACTTACCGACGGTACGGGCTTTTACGCCTATTGCAACGGTAAAAAGGATAGGATATACGTTATGCAGCAAAGCATTTCCAACTATATCCTTATCCCCAAGGAAAGCTTTTTGATAGCAAACTTCGGCACGCCCCTTAAGGAGCTTACAGACGTGTTCTCCTCTATCACCGACATTGAAATAGGCGTAGGTGACGAGGAGCCTATAAAGGCGGTTCTTATGACCGACGAGGACAAGAAGAACCACCCTATCAATTATTCATGGAAGATAACCGCACCCGACAGATTTATATCCGGTGACTACGACTACGCACTTCCCAACTACGGTAACATGGGCGACCTGCTTAACGCCCTTTGCGCCCTTTCCTCCGACGAGGTTATGTCTGCAGAGGTTAACGAGGAGTCCCTGGAAAAGTACGGTCTTAAAGCCCCCTACCGCACCTACTCGTGGCTTTACAAGGGAGAGACCCGTTGCACGGTATACTTCAGCAACGCTACCGAGGACGGATATATCTACGTTTACTCCGTTAAGGAGAACGTTAAGGAGGGCACCAAGGATACCATAGGCATCTCCAGAATAAAGAAGACTGCCTTTGCATATCTGGACTACACGGCCCTTGACTACGTTGATACCAAGCTGTTTACCCAGTACTTTGACAAGCTGGACAGCATGTCCTTCAGCAGAGGCGGCGTTGACTACACCATGACCTTTGAAAAGGACAAGGAGGGCGCTGTAACTGCGGCTAAGATAAACGGCAGAGATGCTGACCTGCTCAGCTGCCGCAACTTCTACAAAAACTTTATCCACTGCTACGTTCTTGACGAGTACGTTACCGAAGGCGAAAAGCCCAAGGAGCTTCTTAAGATAAGCGCAACCATCGGCGGTAAAAAGACCGAGATATCCTTTGGCAGGATATCCAACATGAAGGCTTACTGCCTTGTTAACGGCAAGAGCGAGTACGTTATGGAATACGACCTGCTTGAGACCCTTATCTCCAACGTTGACGCGCTTATTAACGGCGAGGTTATAAAATGAGGCGTTTTATCCTTTGCCTTGCAGCGTTAACTCTGTTCCTTTCCGCCTGTGGCGGCGATAAAGAGCCGCTGCCCGACCTTTCTTCCGTAAACGCGGCGGTAAGTGCCTTTAACGAGGAGACGCTGCGCTCGGTAAGTTTTTTGCTTAACGTAACGGAAAAGGGCGCCGACAAAAGCACCTTCTTTACCCAGGGCAACGCATCTTATCGCAGAGAACACCCCGTTGCCATGTCGGGCAGAATGACCCAGATATACAAGGAGGCGGGCACCACAGCCGATATTTACTACAAGGCAGGGGCGTACTACCGCAGTGACACCCAAAGCAAGTACTATCTGGTTATGGATAAGGAGACACTGCTGGGTCAGTTCATGTGCGCCAACGTGCCCACTGCAGAAAACGCTGAAAGCGGTAAAACAGCAAGCACCGGCGCGGGAATAAAATACACACTGAAGGTAGACACGGACAAGAGTCTGCTTGAGGCCCTTTTTGGCGAGACCTTTTACTCCTCCTGCGGGCTGAAGAAGCCCAACAAGGCAAGGACTTCCTTTAAGGATACAGAGGTGGTCTACGTGGTAGGCGACGACGGACTTAAAAGCTTTAAGCTTACGGCAAGGGCGGTGCTTTACGACACCCCGCCCTACTACCCTAACTACCATACCCCGGAAAAGGAGCTTATGCACGAGTTTGATATAAGCTACGAGCTGAAGGTAGTAAAGACCGGCGAAGGCGTTGAGATTGCCGTACCCAAGACAGAGGACTTTGTATTTTTAAATTAAAGCCGACAAAGACTGTAAAAACAGTCGGAACGGTAAAAAATTAATATCTGCAATCGTTGTGTTTTTTTGTTGACAACACGCATAAAGGGTGCTATAATGGGTACACTGTTAGGGAGCAGTGCACGGCTTCCTTCGGAAAATAATTTAATTTGGGGTGCTGGGCGTTTTTGGTTGCGCTCGGCTGAGATCATACCCATTGTACCTGTACGGATAATGCCGACGTAGGAAAATACAGCGTTCTTTTGCTGGCTTAGGCTTGTATAGGTTTAATCTTATACAAGCCTTTTTTGCGTAACGCTTGGGATCCCCGTTGCATAAGCAATGGATGTTGTCCTGCTTTCGCTGGGTACGGAGAAAGGAGTTATTATGAACCAAAAACAAAAACTCTTGGCGCTTACGGAATGCGCCCTTATGCTTGCGCTGGCAACGGCGCTGTCCTTTGTTAAGCTGTATCAAGCCCCCCTTGGCGGCTCTGTTACCTTGCTTTCCACCCTTCCCATTATGTTTATATCCTTCCGCTTCGGCGTAGCGCGGGGTGTTGCCTGCGGCTTCGTCTACTCCCTTATACAGCTTTGGCAAGGCAGCGGAAACCTTGCCTACGTACCCACCACCGCGGGGATAGTGGGCTGTATCGCCCTTGACTACCTTGTGCCCTTTACCCTTCTGGGTCTTGCAGGGCTGTTTTACAAAAAAGACGGTAGCGCAAAGGCAAAGACCGTTTCGGCGGTTTTGGGCGTTTTGCTTGCTACACTGCTCCGCTTTGGGTGCCATTTCCTCGGCGGCGCCGTAGTTTGGTACGAGATAACCAAGGCAGGCGAGTGGAACGACTACGTTCAGACCGTTGGGATGTGGACATACTCCTTCGTGTATAACATTACTTATCTGGGGCCCGACGGTGCTTTGGCAATTGCCGCCTCCCCCGTTATCCCTCTTTTGGATAAAGTACTGAAACCCTTTAAAAAGTAATTTAATTAAAAGCTTCGTCTCAACAAAAGAGACGGAGTTTTTAATTTTGTCTTGAATTTTCGTTTATTTCGGGGTATAATAGGCAAAAGGAGGCGGTAATATGAGCAAAAGCCAAAAATCGGCCAACCATAACACTTTTGACTTGGTTCACGACCTGCGCGCTCCCCTTACCGCTATCCACGGCTTTGCTACGGCAATGCTGGACGGAACCGTTCCCACAGAGGATTTTCCCAAATATCTCGCCTTTATCCAAGGGGAGTCGGAACGGCTTGGCGGAATAGTAAGCAGACTGCTTACAGCCGAAAAGCTTTCCGCAAAAAAACTTGCTCCCTCTGTGTTCAACCTTGCAGAAGCCCTTCGTCTTACTCTTATCGGCATGGAAAAGACGGTGGAGGATAAAAGGCTTAGGGTAGACTTTGCAGGTGATGAGCTTTGTGTAGAAGCTGATCGGGGGCTTTTGACCGAGGCGCTTTACAATCTTTTGGAAAACGCCGTTAAGTACTCCCCCGTCGGTGGCAGTCTTGGCATTTTGATAAAAGAAAAGGACGGTGCAGTACACGTAAGCATAAGGAACGCTGCTCCCGACCTTAAGGCAGACGAGCTTCCGTTGCTATTCGGGCGGTACTACCGCGGTGATACCGAAGAAAAGGGCACCGGGCTTGGGCTTTATATCGCAAAGGAGATACTTGCCCTTCACAGCAGTATCCTTAAGGCAGAAAAGGACGGAGAGGATATAGTCTTTTTCTTTGCACTTCCTATCGCAAAATAAAAAGCAAATTCAGTTGTTTTTAAGCGATGGGCTATATTATACCATCAAACAATACGTTTTTTGTTTGAAAGGAGCAGTCTATGGAAGACAGAAATATAACAAACGAAGAAAACCTTAACCCTGAAACGGCTACGGCGCCAATGCCGGAAAACGTTACGGAACAGAAGATTGAGGAGCAGTTACCCGCCGCGCAAACGGAAAACACCGCTGAGCAGGCAACGACAAAGGAGGAGCCTCCTGTGTATCAGCCTCAGGTGCCCCCTGCAGGCAGGTTTGTATACTACCCCGACGGAACAAAGGTGTTTGTTCCCGACCCTAATCAGCCCCCCTACAACGTTCCTTATAACACACCGTACAACACTCCCTACAACGTCCCTACGCCCAAGAAACGCGGCAATGGCAGTATGATACTGGGCATAGTGCTTGCAGTTATACTGACTGCTTGTATTACGATCTTCGCCGTTTTGGTGGTGCCCAAGCTGGTTGCGGATGTAGACGTTGACGATGGCGAAACAGTCTCCCGCGTGCCCGACGAAAGCAAGGGCGGCGTTTTAGCAGGGGACGACGATGACAATAAGGAAGAGGAGGAAGTCCTTTCCGTTCCCGAGATAGTTCCCATCAACCCCCTCCCCGGCGAGACCTACGACGACCTTGTAGCGGTATACGAAAGCTGTGCTGACAGTTGCGTTACCATTCTTTGTACCGTGGAAATAAACACGGGCTTTTACCCACAAACGGGTCAAAGCCTTGGCAGCGGCTTTATCATTGAGGGCAGCAAGGACGGCAAAAAGGGCTTTTATATAGTTACCAACCACCACGTTGTTGACGGCGCAACGGAAATTGAGGTCAAATACAACGACGGCGAGCTTTACAAGGCAACCCTTCTCGGCTCTGACGAGCTTACCGACATTGCAGTGCTACGCACCGAAAGAACCGACGTTAAGCCCATTCCCATGGGTGACAGCAAGGAACTGAAGGTAGGTCAGACCGTGGTTGCCATAGGCACCCCCTCCGCAGAGGTGCTTCAAAACACCATGTCCTACGGCATTATTTCCGGCCTTAACCGTGATATACAGATGACCAACGATTACGGCACCGTGGTTAAGACCATGACCGTTATCCAAACCACCGCTACCCTCAACCCCGGCAACAGCGGCGGTCCCCTTATCAACATGGCAGGTCAGGTTATAGGCATTAACGCAATGAAGCTTATGCAGGACTACGAGGGCATCGGCTTTGCGCTTCCCTCCACCGAGGCAAGCTATATTATAAACAGCCTTATCCAGCACGGTAAGGTGGTTAACGGCGGTGACAGCTTTGTTTCCGGCACGGCTCAGCTTGGGGTTTCCGGCTACACCGTTACCGACAGCATCCGTGACCAGCTTGATCTTGGGGATGACTGCCCCGACGGCGTTGTTGTGGTTAACGTAAGCCGCGGTACTGCTGTTTACGAGGCAGGTCTTAGCATTTACGACGTTATAACCGAATTCAACGGCACCAAGATTACTACTATCGAAGAACTTAAGGAGCTCATAACGGATAGTAAGGCAGGGGCAGAGGTTACCCTTAAATTCTACCGTCTGGGCCGCCGTGGCGAGGAAAGCGGATATCACACAATCAAGTTCAGGCTTGACACTGCAAAATAAATTATTGGACGGTACTTTTATGAAGGTTATTGTTATACCCGATAAATTTAAAGGTACGTTGACTGCCAAGCAAGCAGGTGAAATAATAAGCAAAGGCATAATTTCGGTTATGCCTTTTTGCTCTGTTTTACGCCTTACCGCCGCAGACGGCGGTGACGGCACCGTGGACGCTTATTTGGACAACGTAGGCGGAAAAAAGCTTTACGCCAAGGTTAAGGGCCCCAACGGGCAGGAGGTAAACGCCCCCTTTGCGCTGTTGGAGGATGGCACCGCAGTTATAGAAATGGCAACCGCCAGCGGTCTTATCCTTGCTGCCGAGGGCTCCTCTCCCCTTTACACCGATACATACGGCACGGGTCAGCTTATAAAGGCGGCTCTTGACGCAGGCTGTCGCCGCATTATCATCGGCATTGGCGGCAGTGCTACCAACGACGGCGGCGTGGGCATGGCATCTGCCCTGGGCGTGCGTTTTCTTGATAAAGCGGGTAGAAGCATTGCACCTACGGGCGCAGGGCTTTACGCCTTGGACAGCATAGATATGAGCGGTCTTGACAGACGTCTTGACGGTATGGAGGTGCTTGTCGCCTGCGACGTGGACAACCCCCTTTGCGGCCCTACGGGCGCGGCGGAGGTGTTCAGCCGTCAGAAGGGTGCAAGTGAGGCGGCTGTTAAAATACTTGACAGAAACCTCCGTCACCTTGCGGAGGTGGTAAAGCGTGACCTTGGGATGGATATGCTAAGCGTGCCGGGCGGTGGTGCCGCAGGCGGTCTCGGCGGCGGGCTTTTGATATTCTTAAACGCAATCCTTACCCCCGGTGCAGACCTGCTTCTTGACGCATGTAATTTTGAGACCCATGCGACGGATGCTGACCTTATCATCACGGGCGAGGGCTGCTTTGACAGCCAAAGCCTGCACGGAAAGCTGCCCACCGCAATTGCTGCCCGCGCAAGGGGCAAGAGGGTTGCCATCATCGGCGGCTGTATACGGCTTACGGAAAAGGAGGCCGAGGACGCGGGCTTTTTCTGCGTAGAGCAGTCTGCCCCCGACGGGCTTACCATGGACCAAATAAAGGCGAGATGCGAAAGCGACCTGTTTGCGGCGGCAGAGCGGGTTGCAAGGAGGATGCTATGACACTTAGCGTGCTTAACGAAAAAATAAAAAACGGCGGCTATGACAGCCGCTTTGCAGAGCTATACGACAGTGTGGACAGAGCAAGGGAGAGAGCCCTTGTTTTGTGCAGGGAGTTTGAAAAGCGCTTTGGCGACAGAGAGGGCGCAGAACTGTTTTCCTCCCCTGCAAGGGTGGAGCTTCTCGGCAACCACACCGACCACGCAGGGGGCAGAGCCCTTGCCGCCGCCATAAAAGAGGACATTATGGCACTTGCGGCACCCGACAAAGAGAGGGTTGCCCTTTACGGTGAAAAGGAAGTGGACCTTATCCTTGACGGAAAAGAGCGCCATGAGGACGAACAACGCACTTCCGCGGCTTTTGCCAGAGGCATGGCAGAACGTTTCGGCGGCGGATTTGTAGGCGTTACCAACAGCCGTATACCCTTGGGAGGCGGTCTTGCCTCCTCGGCGGCATACGCTCTCCTTTGCGCCAAGATAGCCGACGAGTTTCACAGCGAAACCAAGGCAGATCCCATGCGTCTTGCCCTTATAGCAGCAGATATTGAAAGATACTGCTACGGCAAGTCCTGCGGTATGCTTGACCAAATTGCCATTTCCTACGGCGGTACAAGTTATATAAGTTTTAACACACTTATCCCCATTGTAAAGCAATTAAACCTTTCCTTCGGCGACTATCTCCTTTACATAGTAAACACAGGCGAGACCCACGCGAACAAATCCGTTCTTTACAAGGGCATTGTGGATGATATGACGGTGGCGGCAAACTTTTTCGGTTGTAATATGCTGGGTCAGGTGCCCCCGGAGGAGTTTAAGGAAAGAGGCGAGGTGCTGAAAAAACGCCACGGCGAGCGTATCTACCGCCGTGCGCTTCACTTTTTTGACGAGAACAAGAGGGTTGACTTTTTCGTGAGAATGGCAGGGGCAGGCAAAACAGACCTTGCACTTTACTCCATAAACGGGTCGGGTATATCCTCACGCTCAAACCTTGGTAACGTGCACCTCCGCGCAGTGGAGGCGACCACCGCCCTTAAGGACGTGGCGGCGGGCATCCGTATCCACGGCGGCGGATTTGGCGGCGCAATGCTTTGCTTTGTAAAGCCCGCAAACAAAACTGATTTTGAAAAAATAAACTCCGAACTTTTCGGCGCCGCAAGCCTTATTCCCGTAAGTCTTCGTTCTGCGGGGGTATGTAAGCTTTGATGATGGAAAAAAGGCTTAAGGCGTACACCCTTTTCTCCTCCTCCTCGGGTAACTGCTCCTTTGTGGAATACGGAAGCGACAAGCTTCTTATTGATGCAGGAGCATCGGCAAAGGCTATAAACGATTCCCTGCTTTCCCTTGGCAGTGACCTTTCTGCTGTAAGAGGTATTTTGGTCAGCCACGAGCACTCTGACCACACAAAAGGGCTTCAGGTCATCTCAAAGAGATACGGTATACCCATTTACACCTCGGAAAAATGCATGAGCTACATAGGGGTAAACAGCCCTGACGCAGAGGAGATGCTGATAAACGTTGAGGCGGGTGATACCCTGCACATCGGCGATATATGCGTAAACGTCTACCCCACCCCTCACGACAGCGTGCGCTCCTTTTGCTACCGCCTGCAGGCAGGAAACACCACCCTTGGCTACGCCACGGATATAGGGCACATAAGCGATGCGGTTCAGGATGCGGTGTTTGGCTGTGACGCGGTGGTTATTGAGTCCAACCACGACCTTTTTATGCTGGAGAACGGCCCCTACAACGCCACCCTCAAAAGGCGTATTGCAGGCAAGAAGGGGCATCTTTCCAACGATGCTTGTGCCTGCCTTGCACCCGTGCTTGCCCGTTGCGGCACAAGAAGCATAGTTCTTGCCCACCTCAGCGAGACTAACAACACCCCCGAAAAGGCATACGAGGCAAGCAGAAGCAAGCTGCGGGAGTACGGCGTTACCATAGCGGGCGAGACCTTTGCGGCAGACCTTAGGCTTGCAGTAGCGGCACCTAAGCACATAGTAACGGTAATAGAATAATCAAAAAATCTCCCTCACAGGGAGATTTCAGACCGCTGACAAAGGCACAGAACACGAAAAAAGAAAATATAGTTACTATAAAGTGAAAAATTTCGGGGAAAATTTCCCCGAAATTTTTAT
>JAFQKR010000023.1 GCA_017396825.1 Clostridia bacterium
TATTACGGTGACGGGGTTTCCTTTACGGGCGGCACCAAAGCCCTTGATTTTACTCAAAGCGCTATGGTCGTAACCGCAAGATAAGCGGGCAAGCGTAAGCAAAACAGTTTAATTTTACGATTATCACCCCGTAAGGTCGGCATACCTTACGGGGTGACTTTACGGTTGCGTAACGGCGGACAGGCTTATTCTTCTGCTTTTTTTATTTCCCTTTCGGTCTTGGAAAATAGGTCCTCGGCGGCTTCAACGCTTACCGCCTCGGCAAACAGACGGAAAGCACCCTTATCCATGGGTAACACCACCACACTGCCCGAGGAGTAGCTAAGCAGAACGCCCTCGCCGCATCTGCCCACGCTGCCCTTTTCGCATAGCCTTTCGATGGTGCGCGCCTCTTTTTCCTCGTCACAGCGAACGGTTTTTGTCTCCACTATCTGCTTGGGCATGCTTTGGTAAAGCTCCGTAAGGGGCTTTTTTGTTACCTTAGCCGCTAACAGCACCCTTAGTATAAGGGCGTTGGCGTCGTAGCTCCAAAGACAGCGGTACACCGCCTCTCGTTCTCTGCCGCCCGTCTCCCCGTAGAATATGGGTCTGCCCCCTGCCTTTATCACCGCGTTTTCCACAAACCGCGGGGTAAGGGGCGGTAAAGCCACCTCGCCGCCCATTATTGCGCCCAGAGCCATAAGCCCCCAAAAGCCGCACTCGGTACCTCCTGCAAGGACACCCTCGGCGTAAAATCCGTCCTCCGACACGTAAAAGGTATCTCTCTCCGCACCCTTGCCGTACTTTACGGAGGCACCGCTCTTTTCCGCTACCGAGTACAAAAACTCCGAGGCGGCGTTCTTTTCGCCCACGTACAGCGAAAGTCCCGAAAGGTCGGGGGTAGTATCCACCAGACGGGAGGCGTAGCGGAACTTCACCCTTTCCTCGCTCTCAAGGCGGGATACCTCTCCTGCGCTGACAGCCGTCGGTACGGGGCGAAGCATTGCCGCCTCTATCGCCCTCTCTTCCTTGTGGGTGGGGGGCAGACCGTCACCGTCAAAGACCGAAATCGAGGCAGAGGAGCCCTCCACCCTTACTATAACGGAAAAGGCAAGTCCGTATTCGGGGGCGGCAAAGGCGGCAAGGGACTCAAACCCGTCCTCCAGATCCAATGCTCTGCCGCCGTAAAGGCGTATACCGCAAAGAATACTGTCGGCAAGGGCCTTGCTTTCTGCCCCTTCTCCGTGCATAACGCCTATGGCGGCGCCTGCTCCTGCGGTATAGCTGAGGGCACTACCCAAGGAAAGGCAAAGAGAGCCGTTTATATAGCTGCCGTACTTGCCCTTTATCCTGCCGTTTTCCATGTGTCGTTTTCTTATCTCGCCAAAGACAATGCTTTTCATAATTCTTGCTCCTTTTTCCACCGTAAGTCCGCCTTTAAGAATGGTGCCGCCGGATATATACGCTCCCTCGCCTATTACCGTGGAGTCTCCTATTACCGAGCCGCTGCCTACAAAGGCGCCGTTGCCTACCACCGCGTTCCCGCATATAATGCTGTCGTAGACTGCCGCGCCGCTTTCTATCACCGCGCCGTCAAAGGCTATCACCCCTTTGGCTACCGCATCCTCTGCTATCACCGTCTGACCGAAGGTGACGTTTCCTCGTCCTCCCGCCATACGAAACACTGCGTTGTAGTAGCTTTCCACGTCGCCCACGTCGCACCAATAGCCCTTTTCCTCTATACAGCCTATGGGTACACCCGATGCCATAAGGGCAGGGAAAAGGTCACGGGCAAAGTCCTGCTCTCCGTCGCCTATCATGCTTATTACCGACGGTTCTATAACGTATATGCCCGTGCTTACAAGGCTTGTAAGGGTGCGTTTCCAGGAGGGCTTTTCCGCAAAGGCGGTTATGCGCCCGTTTTCACACAGCACCGTGCCGTATTCCCCGGGATGGCTTACTCTGGTGCAAACCACGCTTACGGGACAGCCTCCCTTAAGGTGCTTGTCCATTATCCCTCGGAGGTCAAAATCACAAATCGTGTCGCCGCTGACCACCAAAAAGCTGTTCTTAAAATCCGCCGCTGCGTTTTTAACACAGCCTGCCGTGCCAAGGGGTGCGCTTTCTCTGAAATATCTTACCCTCATGCCCTTCAGGGGATACGCCTCTATCTGCTCCGCCTTATACATGGTGGTTACGGAAACGTCGGTAAAGCCCGACGCCCTCAGCCGGTCTGCCATTATGCCGTAAACCGTGGAGTTACCCATGGGCAGCAAGGGCTTTGGCAGGGCTTCGGTAAGAGGAAAAAGCCTTTTGCCGTAGCCGCCTGCAAGTATCACTGCCTGCCTTTCCATTATGGTCGTCACCTTCTTCAAAAATTTTGCTTTGTTCCCATATTTTCGGCAAAAAACAAAAAAACTATACTTTGACTTGACAAAATAAGCAAAAAATAATATAGTGATAATGTCAAAATGAGGGAATTTAACCTTTTACGGACAGTATGTATGTTTGGATGGACGGATAATGGTAATAATACAGGAAGACAGACAGCCCTTTGAAGGCGGGTCTGTCATAACGATAGGCAATTTTGACGGGGTTCATATCGGGCACCGTGCTTTGATGGCGGCAACTGCCGAAAAAGCAAGGGAGATGGGTCTGCCCTCCTTGGTGTGGACCTTTAAAAAGCACCCTCGCTCCGTTTTTGACCCTTCTTTTAAATACGTTATAAGCGACGAGGATAAGATAAACGAGCTTTCCGCCACGGGTATCGACTATTACTACGCGGAGGATTTTGAAAGGGTAAAGGACCTTTCCCCCGAGGAGTTTGTGGATGAGGTGCTTATCGGCAGGTTTAAGGCGGCGCATTTGATTTGCGGCTACGACTTTTCCTTTGGGAAGGGTGGCGTTGGCACCCCGGAACTGTTAAGGAAGCTTCTTGGCGAGGCAGGTGTGGGCGTTACCGTAATGCCTGCAGTGCTTCACGACGGCGAGGAGGTAAGCTCTACCCGTCTGAGAGCCCTTATTGCAGAGGGCAACGTGGAGAGGGCGGCGGATTTTCTCGGCCGTCTTTACAGCTTTAAGCTTCCCGTTACCGAGGGCCTGCGTATCGGCCGCTTTCTCGGCAGTCCCACCATCAACCAGCCGTTGCCGTCGGACAAGGCGCTACCCTCCTTTGGGGTATACGCAGTGTTTTGCGACGTTAAGGGTACGGTTTACGGAGGCGTTGCCAACATCGGCGTAAGGCCTACCGTTACGGGCGGCAAAGCAAGCCCCACCTGCGAGACCCATATTTTTGGCTTTAACGGAACCCTTTACGGAGAAAAGGTAAGGGTTTATCTATACAAAAAACTAAGGGCGGAGCTTAAGTTCGGAAACCTTACCGCCCTATCCGCACAGATAGCCAAGGACTCCTTCAACGCAAAAAAGACGCTGGAGGGTGTAGAGGCGCCGAAAGGAGAAGCGCAATGATAAAGAGAATAACCGCATTTGTATTGGCTCTTTTAACGGTGGCATTCCTTAGCGTTAACGCCTTTGCCGAAGAAAGCGTTGCAGAGGAAGAGGAGCCCGTTACCGAGAATATACTGGTTATAAAAAACCTTAATTCGGGCAACAACCTTAATATAAAATCCGCCCCCTCCCGTTCCTTTCAGGCAGGTGTTGCGGCAAGGCTTATGACTGCTCTTGTGGCTTACGAGTGTCTTGAAAGCAAAAGCGTTAAGATAAGCGTGCCCTTCTGCGCCAGCGATGCCGCGCTGAGAGGCAGCGGAAGCTATATAGGCTTTAAGTATTCCGAGGCAAACGATGCACTTACTGCGGAGGATCTGCTTTCTGCGGCGCTGGTCAGCTCCGCTACCGATGCTTGCCTTAGCCTTGCGGTTGCGGCAATGCGCCACAAAGCAGGAGAAAGCACCGACTACTCCCACGACTACGCCTCGGCAGCAAGCGCCTCCACCAAGGAGAGGGGACACCTTAACGACTTTGTTGCCCTTATGAACCAAAGGGCGTCGGAGCTTGGCTGCACAGGCACCAATTTTACCAATTGCACGGGCGTTTCCGACCCCCAAAGCAAGACCACGGCGGAGGATATTGCCATTATCGCCGCGGCGATCTGCGAGAATTCCGAGCTTTACGCCATCTCCGACAAGGCAAGTTATTATTTAAGCACCGGCTCTAACCAGATATACACGAAAAACGCCCTTAAAAGCAGCTACAACCTTAAGGGCTACACCCTTGAAAACGTTAAGGGTATGACCGTGGGCTACCTTCAGGGGCCTGATAATTACTGCGTGGTTACCACTGCGGAAAGCGGAGGGCTTTCCTACGTTTTCGTGTGTGTTAACACCACCGCAACCGGCTCTGCCCCCACCGAGGATGGGTCAAAGTCCTATGCGGCGGAGATAAGTGCTTACAAGACCATACACGCCTTCCTGCCTTGGGCTGTCAAGGCGTTCCGGTATCTTACGGTGGTATCTCCCTTCACCGCCGTTGCAACCGTTCCCGTTAAGGCCGGCAAGGGTCAGGACAGCGTTACCATAGTGCCCAAGGAAAAGATAGAGCTTTTGGTTACCAAGGATATTGACCCCGAAAAGGACATCTCCGTGGTGTATACTGATATATCGGGACTTTCTCTCAGCGCCCCCGTAGTGGAGGGTCAGGAGGTAGGCACGGTGTACGTGTACCTCAAGGGTGAGCAGGTGGGTCAGACTGCCCTTGTTACCAACGACGGCGTTGCCGAAAGCGCCGCCCTTTCCATGGTGGACAAGGTAAAGAATGCCCTTACAAGCGATTATATGGTTAAGATATACAAGTGGGCGTTTTATTTGCTGATAGCCTATATGGTGATAGTTTTCGGTATGTTTGTGTATCGCATAGTTCGCAAATATATTGCCGCAGGCAGAGATTAAGGACAGAAAAGTTCCATAAAGGACAGAAAAGTTCCATAAAGGACAGAAAAGTTCCATAAAGGACAGAAAAGTTCCATAGTTAAAGAAAAAACCGCAATATGCGGTTTCAGCTTGATGACAAACCTTGTCATCAAGCTGGCAGAGTGCTGAGAAAGAGTGCAGACAAGACGAACCGAGGCGAAAACTGTACTAAGTACTGTGAGCCGAGGTTCGTTTTGAACGAAAAAATAGAAAAAATCAAAGA
>JAFQKR010000024.1 GCA_017396825.1 Clostridia bacterium
AGGTCGGTCTCTGCTTTTTCACCCGCAGAGCCATAGGGAGAGGTTACAAGGTCGGGCTTGCACTCGTCGTCTATAAAAACGGGGGTTTCCTCGGGAGACTCGCTTGAGTCGCCGATAACAACTATGCCCTTGTCAACAAGGCTTTTGTCGCCGCTTACCACCTTACCGTCCTCAATAACGAGGGTGGTCTCATCAATATACGTAACGCCTTCCTCTGCATAAACGCCCCCTGCAAAAAGAGAAAACAGCGTTGTTACGCAAAGAAAAATAGCTGTAAATCTGGTTTTTTTCATTATATAAACCCCCTGACCGGAATGAGACAATTACCCATAGTTATATATGGTTTATTATATCACTTTTTTATAATAGTTCAATACCTTTTTGTGTTTTTTGTGCAAAATGGCTTGATTTCCTACCCTATATACTATAAATAGTGCCTAAAACGTTTCAGTTTACAATGTTTTTTGTGTACTTCAACTAAAATTGTATAAAGGCACGTGGCAACCAAACGGCAGAAACGCCGTCCTTACGAGTCTAGTAACGGGTCATTCGTGAATGACCCCTACAATTAAACGGTTCACTTATATTACAGACGGTAAGGCGTCTCCCTTATGCCGTATTGTAAGTTGACAGCAGAAAAACGTTACAATAAAAACAAAAGGGGATGTAAAAAACCGAAGTTTTTTACATCCTCTTGACTTTAATCCAATATGGTTATCTTGGTTATAACGGGCTGTTCCTCAAAAGGAAGCACCGCTTCGTTCTCGCTTAACGCCGCAATAGCGTCTACAACGTCCATGCCCTCGGTAACAACGCCGAAGGAAGCGTACTGACCGTCAAGGGAGGTACTGTCACCGTGTACTATAAAGAACTGGCTGGAGGCGCTGTCCAAAGGATAGGAGGCACGTGCCATTGAGATAACGCCGCGCTTATGGGAGAGAGGGTTCTCTACGCCGTTTGCCTTGAACTCGCCCTTGATCTTAACGCTGCTGCCGCCGGTACCGTTATGGTTGGGGTCGCCGCCTTGTATCATAAAGTCCTTGTCAATGCGGTGGAAGGTAAGGCCGTCATAAAAGCCTTCTTCTACAAGACAAAGGAAATTATCAACGGTGATAGGAGTGTAAGTGGGGTCAAGCTCCAGCTTGATGGTGCCGTAGTCCTTTACTTCCATTGCCACGTGGTACTTCTTGGTCATATCGTGCTTGAATTCCCAATCTGCCCAAGGGTCGGATACGTCGGAAACGGTAGAACTGTTATTACCGTCGGTTGAGGTTGTAAACGTTTTCTCCTGCCAAGGACGAAGTATAAGAAGCACCGCCAAGGCAACGATAAGCACCGCCGCTACCGCAACCAATATAATATTGAGTGTCTTTTTCTTCTTTGCTGCGCGCTTTGCGGCTTCCTCTGCCTCGCGCAGTTTACGTCTTTGCTCCAATAAAGCCTGATACTTTTCGTCTCTGTTTGCCATTACTTTTCTCCTTATTTAACACTTTCCGTTATAGCCGCCGCTGCCGCCGCTATATCCTCTTTGCCTAAAACGCTGCTGCCTGCCACAAGGACATCAGCCCCTGCCTCATACACCAGACGGGCGTTATCTGCACCGATGCCGCCGTCTACCTCTATATGAAAATCAAGCCCCATATCGTCTCGAAGGGCAGCAAGCTCCTTTATCTTATCCACCGCAACGGGCATGAACTTCTGACCGCCAAAGCCCGGCTCAACGCTCATAACCAACGCCAAGTCTAAAAGCGGCAAAAGATGCTTTATGGCGGAAACGGGGGTAGCGGGCTTTATTGCCACGCCGCAACGGGCACCCAGCGCCTTTATCGCCTTAAGGTCTGCCTCCGCATCCTTGGTAGCCTCAACGTGGATGCAGATAAGGTCTGCGCCTGCGTCCTTAAAACTCTCAAGGTAACGGCAGGGCTCGTTTATCATAAGATGCACGTCAAAGAACATATCCGTCTTTTTGCGAAGACTTTTGATAAGCGGCTGACCGAAGGAGATGTTGGGCACGAAGGCGCCGTCCATAACGTCAAGGTGCAGCCACGGCACCGAGGCCTTTTCAAGAATTTCAATCTTTTCGCCGATAGCAGAAAAATCCACCGCTAAAAGCGACGGTGCAAGCAAAAGGGGCTTGGTTTGCATAAAATAAACACCATACCTTTCGGTGCCGAAAACACCTAAAGGTGACCATCGGCATAAGATAATACAGTAAAATGAGCCGCCGCCGCTTTGCAAAAGGAAGTGAATAGCAAAGGACTTTACCAAAACGGCAAAGGGACGGCTGCACCTTAATATAGTAAAACAAAAAACCGCCGATGTCAAGTACCGTCGGCGGTTTTGTTATTTAATTTAACGTCAATCAAGCCTTAGATGGGCGTACTCTACACCCAAAGCACCGTATCCGGAACAAACGTACACGGTATCTCCCTCTGAAAGCTCGCGGTACACGTCGTAACTTACACCAAGCCACTCCATGCGACCGTTGGGAAGCTCTACAAAGCAATAATAGGTAACGTTTCTGGAGGAAGGGCTTTGCTCAAGGGCTATCACGGGACAGGGCTCGTATTCCTTACCGATGTTGGCGTAGTGGTTTATGTATCCCGCCGCACCGAAAAATAAGAACACCGATATCCAAAGGATGCCAAAAACCGCACCGAAATGCTCCTTAAAATCTCTGCACAGCATGTGCATAACGAGGATAAAGGATGCAGTGGCGGCGGCCGCTATAATAAGAAGCCAAAGGTAGCCTGACGTATTTATAACGGTAAAAGCTCTTAAAAAGCCCAGGCTAAGGGCAACACCGCTTCCTATGACGGGAAAACAAAGGTCTACCGCGTAGGTGGTGTAGCCGTAATTCCTTCTGGTCCTTTTGTCCATAAAGGAAAAGTACTGCGGCAGTGCAACGCAAAGCACCACTGCACCAACAAAAAGCAAGGCACAAAGCAAGGAAACCCAACCGCTGCCGATGCCTATCTGGAAAAACAAGCAAACAAAGCATACTACGTTTATCGCCGCGTTTGCGTATTTAAGGTACTTAACCACTGCGGGGTTTTGTTTTTCTTTCCGCCAATCCTCCTTAACCCTTTGCTTTCTTTTGGGAAGCTCTTTGCGCGGAACGCCCTCAAAAAACAGGTCTATATGCCCGTCCTCATAGTCACCGATAGAAATATAGCGGTAACGCTTGTCACGGGTGCTGATAACAACCTCACCACAGCCCGTTTCGTCGTAGGCAACGTCCTCTATAAGGTTAAAGGGTAAAAACTTGTAACTTAACCCAAGCCTTTTGAGAAGCTCGTCGGTGCATTCCTCCTCCGACAGCACCTCCTCGACCTCATCGGTAAAGGCATCGTTAAGGGATACCAAACGGAAGCCGTCCTCGCACCTATACGCCATAATGCTATCGGTATGGTTCTGCTTTGTAAGCAATAGATCAATTGATTTTTTCATATTCATCCTATGCTGTCAAGAAGCCCTGCGTCGTATTTAAGGATGATCGCCGCGTCAAGGCTGTCGATATAGCCGTCTGCGTTAACGTCGCCGCTGTTTGCCGCCGCAGAAAGAAGCCCTGCGTCGTATTTAAGAGCAATAGCCGCATCAAGGCTGTCCATGCAGTCGTCAGCGTTAAGGTCGCCAAGGGCTGTATCCTCAACAATAGGGCTTTCAGGCAACAGAACGTAGGTCGGCGCCTTATAGTTGTGACCGTAGGAATCACCGCCGCCTACGTCCAAAGCGTAAAGCTCGGTATTCTTTGTCGGCGCAAGGCTTACAAAATGGAACACCACGTAAACCTCTGCATCGTCCTTCACTCCCTCGCCCTCAAGGCTTACACTGTAGCCCATATCTACAAAGCCATAGTTCTTAATGGCCCACTTTGTCCCTCTGGGACAGTAATATTCCACCTTTTCAAGGCGCATAACGGAGGGGTCGTAGTTTAAAGTAAACTCAAAATGGCTAAGACCGCCGGACAGGTTTCTGGTTATCTTTTCAGGATACACCTTGTAGGAAAAGCCGCCGCCCGTTGCAATTTTGGGAGCGCTTACCTTTGCCCCAAGCTCAAAAAAGTCACCCGTAGGCTCGGGCTTGATCGTTATAAGCTCGGACTTGGCATCAAGGTCATAGTAGTCGCCCTCTACCATGTCGCCCATATCCACCCTCTCGCCCTTAACGGTAAGGAGAAAATCCTTATATCGGGGGTCAGTAAAAAGGGATTTGCTAAGGCTGACCTCACCCTCGACAACGTTGCCCCTTATAACGCAACCGTCAAAGCCGAAAAAGGAAGTGCTTATAAGAGTGTTTGCCACCCACTTGCCCTCCTCCAGGGCAGAGCAGGTTACAGACACGGTAAAACTTTGCTCGTGATAAAGGGTGCCCGTGGTTTCAAAGGCAAACTCCACCCTTTCAAGATGCTCGTCATAAAGCGCCGTTATGGAAGTAATTTTGGCAAGATAGGTAGGCCCGCCTGACGCTGTTGCAGTTATTATACAAGATGAAATGATGCAAAATATAAGAAAAGTGCCCAAAAAACCGAGGAATTTAGCCTTCAATTTTATCACCTCTAACAAAGATTATACCAAAGTTTTACTCCTTTGTCAACAGGATAAATTTTACTTGACAAGAGGAGTAAAAATGGGTATAATAACTAAGCACGTAGGGATATAGCCAAGCGGTAAGGCAACGGACTTTGACTCCGTCATCTCGCTGGTTCGAATCCAGCTATCCCTGCCAA
>JAFQKR010000025.1 GCA_017396825.1 Clostridia bacterium
ATAAATAAAGTGCAGAGGACCGTAAACCTTTACAAGGGTTGAAACACCGTCAACCGTACTGAGATGTACTTCCTTGTAATATATATCAAGATAGCCGGGGCTTGCGGCAATCAAGAAAATTATACCGCTGATGCCCAAAAGCGTTGCAACAACAAGACGGCTGTATTTTATTCTTGCCGTGTCGAGGGTTATCATAAACATAGAAAACGGTAAAAATACCGAGCCGAGATACGCAACCCTGTTGGCAATAAGCGCTGTACCCAGTGTAGAGGAAACCGAAAGCCAGGCGTACCCCGCATTAACTATCAAAACCGAGGAGAACAGCAACAAATACCAAATCTCTCTCTTTTTTGCCATAAAGCAGTAGCCTAGAAGTACTAAAAGAGCTATTGCCGAGGTAATGATGTACACCGATGAAAGACTGGCAGTTTTGTTATCAATAGCGTTACAACCTGAAAGAACAAAAATAAGGGAAGCTAATCCCCCATACGCAAGTAACTTTTTCATTTACTGCCTCCTTTCGATGTCAATTTGAATAAAACCACACTACCCACACTAAAAAACAGATGTTACCACACCAAAAACAATGAAAAGGGTGGTGACAAAAGGGGTGGTTATGTGTACAATTTGGTTAATCCTATTAAAGATGGTAAACTGAATTCTATCACAATTTTTAAGATTTGTCAATAGTACGCATGGTTGGTGTGACAGTCGTATTTGAAAGGAAGGTTTTATTATGAGTTACGTTGGGAAATGGGTTTTTCATTCCATTGCAAGTACGGATGAAAACGATAATTTTGTTTATCTTTCCGCAGAAGAATATCTTAAAGCGCCTATGCCTTATATCGACGAAACGGACGAAGACGAAGTTCAAAATGAGATAAAAGAAAGAAAAAGCATGATAGGTTCGCAACTTAAAATTTGCGATGACGGCAATATGTATATGCTTATGCCTATCCCCGAAGGTGTAACGCAGGAGGAAGTTGACGAAGCCGTAAGCGCGGGCGAGATAAAGCTCGTAGACGGAATGATGACCGATTCTCCTATTAAGTGGGAGGAACGCAACGGCGAGTTTTGGTATGATACCGGTATAGAAGGGGAATTGTTCGGTGAAAAAGCAGACTCTTGGGTGAAGGCGTCGGACGACGAAGGCTTTATAAGCATATTCACCACAAGATATACGAAAGCTGTTTGAGGAGATTTTTATAATCACCCCATGAAGTCTGACGACTTCGTGGGGACCCCGGCAAAAAGAATGCGTTGGCGACTTGTGCTGCCAACGCATTCTTTTTGTCGTGATTTACACGTTATATTTTTTGTAAAGCTCCATGAGTTTTTTCATCGCCTCCACAGGAATAAAGCAATCCTGGTTGTTGGCGGAGTATATGTGCTCGCCGCTTTCGTAGCTGACCGAAACGGACGAGCCAAACATGTCGGGCAATCCGCTGACGTGGTAAGTAATACCGTTAAACTGTGCGAAATCATAGTCCGCAATAACGGTTTGCAACTCCTCCATAAAAGAGGGAAGGGCAGTAAACGCAAAGCCTTCGTTGCGGCTTTTATAGCTTGCCTTCACAATGCCGTTTGTAATCTCAGCTTTTAAGGTGAATACACTTCTTTCCAATTCGTCTTCATCAATCAAGGTCAAAGTGGAAAATATGCATTCGAAAGCTATAGGTTTCGTGCAGTTTATGGTTTTCGGCGCATTGCTGTCAAAGCGTTTTCTTACACCACCGTCAACGTCGTCTGTGTTCGCTTGCTTCTTAAAGAAGCGCATCTTGAAAAAGCGCATCTTTTACTGCTCGGAACTTTCACCGTCGGTAGCTTCCGAACTTTCATCAGCGGAGGCTTTAACGGTATAGCTGTCTATAATCCTCTTAACTTGTTCATCTTCAAGGCTTATGGCATCGTCACCGGTGCCGCAGCATAT
>JAFQKR010000026.1 GCA_017396825.1 Clostridia bacterium
ACTGATTATGGCAATCCTTGTCGCAATGCCACACTTCATAAAAAACGGTAATATAAACGGCATAGGCGTACTGATAGACGATACTAAAACCGAAGAAAGCGAGGTGGAGACCACGGAAAACTCGGCAGAAAAGGACGATAACGGAAAGGAGAGTGAAGAAAGCGAAAATAACGAAAGCCGCCTTATCCCTCCCGAAGGCGTGAAAATAGTTTACGCACCCAATGCCACAACAGTTATCGGAGGCAAAGCATCATTAGAGGATGAGCGTTGGAGCGACGCTGATTATTTAAAATGTATAGGTGAGGCTTACCTGATCGAAAACGGGCTTGATTCTATGTATTACGTGATGATCAGCTTATATTCCACGGCTGAGAGGATGGAAAAATCTTGCTGGGAATACTATCCTGAAGATTATTCTAATGGCACCCATACCTTTGAAAAACATTTAGCCTACCAACAAGATAGAGTAAACAAAGAAATGGCACTGTTGGAAGAATACGGCATAACAGGACTGGAGCTTCAATGGCCACTTCCTCCCGAAACCGATTTTGACGGCCGCGTCTGTACCGGCGCAGTCTACGTTGGTTACGTTAAAGGAGAAACTCTTTTAAACTTTGAAAACACCATGAATGAATATTTTGAGGCGCATTACGAACACGGGGCGGAATTTCCTGAGAACGCAACGGGGGGTGCTATTTATTTACTGCCCGAAGGATACTCCGCAGCAGACTATATCTTTGGTGTATTAAGTTTTAAAACCCCAGACGGGCACTGGGCTTTTATGCATTATTGAAATCTTATCGGATAAAACGTACAGCAGATAACAAATTTTTAGAAACAAGTTAAAAACACAATGGAGGTATAATCAATGAAAAGACTTTTATGTATACAAACTCCGTATCTTTTGCAGTTTGCCGTTACCCAAGGCGGCACCTATACTGTAGTTGTTACAAGAATGGATTCCGGCGCAAGTATAACCCACGACGTTGCAATTTCTTGGTATTAAAATTTTCTTATACCTCCCGCAGACAATAAAAGTATAGCAAAGCCCGCTCTTGGTTTTAAACCAAGGGCGGGCTATATTTGATGTCTTATACATTTTTCGGCGTTAGGAAAGTCAAAGAGCTTTACGTTTTACTATCGCCTCGGTTACGTCTCGCAGCACCAGCTCTCCCTTTTGGTTATACGCATCGATCGTAAGTTCCACAAGTCCGTTCTTTAGGTTCCTTTCGACCAACGCCGTAACCGTTGCCCTGCCTGTCAGCACGTCTTCGGCAAACACGGGCTTTATCCATTCTATCTTAGTGGATTTACCTGCAAGCAGTTCCTCGCCGAAAAAATCCACCTCCAGATACTTTGCCCACACGGACATAAAGGACATAACCCCCGGCGCAATAAGCTTGCCAAAGGGAGTGCTTTTTGCATATTCCTCGTCGGTATGAAGGGGAATGTTGTCGTAAGTGCGTGCAAAGGATAGCATCTTTTCTTTTTCTATAACGGCAGGGGCTATCTCCACCGTCATACCGTGCTTGATATCTTCAAAATACATACCGCCACCTCTGCTCTAAAGGGTCTCTAGAAGGGCTGTTACACCTGCCCTTATATCCTTTATCGCCTTATCAAAGTCGCGGGTATACCAAGGGTCGGCTATCTCGGTGCCTCCTATGTACTCAGCAAGGCGTTTTACCTTGCCCTTCTCGTCGCCGCCGAGGATGGTGATGGCTCTGAGATAGTTGTCCTCGTCCATTACAATAAGAAGGTCATACTTATCGTAGTCCTCTTTTTTAAGTTGTACGGAACGTTTTGCAGAGCAGTCTATACCCTCTGCCTCAAGCAAAACGCGGCAGTTGGGGTACACGGGGCTGCCCAAACCGCTACGGCTTATAGTTTCCGAGGAAACGGCGGCAGACTCTGCATGGTAAAGGTGGTCAAGATGCCTTTCCGCCACTATATGATTAAATAGAAGCTCTGCCGTGGGACTGCGGCAAATGTTGCCGTGGCAGATAAAAAGAATATTTTTCATAAAACTCACCTTTTAGAAATAGGGGCTGCAAAACCTACAGCCCCTATGTTTTTATACTGCTTACTTGGCAGTGAGATAACCTTTTCTGTAAAGAAGTTCTGCTTCAAGAACTGCGCCGCCTGCCGCGCCGCGGAGGGTGTTGTGGGAAAGGCAAACAAACTTATAGTCGAACATGGTGTCCTCACGAAGTCTGCCTACGGAGATGCCCATACCGCCTTCGATGGTGCGGTCAACGCCGGTCTGAGGACGGTTGTCTTCTTCAAAATAGGTGATAAACTGCTTGGGTGCGCTGGGAAGCTCAAGCTCCTGAGGCTCGCCCTTAAAGTTCTTCCATATATCAAGTATTTCTTCCTTAGAGGGCTTTTCACCCTTGAAGGAGATATAAACTGCCGCAAGGTGACCGTCGGAAACGGGAACGCGGATGCACTGAGCAGTGATAAGAGGATCGGTAGCGGTAACGATGCTGCCGTCTTCTACCTTACCCCAGATCTTAAGGGGCTCTTTTTCGGTCTTCTGCTCTTCGCCGCCGATGTAAGGGATAACGTTGTCGATCATTTCGGGCCAATCGGTAAAGGTCTTACCTGCGCCGGAGATAGCCTGGAAGGTGGTAACGGTGATCTTGTCAACGCCGAACTTCAAGAGAGGAGTAACAGCTGGAACGAAGCTTTGGATAGAACAGTTGGGCTTAACAGCGATAAAGCCGCGCTTTGTGCCAAGGCGTTTCTTCTGTGCTTCGATAACGTCAAAGTGAGCCGCGTTGATTTCGGGAACTACCATGGGAACGTCCTCGGTCCAACGGTTAGCGGAGTTGTTGGAAACAACGGGGGTCTCTGCTTTTGCGTATGCATCCTCAAGCTCAAGGATAGCCGCCTTATCCATGTTAACCGCGCAGAACACGAAGTCAACAAGGGCGCTTACTTCCTCTACCTTGGAGGCGTCCATAACAACCATGTCGCGAACCTTTTCGGGCATGGGCTGAGCCAGCTTCCAACGGGAGCCAACTGCTTCCCCATAGGTCTTACCGGCACTGCTTGCGCTTGCCGCAAGAACTGCTATCTCAAAATAAGGGTGGTCTGCAAGAAGGGTGATAAATCTTTGGCCAACCATACCGGTTGCGCCGATGATGCCGCATTTAAGTTTGCTCATAATAATTCTCCTATAAAATTGCTTGCCGACAACCCGTGTCGGCAAGCTTTATTATTTTAATTAGTTTTTGCCGTTGATATTATATTAGTCGCTTATTCAGCGCTTGCTTCGGAACTTTCTTCGGAAGTAACGTCGGAGGAGTCAGCAGTGGAAGCCTCAGAGGATTCAACCTTGCTTTCTTCCTTGGATTCAACCTTGCTCTCGTCCTTGCTGGTATCGTCCTTGCTTTCGTCCTTCTTATCCTCTTCCTTCTTGTCCTCTTCCTTCTTCTTAAGCTCGTCTATTTCCTTCTGAACGTCAGCAGGGATACCGGTGAAGGTAGCCTTAAGGAACTTGGTGATAGGCTTCCAATCCTTGATGTTCTTGTTGGTAACGTCAGGAGTCTTGCCGTCTTCAGGCTCTTCGTCAGGATTGATGGAAAGGTTGATAGAGGTAAGCGTTTCAGCATTGAACGCCTTTGCAAAGTCTTCAAGAGTGGTGATACCCTTGTTGTCAGAGAAGTCAACAGAGGTAACAGCGGAAAGCTTGGTGCCGAGACCGGAAAGGTCGCTAAGCTCGTTCTTTGCAAGATTAAGGGTGGTAAGCTTGGTAAGCTTGCCTACTTCCTTAACGTCGCTTATCTTGTTGTCGTTAAGAGTAAGAGAGGTGATGGCAGTTGCGCCGCCAAGGTCGCCAAGATCGCTTATCTTGTTTGCGGAAGCGTCAAGAGTGGTAAGCTTCTTGAGAGAGCCAACACCCTTAAGAGATTCAAGCGCGTTGTCGTTAATGGTGAGGGTGGTAAGGGCCGCAAGGTCCTTAATACCTGCGATTGATTCTATCTTGTTGTTATCTGCGGTGAAGGAGGTAACCTTATCAAGTTTCTTGAGGCTTTCGGGAAGCTTGGTAATAAGGTTATCGGAAAGGGTTGCGGAGGTGAGGCTTTCCATATCCGCAAGAACGTCAATGTTTTCTATCTTATTTTCAGAAAGGTTAAAGGTCTTAAGCTTTGTAAAGCCTGCAAGGGCAGATATATCGGTAAGGGTTCTTGCTTCCTTATCCGCTTCCTTTCTGTCCTCTTCGTCCATGGAAACGTCTTCATCGGTAAGCTTTTCTTCGTCTACACAGCCGGCGATGGAAAGGGTTTCAAGAGTGTTCTTGTTGCCTTCGATACCGTTAAGGCTGGTGAGGGGGTTACCGCTTGCATAGAGGGTCTTAAGAGAGGTTACGTCACTGAGACCTTCAAGAGTGGTAAGCTTGTTCTGGTCAACGTAAAGAGTTTCAAGACCCTTGTTACCCGCAAGACCTTCAATCTTGGTAAGCTTATTGCCTGCGATGTTAACGGTCTTAAGAGTGTTGAGTGCGGAAAGGGGGCTCATGTCTTCGATGGCACAGCCTGCAACCTCGAGATACTTAAGGCTGGTAGCCTTATCGATACCCTCAAGGCTTTCAAGACCGGAGTAACCAAGGCAAAGAGCCTCGAGCTTGGAAAGGTCGTAGAATACGCTGAGGTCGGTGATATCGGTCATATCGGTAACGGTGGGGTCAGTAAAGCTTGCTGCAGCGTTGATATAGGGGTTGTTCTGACCTGCGCCGTAGAGGTAGTACTGATAATAGTACTGCTGAACCTGCTGATAAAGGCTTCTGGTGTTAAAGCCGCTGAGGTCAACGAGCTTAAGGTTGCGGAAATGCTTAAGGTCGCTTATATCGTTAAAGTCGTAGATAACGTAAATATAGTCGTCGGGAACCTTTTCTTCTTCCTCAGAAGATTCGTCTGCCTTGGAAGATGTGTCAGCCTTGGAGGAAGTGTCTTCCTTAGAGGAGGTATCTTCGGAAGAATCTTCCTTGGAGGATGCTTCTTCAGAAGTGGTCTCTTCAGACGTTGCTTCCTCAGAGGTAGTTTCCTCGGAAGTTACTTCTTCGGAAGTTACGTCTTCGGAAGTGATCTCCTCAGAGGTTACGTCTTCGGAAGAAACTGCTTCCTTGGACTCCTCCTTAGACTCTTCCTTGGATTCTTCCTTGGATTCTTCCTTCTTATCATCCTCTTTCTCCTCTTCTGCCTTGGGGAGATAGTTCTTTTCCATATAATATGCAGTATATTCGGGACCTGCCAAAAGAACAACAGGGCCATAGTAACCGTCAGAGGTTACTGCGTTAACGGTGAAAATAAAGGATTCAAACTCGTCAAGCATTTCCTCGTCGATATCAACAGCGTTAACGTTCCTGTCGTCTGCTCTGTAAGCATCAGCGATTGCTTTAACAAATTCAATATCACTGAAGATCTTGTTAGTATCCTTGTAGTAGTTGTAAAAAACAGCGATTACGCCTGTAAGAACCAGCGCGCAAGCCAAGCAAAGGGCTATCATGCTGTTTCTAAAGGACTTCTTGTCGTAATTGGTTCTCATATTCTCATAAACCTCCAAGTTTGGGAATTATACATTTACATATCATACCACCAAACCTTAAAAAAAGCAATAGTTTTTATAAAAATTTAGTCTTTACTATTGCAAAGAAGTGAAAAATGTAGTAAATTAAAAGTGGTATTTTACGACAAAATGGAGGTATTGGGGTTTGGAAAGGATTATAAACATAGCAATAGACGGTCCCTCCGGCTCGGGGAAAAGCACTCTTGCCTCGGCACTTGCAAAGCGCTACGGCCTTATTTACATCGATACAGGAGCTCTCTACCGCACCGTAGGGCTTTACATACAAAGAAAAAACATTCTCTCTACAGACACTGAGGCCATAATCGCAGCCCTTGACGGCATAGACATTACCATGCGCCTTATCGACGGCAAGGGCGTGGTTTTTCTTGACGGTGAACCTGTGGGTGACGAGATACGCACACCGAAATCCTCCATGTACGCCTCCGACGTTTCACGCATACCGGAGGTAAGGGCGTATCTTCTTGACCTTCAAAGGGATATCGCAAAGAAGAACAGCACCGTTATGGACGGCAGAGACATTGGTACGGTAATACTTCCGAACGCTGACGTTAAGCTGTTCCTTACCGCGGGCGTTGAAGAAAGAGCCCGCCGCAGAACCTTAGAGCTTAAAGAAAAGCAGCCCGACATAACCTTTGAAGAGGTGCTTGCGGATATGACAACGCGAGACAAAAACGATTCGGGCAGGAAAATCGCCCCCGCTGTTCCCGCAGAGGATGCAATCTTTTTGGATAACGGCAGTCTTACCATCGAGGAAACCGTTGAAAAGGCCGCGGAGATTATTGACGGTGTATTATGAAAATGCGTAGTTATACTATAATAAGGAACATTGCAAGGCCATTTGTAAAGGTTTTTTTCAGGTACAAGTTAGAGAATAAAGAAAACGTGCCCGAAAACCCCTTTATCATCTGTGCAAACCACCTGTCCTTAAGGGACCCGGTTTGTTTGGCTTGCTCCATAACCCCACCCACCCGCTACATGTGCAAAGCGGAGCTTGAAAAGACCCCCGTGGTAAGCTTTTTCCTCCGCAAGCTGCGCGTCATCTTCGTTAACCGCCAAAAGGCAGACCTTGGCTCTATACGCCAGTGTGTGGAAACGGTAAAGGCAGGCTACAACGTAGGCATTTTTCCCCAAGGCACCCGTATAAGAGAGCAGGCGAAGGCAGAGCAGGCGCAGGACGGTGTTGCAATGATATGCTCCCTTACCAAGGCTACGGTGCTACCCGTTGCCCTTATCTACAAAAGCAAAAAGCCCCGCCTTTTCTCCCGTTGCCGCGTAGTTGTCGGGAAGCCCCTCCCCTACGAGGAATACAGCGCGATACGGGACAGAAAAGAGCAGGCGCATTACATTTTCGGCAAGGTGTGTGAGATTATAGACAATGACGGAAATAAGAACAGCTGAAAGCGCAGGTTTTTGCTTTGGGGTTGACCGCGCCGCAAGGCTTATTGAAGAAGAAGCTGAAAAGGCGGCGGCCGTTTACACCATAGGCGAACTTATACATAACAAGAATTATATAAATTATTTGGAAAGCAAAGGGGTTTGCGCTATTGATATTGCAGGCGCCCTTACCCTGCCCAAGGGCACTCGTGTAGTCATCCGCACCCATGGAATACCTAAGGAGGACGGGGCCGCCCTTCACGACGCAGGTCTTTCTGTTCTTGACGCTACCTGCCCTTTTGTTAAAAAGATACACTCCACGGCAGATGCTCACACCGCAGACGGCTCGCCCCTTATAATAATGGGCGACAAGGCACATCCCGAGGTGCTTGGCATACGCTCCTTCGCCCACGGAGAGGTTTTTGTTTTCTCCTCAGCGGCAGAGATGGAGGCGTTTTTTGCGGAGGCTGCGGCCGACGAGCTGCTGCCCTTTGTCGAAAAAGGTCCCGTTTTGGTATCTCAAACAACTTTTTCCTTAGAAGAATATAAAAAAAGCCAAAAAATTTTAAAAAAACTATATACAAACGCAAAAATTTTTGATACAATATGTAGTGTGACTGAAAATAGGCAAAAAGAAGTTGCAGCCTTAGCCGAAAACAGCGACCTTGTGGTGGTAGTTGGCGGCCGCAACAGTTCTAACACCCGTAAACTTACGGAGGTTGCCTCGGTCCGCTGCAGGGCGGTTCATATTGAAAACGCACACGAGCTTGATCTCCTAGACAGAGGAGAGGTAGCCGCTCTTAAAAAAATCGCAATAACTGCCGGAGCATCGACTCCGCGTAGTATAATTCAGGAGGTAATAGAACACATGGCAGACATCATCAAAAACGAAGAAATGGGCGAGCTTTCCTTTGAGGAAATGCTTGAACAAAGCTTCAAAACTTTACATACAGGAGAAAGGGTATGCGGCACCGTTTCCGCCGTTACTCCCGCCGAAATTCACGTTGATCTCGGTACGAAGCATACCGGCATTCTTCCGTATGACGAGATCACCGACGACAGCGGCGTAAACCTTGAAGACCTTTTCAAGGTTGGCGACCAGATCGAGGTTGTTCCCACCAAGTTTAACGATGCAGAAGGCACCGTTATGCTTTCCAAGAAGCGTCTTGATTCTTCCAAGAACTGGGCTTACATCGTTGACGCTGAAAGCGAACACGCTATCCTCGAAGGCACCGTTAAGGAAATCGTTAAGGGCGGCGTAGTTGTTTCCAGCAACAACGTTAGAGTTTTCATTCCCGCTTCCCAGACCGGTATCCCCAAGGACGAGCCTCTTGATCCCCTCAAGGGCAAGAAGGTTTCCTTCAAGGTTATCGAAATCAACGACCAGCGCAAGCGCGCAGTTGGCTCCATCAAGCTTGCTCAGAGAAGCGAACGCAAGAAGGCTATCGAAGAATTCTTCGCGACCGCAGAGGTTGGTCAGAAGTTCTCCGGCACCGTTAGCTCCCTTACCGACTACGGCGCATTTGTAAACCTTGGTCCTGTTGACGGTATGGTTCACATTACCGAGCTTTCTTGGGGCAGACTTAAGAATCCCAAGGACATCCTTAAGGTTGGCGATAAGCTTGACGTTTATATCAAGGCTATCAACGCTGAAAAGAGACGTATCTCCCTCGGCTACAAGACCGAAGAGAACAATCCTTGGAACATTTTCGTTGCTAACTATAAAGAAGGCGACGACGTTAAGGTTAAGGTAGTTAGCCTTATGGCATTCGGCGCATTTGCTGAAATCATACCCGGCGTTGACGGTCTTATCCACAACACTCAGCTTGCCGCTAAGCCCGTTTCCGCTCCCTCTTCCGTTGTTGCTGTTGGCGACGAGATCGAAGTTAAGATCATCGCTATCGACGAAGAAAAGAAGAGAATCAGCCTTTCCAAGCGCGCTCTCCTTTCTGCTGAAGAACTCGGCGAAGGCTTTGAAATAGTTGAAGAAGCTAACGTTGGCGCTGAAGAAACCACCGACGCTGAATAATTTTTGATTTATTGATACGGTGCCGACCCTCGGCACCGTATTTTTTACTCACCTTGCTTTAAGGAGTAAGATATGGCATACATTAACCACTATCTGTCGGGCCCTCTCCGCCGTTCCTTCCACATGCCGGGCCACAAACGCAACAGTGAAATGTTCCCCTCCATCCCCTTGGACAAGGATATTACGGAAATAGAGGGGGCAGATAATTTGCACTGCCCAACGGGAATAATAAAGGCCGCCATGAAAGACGCCGCCACCCTTTGGGGGGCAAAGCGCTCTGTGTTTCTGGTTAACGGCTCCTCTTGCGGATTGCTTGCCGGACTTGGCACCCTTTGCCGCAGAGGAGATAAGGTGCTTGTTGCCCGTAATTGCCACCGAAGCGTGTTCCACGGTATAGAGCTTTTGGGGTTGAAGCCCGTATATCTTTGGCCCGAGTACTTGGAAGACCTTGGATTTTACGGCGCAGTTTCCGTAGACACGGTAAAGGCTGCCCTTGATGCCGACGGCGACATACGCGCCGCGGTTATAACCAGTCCTACCTATGAGGGGCTTATCTCCGATATGCCCGCTATATGCGGCCTTTGTCACAGCCGCGGCGTTAAGGTGCTGGCCGACGGTGCTCACGGCGCTCACCTTGACCTTTCCCCTTACTTTACGGGTGGCGGTGTATCGGCAGGTGCCGATATAACGGTTCAAAGCCTGCACAAGACCATGCCCGCGCTTACCCAGACCGCCATTCTCCACGTTGGCAGTGACGACGTAGACATAGACAGGCTTATGCACAAGCTGAGAGTGTTTGAGAGCAGCAGTCCCTCTTATATACTCATGCAGTCTGCAGAGCACAGTGTGGAAATGGCTAAAAGCAAGGAGCGTTTTAAAGGCTGGGCTGACCTAATAAAAGACTTTGAAAACAAGATATCAGGGCTTAAAAACATACGCCTTTCCCTGGGCGACCGACACCACGACCCTTCAAAGCTGGTGTTTACGGGGGTTGACGGGGTAAAGCTTGGCGCTTTTCTGCGCCGCTTTGGTGTGGAGCCCGAAATGGCAGTTACTACCCACCTTATAGCAATGACGGGTATGGGCAATACCCGCGAGGATTACGACGCTCTTGCAGAGGCTTTAAAGAAGGCAGACCTGCTTCTGCCCCCCACCAAGGGGCCCTACGCACCTCCGCCCTTCTGCCACGGGGATGCCTTTTGCAGTATAGAGGAGGGGCTGGACCTGCCCTTTACTACTCTACCCCCTGCGGAATGCGTTGGACGTGTAGCGGCAGAATACGTTTGGGCTTACCCTCCCGGAATACCACTACTCATCCCCGGCGAAAGGATAACCGAAGCCTTTCTTAAAAGCGACCTTAACTGTTTGGAAAGTGACAGCGGGCTTTTACCCGAAGGTATTAAGGTACTTATATAAAAAATGCCTTGACACGGGGCAAGGTTTGTAGTATACTTTACACAACAAGATATATTTCGCAAAGGAGCTTACTTTTATGAAAAAGATAGTTACTGTTGAAACTCGCGACCTTACCAAGTCCGTAAAGAACGGCGGCTGTGGTGAGTGCCAGACTTCCTGCCAGTCTGCTTGCAAGACCTCTTGCGGTGTTGCTAACCAGAATTGCGAACAGCAGGGCAAATAAGTTAAACAGAGTGTGATAAAAAGGCTGTTTTAAAACAGCCTTTTTTCATGGATAGTAAAGGAAGTTAAAGCTATGATACATTTATTCAAACAAAACGGCAAGAACGTTGTTCTTGACGTTTTCAGCGGCTCTATACATTTAGTGGACGAGGCTACCTACGATATAATAGGCATGTACGAAACAAACAGCGCCGAGGAGATAGTTTCTTTTATTCTTGATAAGTACAAGGACGACCCTGAGGTTACGAGAGAGGCGGTCCTTGAATGTCTTGAGGATATAGAGGCGCTTAAGGCAAAGGGCAAACTTTTCACCAAAGACGCCTTTGCGGATATTGCCAAGAACTACCGCCGCAACAGCTTTTTTATAAAAGCGCTCTGCCTTCACATCGCCCACACCTGCAACCTCAACTGCGCCTACTGCTTTGCAGGCCAAGGCAAGTACAAGGGTGAAAGGGCGATAATGAGCCTTGAAACAGGTAAACGCGCCCTTGATTTTCTTATAGAAAACAGCGGCAGTCACGTTAACCTTGACGTAGACTTTTTCGGCGGAGAGCCGCTTATGAACTGGGAGGTAGTAAAGCAGCTTGTAGCCTACGGCAGAGAGCAGGAAAAGCTTCACGGCAAAAACATACGCTTTACTCTTACTACCAACGGCGTTTTGCTTGACGACGAGGTTACGGAGTTCTGCAACAAAGAGATGCACAACGTGGTGCTTAGCCTTGACGGACGCAAGGAGGTTAACGACCGCTTCCGCAAGGACTACGCAGGCAAGGGCAGCTACGACACCATAGTTCCCCGTTTCAAGCGTTTTGTTGAACAGCGCGGCGACAAGGAGTACTACGTAAGAGGCACCTTTACCCACCATAACACGGATTTTTTAAGCGATATACTCCACATGGCAGACCTTGGTTTTACCAAGCTTAGCATGGAGCCGGTGGTTACCGCCCCCGACGACCCCTGCGCCCTCACCGAGGAAGACAAGGCGGTTATTTTCCGTCAGTACGAGCTTTTGGCTGACGAAATGATAAAACGCAACAAGGAAGGCAATGGCTTCACCTTCTACCACTATATGATAAACCTTACCGGCGGCCCCTGCATATACAAGCGTGTTGCAGGCTGTGGCAGCGGTACAGAATACATGGCTGTTACCCCTTGGGGCGAGCTGTTCCCCTGCCACCAGTTCGTTGGCGATGAGGAATACAGCATGGGCAACATCTGGGACGGTGTTACCAACACGGAAATGCGTGAAAAGTTTGCAAGCTGCAACTGCTACTCCAGACCCGAGTGCGAGGACTGTTGGGCAAAGCTATATTGCAGCGGCGGCTGTGCCGCCAACGCCTACCACGCAACGGGTGATATCAAGGGTGTTTACGAATACGGCTGCGACTTGTTCCGCAAACGTATCGAGTGTGCGATAGCGGTTAAACTGGCAGAACTATACCCTGATGAGTGAGGACGAAAAAAGCACAGAACGCAAAAACGGCGTAACGCAAAAAACGTTACGCCGTTTGTTTTTATATAACCTGAAAGATATAAAACTTAAGGTAATCCGTTTCGGGGACGTTCCACATAATGGGGTGGTCGGGAGATTGGGTGCGGCGCTCTATCTGCTTAAGGCTTACTGCCGCCTCGGATGCGGCGCTTTTAAGCATCTTGCAGAAAAGGCTGTCCGTCATAAAATGAGAGCAAGAGCAGGTGGCAAGATAGCCCCCTCTGGGCAGCAGTTTCATTGCCTTACGGTTTATCTCACGATAGCCGCCTATTGCCTTTCCAACGGTTGCGTTGCTTTTAGTAAAGGCAGGCGGGTCAAGAATAATAAAATCCCAAGGATGTGCCTTCTTTGCCTCCGCCTCGTCAAGGAGATCAAAAACGTCGCTTTTTACAAAGCTTACCTTGCCGGCAAGTCCGTTAAGAGCCGCGTTGCGCGCCGCGCTTTCCAGTGCATCTGCAGAAACGTCTACCGCCGTAACGCTCTCGGCGCCACCTGCGGCGCAGTTAAGGGCAAAAGCGCCCGTGTGGGTAAAGCAGTCCAAAACGTTTTTGCCTCTTGCTATTTTTGACACCGCCGCGCGGTTGTACTTTTGGTCTAGGAAAAAACCCGTCTTTTGACCGTTTATATAGTCCACGTCGTATTTTATGCCGTTTTCTGTAATTATAACGTGGCCGTCCCCGTTACCCATAAAGAAGCCCTTTTTGCGGGGCAGCCCCTCTTTATCACGCAGGGCAAGCTCGTTTCTTTCGTATATTACGTCTATCCTCTGACCGCGAAGCATCAGCTCCTCAACCAAAAGGCGGTAAAGGGTGCGCTTAACAAGCTCGGTGCCAAGGCAGGCTATCTCAACGCTAAGCACGTTTTCAAATCTATCGCAGGTCATACCGGGGATACCGTCTGCCTCGCCAAAGATAAGACGGCTGCATCGGATATCCTCACCCATAACCGTAAGACGGTAATCCAAGGCATAACTTATGCGGCGGCGCCAGAACGCCTCGTCAAACCTGTCGTTGGCGTTGGTGGAAATAACACGCAGACGTATTTTGGAGGCGCTGTTATAAAAGCCCGTGCCCAGATACTTGCCCTTAAGGGTAAGCACGTCGGTAAGGCCGCCGTCGGCAGGAGCACCGTTAACAGAGCGCACCTCGTCCTCGTAGACCCACGGATGACCGCCTCTCAAGGAAAGCTCCGCCTTTTCACTAACAGTGACCGTTGGATAATTTCTGCTCATATAAACACCGCCTTGTAAATAATACGTTAATTATAACACACCTTATATATTATTGCAACAAAAAATGCTTGGCCCGGCGACCAAGCATTTTCTTTGACTTTTTAGTCCTCTGCCTTGCTTTTTTCTGCAAGCATCTCGTCGTAGGTGCTGCCGCCGCAACGCTTAAGCTCCGCGTCAAGAATAGCGTCTACAACGTATCTACCCTTTTCGTCCAGCTGGCTGTACGCCGCAATAAGACTCATACCCTTATGGCTGGTGTTGTAGAGAGGAGAATACTCGTACAAATTGATGCTAAGCTTACGGCATATCTTAAGAACGGTATCGTATGAGGTGCCGCCCACGCCGTTGTGCAAAGCACTAACTATCGTTGATTGAGGAATGCCCACAGCGAGAGAAAACTTACGAACGCTTCTGTACTGCGTGCGGATCTCGTTCTTGATAGCCATCGTTAAAAGGTCCATAACATCCACATCCTATTTTTAGTTTTGCGTGGCACAATTTCACGCCTTTACATCCGCCCAAAATTATACCAACAAAAAATGCCTAAAAATGAAACGATTTGTTAATTTTACTAATACAAATTCTTTAATGTTTTTAATATTTCGCGTTTAAGAACGTTATTTCGTTAACCTTGTTTTACAGCAGTTATTTGTTTTTGCAAGCCCCGTTACAGCCACCGCAAACGTCGTTTACCACCACGTTTTCACAGAAGAAGGTGGAAAGGTTTTGCAGGGTAGTTTGGGCGATATTATCCAGCGCCTCCTCGGTCAAAAAGGCCTGGTGAGAGCTGATTATAACGTTAGGCATAGACAAAAGCCTTGCCAATACGTCGTCAGGCATAACGTGGTCAGAGTTATCCTCAAAGAAAAACTCCGCCTCCTCCTCGTAAACGTCAAGGGCGGCGCCGCCTATCTTACCTGCCTTGATAGCGGCAAGCAGAGCCTCTGCATACACCAACTCGCCTCTGGAGGTGTTTACAATAACGACACCCTCCTTCATTTTTGACAGCGCATCACCATCCACTACGTGATAGGTGTCGGTCGTCAGAGGACAATGGAGAGATATGATGTCGCTTTCGGCAAAAAGCGTATCCTTATCCACGTAATCTATTCCCTCCACGGGATATGGATCAAAGGCGATGACACGCATACCAAAACCACGGCAGATATCTATAAACACCCTGCCGATACGGCCTGTACCCACAACACCTACTGTCTTACCGTGAAGGTCGAAGCCCGTAAGCCCCGAAAGACTGAAGTTATAGTCACGGGTGCGGATATATGACTTATGAGTGCGCCTTACCAAGGTTAAAAGAAGCGCCATGGCGTGCTCTGCAACGGCGTAGGGAGAATAGGCAGGCACACGGCTTACCGCAAGCCTCCCGTGGGCGGCGCGGCAATCCACGTTGTTGAAGCCTGCACAACGCATTGCAACCATTTTAACGTCTGCAGCTACAAGCTTATCCACAACGGTTGCGGAAACGCTGTCGTTTACAAAGGCACAAACTGCATCAAAGCCCGCGGCAAGGTCTGCTGTGTCCTCGCCAAGCTTTGCCTCAAAATACTTAATTTCCACGCCGTAATCAGCCGCGTATTTATCAAACCCCTTTTTGTCATAGGGCTTGGTGTCAAACATTGCAAGTTTTATCATAACGTATCTCCGTTTATCAATTTATCCTTTTAATATAATATTCACCGAAAAAGCCGCCGTAAAACAGCAAAGTGCTTTACGGCGGAACGTGTTAAACTATTTTTTCGCAATCATTGCAGAAAACAATATGAATTGTGGTCTATGCCGCATCTTTTTTTCTTTTCTTAAGGGCTATTATCGCAACCACTGCGCCGATCACCAGCACACCGCCTCCCAAACACAGACCTATAACAAGAGGATCTGCACCTGAGGACTCCTCGGCTTTAGGAGGAAGAGGAGTTGCCGTAAACGTAGCGGTGTACTCAAGATTTCTTACTACCACCCTTTCAAGGTCCTTATCCCAGCCTGCAAAGGTGTAGCTGTATTCCTCGTCATCAGGCTTTACAGGAGTGCTTTCAGGCTCCGGAAGCCAATCGTTGTACTTGCAATCTATGGCCTCAAACACCGTGCCGTCCTCGTTGTAGTATGTAACGGTAAGCTCGTGAGCCTGCCAAACCGCGTAAAGCGTAACGTCTGCATCGGCAGTGTATTCTGCACCATGCTCATAGTCAACGGTCTTTGCAGATTTGTCAAGAGACCAGCCTATCAGCTTATGCCCCGTTTTAGTGGGCTTTTTACCGCCGATAGTTATGCTGTCGCCAAGAAGCTTTCTTTGCTCGGTACGGTCGCCCTTGCCGCCTTTAAGGTTATACTTTACCGTATATATCATGTACTTTTCATGGGTAACGGCATTTTTTGCTACCCATGCTTCGTCAGACTCTCGCTTTATCTTTGCAAAGCTTCCCTCAAAGCCTATAACCTCTACCTTGTCACCCTTATTAAGGGTGCCTACTATTTCAGCAGTGCTTGCCGCCTCGGCAAACACATTAAGAAGCTTTGCGGTTACTATATAATTGCCGGTGGGGTTAAGGGCGCTTTCCATAAGGCCTTCGTAATCCATACCCTCTTTAACGGTATAGTTTGGAACGCAATAGCCGTAAACGTAGTCGCTGGTAAGCTTGTAGGAATGAGTGGCAACCTTTTCGCCGCCGTTCCCCTCCACTGTATACACCCTATCATCCTTAACGCCCAGAACAAGACCAACGTGGGTGATGGTATTGTCCTCGGTGAACATGATTATATCACCTAGAATAGGAGTATAGCCGCTTTCACGGTAGTGAAAAATGTCACGGTTTTTGTACCAGTTTGTCATTCGGGTACAGCTTATTTCAGTAAGGGCGGTCTCCTTGGGCACCTGCGCTTGTCTAAGGCACCAGGAAACGAAGGCGGCGCACCAAGCGTAGCCATAGCTTACACCGTTGCCCTCTTGATTGTCCACCTTACCCCACACACGGGTATATTCTACAAAGTTACGGCCGCCGTTAGGGTTAAGGCCGTCCATATCCGCCTCACAATCCCCCTCGTGATAACCAAGTTGGGAAAGGGCTATTGACACTGCATCGTAGCGTTGGTCACCGGTCAGCTCCACTTCCAAAAGTCTGTCGTAAAAGCCGCTGTTCTTATACTCAAGCCCTACCGCCAAGGAGGACTCCAACGCACTTACTGAAACAGAAACACCGACAAAGGGAGCGAAAACCGCAACAGAAAGAACTAAAAAACAGCATAAAAAGCTTACGTACCTCATTGTAAAACCGCCTTTCCTTTATTTGGTTCTGTTTATATCGAAAAGCATGGTGTTCATAACCTTGCCCTCGGTATCGCGAATAAACAGAGTGGCGTTTATCCTTGCAACTGCCTCCTCTATTTCCTTTACGTCGTCAGCAATAAAGGTAAACCTGCCGAAATGCTGACCGAGAGTGCCTATAACCTTTGCCTTTATCTCGTCGCCAACCTTGTAGTACTGAATAAAATCGGTAACCGAAGGCAATGCCTTTGCTTCCTCAAGCCCCTCTATGGAGCCTATGGTGCCAACGTTCAAGGGCACGGTAAGCTGCGCCGCAACCTTATTGCCGTAGCTTACCGCAAGCTTTTCCCTCTCCTCCTCGGTGCACATAGGGCCGCCGAGAGCAAAGCGAAGCATCATCTTCATATCGTTGATGCCCATAAGAGGCTTAGTAAACTTGAAAAGCATACCGCCGCTAAGCCTGTACCCCATCTCATGGAAATATATCTTACCGTTGTAAGGAAGGGCCTGGAAAAAGGCTGTGCCGTTTTTCAGCCCCATGCCTGCCAGCATTTTTCTTACTGCCGCATCCATATTTTTCATATAGTAAGCCGAATATTTGGAGGGTGCGTAGGTGTAATGGCTGATAAGGCTCTTTTTCTCAACGGGATCTGCAACATAGGTGTCTATGAGCAGATATGGATATGCTACCCCGTCGTTTATAATGTAACGGGCGCCGAAAAGTTCACCGCCGTTATCAATATATTTCTCAACTATTATTCTGCCGTTTTTGGAACATTCCCTTGCGTATCTGCAAGCATTGCGAAGGGTGGAACTATCCAAACAAACACTGATGCCGTTGCTGCTGTGGCTGTCAACAGGCTTTACTATAACCGGATAGTCTACCGCCTCTATCTCCGCGTCACTACTGTTTTCATCCACAAAAAACTCACCGGGACAATCCACGCCGTATTTAACGCAATACTGCTTAAAAGCATCCTTGTTGGCGCATTTATCCCAAAGTTCCATGGTGGTGTAACAAGGAAGCCCCGTATTCTCACAAAGCCTTATAAGATTACGAAGATTAAATTCACTGGGGCCGCAAAAAACGCCGTCGATATTTCTTTCCTTAATGAGCGCCGCCAACCCTTCAAGGTCGGTAGTGCTGACGGAAGCAGTCTCGTCGGCTATCTCTTTGGCGACGCCTCCCTCAAGATTATCAGTAACGATTGTATAGACCCCCATGGATTTTGCATTTTTTACTAGGTCCAGAGTAGCCGAGGTGCCGCCGAGTATCAATAGTTTTTTCTTTTCAAGTTCCATATCTTTAAACTCCTTAAAACTTTACACGTTAATTTTATCACAAAAGACGCAAAAAAACAATAGCAAAGAGGCTGTGGGTGATACAAAAATATTGCTTTTTTCGCCGTGCTGTGCTATATTATATTGAGAATGCTTTTGTTATTTAAGGAGGCGGTTCTTTTTGCTTATATCGGTTGCTATCCCATGTTATAAATCCTCAAAAACCATAGAAAGAGTCGTGGACGAAATAAGGGGTGTTATAAACCCTCTGCCTGATTACGATTATCAGATAATACTTGTAAACGACTATCCCTTTGATGGCACCATAGACGTTATAAAAAGGCTTTGTGAGTCAGATAAAAAAATTGTGGGCGTTAATCTTTCCCGTAATTACGGGCAGACCTCGGCAAAGCTTGCAGCGCTTCCCTTTGTTAAGGGCGACGTGCTTGTTTACATGGACGACGACGGTCAGCACCCCGCCGCAGGCATTATTCCCTTGGTGGAAAAGATCAAGGAAGGCTACGACGTGGTTTACGCTTATTTCAAAAGCAAAAAGCACGGCTTTTTCAAGCGTTTGACCAGCAAGATAAACGCAAAAATATCGGAGTTCAACGGTACCCGACTGAAGGGCGTACACGTTTCCAGCTTCTATGCGCTAAGCCGTTTTGCCGTAGACGCTTACGAAAACTACAAAAGCCCCTTCCCTTCCATGATGGGCTACCTAAACACCCTTGTTGGCAAGGTTACGGATATTGAGATGCCTCACCGCGCACGCATGGAGGGCAGGTCTAACTACACCTTCAAAAAACTTCTTAAAATGTGGCTTACGGGCTTTACCAACTTTTCCGTTGCACCGCTTAGGTTTATCGCCCTTCTCGGTGCTGTTATCGCTTTTCTGGGCTTTGGCTTCGGCATAGGCATAGTGGTTGCAAAGATAATAACGCCTTCTATGGCGGCAGGATATGCCTCTATAATGGCAATAATGCTGCTTTTAGGCGGCCTTATTCTCTTAGCCCTGGGGTTTATCGGGGAATACATCGGCAGGATATATATGACCGTAAGCAACCTCCAGCAGTACCGCGTGAGGGACGTTATTAACGCCCCCGAGGATAAGGAGTAGTTATGGCGGAAATAGGCTCTAACAGCAAAAAAGAAAAGCTTGTGTGGATATTAATACTCCATGCCTTGGTTTGCTTTTTGTCCTTTGGCGGTGTACTTTCCAAGTGCGCCTCAAAGCAGGAGTTTTTGTCACTCCCCTTTATCGGCATATATATAGCGGAGATATTTATTCTTTTTGTTTACGCTCTGCTTTGGCAACAGGTGCTAAAGCACCTCTCCCTTACCTTTGCCTTTGCAAACAAGGCGGTAAGTATGATATGGGCAACCACCTGGGGCGTGCTGTTCTTTAATGAGGTGGTTACGGGGCAAATGCTTTTAGGAATAGGCATCGTCCTTGTGGGCGTGCTTATAGTGGTGACAGCCGATGAGTGATATGATATTCCATTGCGCGCTTTATTTAAGCGGCGTTCTTATCTCAGCCGTTGCCCAGATAATGCTTAAAAAAAGCGCTACAAAAAAAGCAAGCTACAACATATTTACCTTTATGAACGCCTATTTTCCGAGCTTTACAGCAAAAAAGCGCGCAAGCAGCAGTAAGCTTTGGAGGACCGTTAAAAAGCACAAAAGGCTGATAATAGAATACCTTAATCCATTCACCATGCTCTCCTACTTTATTTTTGTAGTGGCAACCTTCCTTACCATCTTCTCCTACAAGGTGGTTCCCCTTTCCATGGCGCCAATTCTCGGCGCATCGGAGTATTTCTTCATAGCAGGGCTCAGCAAGGTGTTCCTTAAAGAAAAGATAGGCTGGAGGAAGCTTTTAGGGCTTGGTGTTATAGTGGTTGGGGCGATAGTATACGGCTTCGGCAAACCCTAAAATGAACGCCGAAAAACACACGGGAAAACGCGAAAAAACGAGAGGAAATTCCTCTCGTTTTTTATCGTTATTTTTGCTTTTTCTTTTTGCTTGACGTAAGCGCTGTTTCACCGTTAAGGTACATAACGGCAAGACCTATAAGCACGAAGACCGTTGACGCGTATATGATTATCGGTATTACCTCTTTATATATGAACGTACAGATATCCGTAGCAGTTTCGCCACCGATGATCATTGCCGCCAGATACCCAAAAAAGGTAAGACCGCCCGCAAACAAGCAAAGCATAATACCGTAACCAAAAATGGTTCTGAGCACGGAAGATATTTTTTTAGCAATCTCTTTCATACCGCAACCTCCTTAAAGCCCAAGTATAGGCAACCAGCCCATAAGAACCACAACCTCAAGAATGAACTGCGCCGCCACCCACCAAAGATTGTTTTTAAAGGTCTTGTCAAAATCAGACTCCGCAAGAGTCATACCCGCGTACATACCCAAGCCCAAAGGAGGGGTAATGCCGCACATAACGCCGCAAATGCAAGGCAACATTGCCGCCACCAACAGAGGATCACAGCCTACCTCTGCCAAAACGGTGATGAACATGGGCCCGAATATAACGACAAGGGATGAGCCGGGGATAACCATACCCATAAAGCAGGTTATGGCGCACACGGCAATTACCGTACCAAGTTTGCCAAAGTTCCAAGCGGTGATTATGCCGCCCATCTCATCAGCCACGTTAAGGTCACCAAACAGAGAGCCTATCATATAGCCAAAGAGACAAACACCGATGGCGGGAGCGATGGTTTTAACCGAATCACCAAACATTTTTGCCAATCTGTCTATTCTTACAACCTTTTTATCCTCAGCAGCAAAGCAAGCAAACAAAGCGGCAACACCGCCGATAAACAGCAGAATGGAGCTGGAAAAGTACTTCGCACCCGTAGCGCCGAGCCTTGAGGTGAAGAAAGAGTCCTTAAACAGATAGTCAAGAATAAAAGGAAGCAGGATTATAACAGGCAACAAAAGCCCTTTCCAACCGGTTTTGATAGTATCCTTAAAAGAAGGAAGCTCTTCCTTTGACATCGGCTTAACCTTGTAATACTTACAAAAGCTCCAAACCATTACAACCCTTTGCAAAATAAACCAAAGGGAGATACCCCAAAGAACTATCCAAAACTGCCCTGTGGTAATATCAAGGGTGGGATACAAGGCGGTAAAAGCACCTAACGCCGCTACTATATTAGAGGAGGGCGGTATCATATTACCCATATAACTTGCGTTGCTTTCAATATTTGCCGCCAGATGTGCAGGGAAGCCCGAACGCTTCATAGCGGGAATGGTAATTGCACCCGTTGCCATAACGTTGCCGGGACCGGAGCCTGAAAGAGCGCCCATAAATGCGCTTGCAACCACCGCCGCGTAGCCTGCGCCGCCCGTTACCCTGCCTATAAGAGACAGTATGAGAGCTATACAGCTATCTATTATTTTGGTCTTGGTTAAAATAATAGACATCGCTACAAAAGACACCATAGAATACAAGAGGGACGTAGAAAGCGCATCGTTAACGTAGCCCAAAGCGTCTCCCCATCTGCCCGTTATGGCAAGCAGAAGTATAAAACTTAGCAAAACGCCCTCGTAAACAGGTCTTTTAACAACAGAAAACCATACTATTATGACAACAAGCATAACGCCCAAATATATAAGGCATGATGGCACGACAAACACCCTTTCCGTTTTAGTTATAAAGATTATTACCAACAAGTTATATTATACACACTTTTTTTGTTTTGTCAAGGATTTTTACTTGAAAAAAACGGTGTAAAGTATTATTATATTTACGTGTATATTACATCTTTATCGGAAAGGTATGTTTTTATGAACGCCAGGCAACTTAAATACGCAATAGAGTTATCGGAAACCCTAAACTTTTCGTCAGTTGCAGAAAAGCTTGGCATATCACAGCCGGCGCTTAGCAAGCAGATATCGAGCCTTGAAAGGGAGCTTGGCGTAACTCTTTTTGACCGAACTGCTTCTCCGCTTAAATTAAGCGCCGCAGGTGAATACTTTATAAACGAAGCGAAAAAGCTTTTGTTTAAAGAGGATATGCTTATCCGTTCTATGGAGGAATTCAAAAACGGTAACCGTGGTCAGCTTGTGATAGGTGCTACGCCGTTCCGCTGTCAGTACCTTTTGCCAAGCATAGCAGGAAAGTTTAAGAAAAAATATCCCGGGGTAAGAATAGTGCTTGAAGAGGCAGGCAGTGAAAAACTGCGTAAGGATACCGCCGAGGGTAAGTTTGACCTATGCATTGTAAATCTGCCGGTGGACGAGTCTATCCTTAACGTTATCCCCATAGAGCCGGACGTTCTTGTGCTTGCAGTGCCAACGGAATACGCAAAAGAGCTTCCCAACACGGATAAAATATCCCTTGACAAATGCAAGGATATCCCCTTTGTTACAGTGGGTAAAAATCAGGAGATGCGTATGCTGCTTGAAAAAAGCTGTGCCATGGCAGGCTTTGAGCCTAACATCGCCATGGAGGTAGTGGGCATAAGTACCGCATACGCCATGTGCCTTGAAGGGATAGGTGCCACCCTCATTCCCCTTCAGTACGTAGAACACCTAAACAAAAGAGACGGCGTTCGTTTGTTCCGTCTCGAACACACTGTGTATTCACGCCAACCTGCGGTCATAACAAGACACGGTCAGTACGTATCGGAATACGCAGGATATTTTATTAAACTATTAACGGAATAAGGAAAGGACGGCTTATGCATAAATATATTTGCTACCCCAAATGTACCACCTGCATCAAGGCAAAAAAGTGGTTGGACGACAACGGCACCCAGTACGAAATTCGTAACATCAAGGAACATAGCCCTTCCCTGTCCGAGCTTAGGGAATGGTACAAAAAGAGTGGGCTGCCGCTACGGAAGTTCTTCAACACCAGCGGACTGCTTTATAAATCCTTAGGGCTAAAAAACAAATTGCCCACCATGACCGAGGAGGAGATGCTTTCCCTCCTATCTACCGACGGGATGCTTGTAAAACGCCCTCTACTCATCGGTGCCGACTTTGTTTTGGTAGGCTTTAAGGAAAGCGACTGGGCGGAAAAATTGAAGTAAAATAAACAAGCGAAAGAGGATTTTAATATGGATGAAGTTTTGATCATCGTTTGTACTATTATTTTTATACTTATTTGGTTTATTGTTTCTAAAAAATTTGCAGAAATTGCCGAAATGAAGGGACATAAGGGCTCTGCATACTTTTGGTTTACTTTTTTAATGGGTTTGGTGGGTATGCTTATGGTCATTGCCCTTCCCTGCGTTGAACGCGCACCGAAGCCTGCGGTTAACACCAATGAGACGCCCCCCTCCTCTGACGCAACATATTACGTTGCCGTAAAGGGTCAAAGAACAGGTCCGTTCACTCTTGAAGAAATGGCGCAAATGGCTGCAGGGGGAAACCTTCCTCCTTCAGGCTACGTTTGGAAAAAGGGTATGCAAAATTGGAGCGCTGCAGAAACCGTACCCGAACTACAGGGATTATTTAACGACACGTCGTCTGTTCAATAAGTCAAATACAGCGGAGTGCTGAGAAAGAGTGCAGACAAGACGAACCGAGGCGAAAACTGTATCCTCACCCCACAAAAATACATTTTTGTGGGGACCCCGGTAGTACTGTGAGCCGAGGTTCGTTTTGAACGGAAAAATAGAAAAAATCAAAGAGAATCCGAGGATTAACTTCTCGGATTCTCTTCTTTATGAAATCAAATTTTATGTCTTTTTCGTGTTCTGTGCCTTTGTCAGCGGTCTGAGCGGAGTGAAGAATCACTCCGCTGTTGTTTTACAAACCTATTTACTTTTTATCATCTCAGTCTATCCAACCTTTTGATTTAAGAGCGTTGGTGATAGTCCTTACATCCACCGAGGACACTACATACAGCCTTCCGTCCTTAGAGATTATTTCGACGTGGAACTTGTCAAACACATACCCCTCCACGTTTTCCTTTAATATTAACTCTACGGAATAGGGCTTTTTTTCTAAGGAAACGCACATTATTCCTTTGTCGCAAAAATAAACGTTTCCGCTTCTGACCTTGCCTCCCTCTAAATTAAACGTGCAGGGGGTCTTGTAAAAAATAGGCGAGTTGATCTCCTTTTCGATACGAGCGTATTTTTTGTTTACGGCTCTGTCATAAACTAAAAGGACGGTAAACAAAAGAATAAAAAACAGTACACCGGCCAATGCAGAAAGCAAAGCCGCGTCTTCTGTTTTGCTCACGACAAGGATAAAATACGAAACAAATCCAAAGAAAAGCCCCAAAAAAGCCGAAAGTACTACTATTGCGCTCATATCTTCACCACCCTTCGGCTCATTATAGCATATTTGTTTTTTAAAGTAAATATTTCGTATAAATCTCCCGATTTTACAAATAATAACACTACAAATGTAAAAAACAAGGAGAAATTTATATATGAAAGCAACAGGAATTGTAAGAAGAATAGACGACCTTGGAAGGGTTGTTATCCCCAAGGAGATAAGACGTACTATGCGTATACGTGAGGGCGAGCCACTTGAAATATTCACCGACAAGGATGGAGAGGTTATTTTTAAGAAATACTCTCCTATCGGTGAGGTTGGTACCTTTACGGGGCAGTTTGCCGAGGCTATCAACAAAAGCAGCGGTATACCCGTTGCCATTTGCGACAACGACACCGTTGTGGCAGTGGCAGGTGTGCCCAAAAAGGACCTTTTGGAAAAGCCCATCTCCGGCTCTCTTTACGAGGCCATGGGCAAGCGGCAAAGCTACAGCGCCACCGGCGGCGAGGGGCTTGAGGTAACGGAAAACGGACTTGGAGTCGTTTCCTATATGTCCCCCATTGTTGCCGAGGGCAACGTTATCGGCGCGGTCATGTCCTTGCAGAAGCAAAAAGGCGTAGCCCCTGACGACGCGGAAAAGAAGCTTATATCTACGGGAGCTATGTTTCTCTCCAGTCAATTAGAGGCTTAAATGATGTGGGCTGTCTTAAACCTTAGTTTAAGACAGCCCATATTTATTATTTTGCAGCTTTTTTTGCTTGTGCCAAGAATGTATTGTAATCAACCTCAGGTGAATAGTTCCAAGACTTAACCGCCATAGCGCGAAGGGCACTTCGGCTGCCGTTTTTCACTTGGTCTTGGGTCTGGGCGTTCGAATGGTCGCACCAGATACAGAAATACGCACCCTTTAGCTGTTCGCCCACCTCGTAGGGAGTTTCAAATCTGTTGGGGCTGGACTTGTCATCACCGTTTGAAAAACATCCTGCGTGCCACCGGTTGTATATCTCCTTGGCGTTAGGCTGTTCAAAACCATCCTTAAGCACATAGTACATAAAGGGCTCGTTTACGTTATAAACGTCATAGCCGCCCTCAAGGAAATCAGTAACCACCGTAGCGGCAAGGGTGCCGTTGTTGGTCCAGTAGCAGATGCCGATATCCTTATCTGCACTGTTAACCTCTGCTTGGTCATAGTTGCGGATAAGTCCGTCGTTCCACGCGCGCACCTCAAAGCCCTTTGCCCTCATATGGGCGGCTATATCGTTGATATAGCCTATAAAGGCATCGTGAGCGTTGGCATCGCTGCCGTAGGTTGCCTTTGCGTACTTTTCAAGGATCTTCCAAGCGGAAAACTGCATACGTTTAACGTTTGACCAACCAAAGCACTCGTCTCCGCCTATATTAAATTTCTTGCAGTCCTTAAACAACTCTGCATATTCGTCAAGGAGGCTCTTCATATAAGATACCGCCTCCGGGTTTGTAATATCAAGAGTCTTTTCGGAAAGATAGCCATCCTCGTCCATAAGCATATAATCGGGGTGGACGGATAGTATCTGCTTAACGTGGCCGGGAGAATCGAAGGATGGGATAACCTCCACGTAAAGCTCCATTGCCGCCGCAAGTATCTCCCTTACCTCGTCTTTGGTTAGGTATTCATCGGAAACTATGGCAGGGTCGGTATCGCACTGGATGCGGAAGCCTTCGTTTTCGCTGAAATGAAGCTCTATAGCGTTCATCTTGAAGGTAGAGATATCCTCTATAAGGTCTATTATCCAGTCCTTGGTAAAGTATTTTCTTGCTATATCAAGGTGCAGAGTGCGCTCGGCAACGTCTGGCCAATCCACATAAGTGCCACAGAACATACCGCCTTGCAGTTTTAGATACTGACTTACGGTCTGGGCGCCGTAGTAAAGCCCTATTTCACTGCGAGCGTAAACCTTAACGCTGTCGCCTACCTCTATTTTGTAGGCTTGGTCAAGAACTGCCGCGGGTGCACCGTCGGGAGCAAAGCCCTCATCTATCACAAGGCTTATCTTTTTACCGCCGGCAGAAAAAAGTTTTCCTGCCCTTGTCTTAAGAGCATCGCTTTCGCATTCTATATCCGCACCTGCAGCGGTATAAGTACCCTCGGTCTTGGTAACGCTTTTTACACCCAACAGATAGTCGTAGGTCACGTCGGCGTTTACCACATCCTCTGCGGAAAGACCGTCTGGGAACGACCCCTCCAAGGAGTCATCACTTGTTCCCTGCTGCCCGTCTGCGGCACAGCCCGCAAGAAGAAGCAAGGAGAGAAGTAGGCAAAGAGTGGCTTTTAAAAATCTTATTTGCATAGTTTTTCCTCCGTTTTATATAAGCGGTTGATTATTTATAAAGTTTGTGCTAAAATGTACCCCGTAAAGGAGGTTTTTAGCCTATGAACATAGTAGTACTTGACGCAGGCACCTTGGGTGACGATTTGGAGCTTAACTCTCTTTCAGAGTTTGGCACCGTTACTTCTTACCCCTGCACAGCCCCTGCCGAGCTTAAAGACCGCATAGTGAATGCGGATATAATAGTAGTAAACAAGGTTAAGATAGGCGCCGAGGCCTTAAATGCTGCAAAGTCCCTTAAGCTTATCTGCGTTGCAGCCACGGGATATGACAACATTGACGTTGCAGCCTGCAGAGAAAAGGGCGTTGGCGTATGCAACGTTGCAGGCTACTCCACAGACAGCGTGGCGCAGATAACCGCCGCCACCGTTTTGTACCTTGCCTGCAGATACGGCATATACCTGCCCTTTGTGGAGGACGGCTCTTACACCCGCTCTGCCACCGCAAACAAGGTCTCTCCCCCGTTTTACGAGCTTAGGGGCAAGACTTGGGGTATAGTAGGCTACGGCAACATCGGAAAGCAGGTGGGTAGGATAGCCGCCGCCTTCGGGTGTAAGGTCATAGTATGCAAGCGCACACCTGAAGAAGGCGTGGAATGTGTGGATATAGATACCCTTTGCAAGGAATCCGATATCATCACCTTGCACACTCCCTTGACAGACAAGACAAGAAGCCTTATAGACGAGCGCCGCATATCACTTATGAAAAAGGGTGTTATAATAGTAAACACCGCGAGAGGCGCCGTTACCGACGAGGCGGCATTAGCCAAAGCATTAGTTGACGGACGTATAGGCGGTCTTGGCGTTGACGTTTACAGCGCTGAACCTATGGCAGAGACCAGCCCTTTTTATCCTATACGCAACATGCCAAGCCTTTGTCTTACTCCCCACATGGCATGGGCTGCATACGAGGCACGTTGCCGTTGCCTTTCCGAGATATGCGAAAACATCCGCTGTTATTTGAACGGCGAAAAGAGAAGCCGTGTAGATATTATACAATAGGAAACGGGAAAACACAAGATGATAAAACGATTTATTAAATATTACAAGCCCGAAAAACGGCTTTTTGCGGCAGATATGGCATGTGCCTTCCTGCTTGCCGCCTGCGACCTTATCTACCCAGAAATAACAAAAAGCATGCTTGAGGATTACATCCCCAACGGCAAGCTTAGAATGCTGTTTATTTTGGCAGGGGTATTGCTTTTGATATACGTTATCAAATACCTGCTTAACTATTTTGTTCAGTATTACGGCCACATGGTGGGCGTTCGTATGCAGGCGGCCATGCGCCGTGACGTGTTCGACCATCTGCAAAAGCTACCCCTAAGCTACTTTGACAGCAACAAGACGGGCACCATAATGTCAAGGATAATCAACGACCTTATGGACGTTTCGGAGTTGGCGCATCACGGGCCGGAGGACTTGTTTTTGTCGTTAGTGATGCTTGTAGGCGCTTTTGTGCTGATGTCAAGAATGTGCCTGCCCCTTACCCTTATTCTTTACGCCTTTTTGCCCATACTTATATTCTTTGCGGCAAAGCAAAGGCGAAAGATGTCCGACGCCTTTACCCGTTCCCGCAAGGAGGTAGGCGAGATAAACGCAAACCTTGAAAACAGCGTGTCGGGCATAAGAGTTTCCAAGGCGTTTGACAGCCGCGAAGAGGAAAACAAGCGCTTTGCTGAGGGAAATGACCGTTTTGTAGATGCAAGGCGTGGAGCATACAAGGCAATGGCACAGTTCCACGGCGGCACCACCTTTATTACTGACTTTTTGATGCTTGTTATGTACCTTGCAGGCGGTCTTTTCTTCTTTTACGACTACATAGACCTGCCCGAATTCACTGCCTTTGTGCTTTATATCAACGTTTTTACAAGCCCCATAAGAAGACTTATAGGCTTTGTGGAGCAGTATCAGAACGGCATGACGGGATTTAAGCGTTTTATCGAAATAATGGACACCCCGGCCGAGGCAGACGGCGCCGATGCGGTTGATATAGCCGGCGTAAAGGGAAAACTTGAGTTTAAAAACGTAAGCTTTTCCTATGAAGACGGCAAGGCGGTCCTTGATGGGCTTAGTTTTACCGTTGAAGCAGGCCGAACCTTGGCATTGGTTGGTCCCTCCGGCGGCGGCAAGACTACAATTTGCCACCTTATCCCCCGTTTTTATCCATTAAATGAAGGCTCTATCGAGCTTGACGGCAAGGATATCCGCGATATACACCTATCCTCCCTACGTGACAAGATAGGCATAGTGGCCCAGGACGTGTTCCTTTTCAACTCCACCATATACGAAAACATAGCCTACGGCAATCCCAACGCAACCAGAACAGAGGTGGAGGAGGCGGCAAAACGCGCCAACATACACGACTACGTTCTGACCCTTGAAAAGGGATACGACACGGTAGTTGGCGAAAGAGGCGTTAAACTGTCCGGCGGTCAAAAGCAGCGTATATCCATAGCCCGCGCTTTCCTTAAGAATCCGCCTATCATGATACTTGACGAGGCTACCAGCGCCCTTGACAATGCCACAGAGCACCTCATTCAGAACAGCCTTGACGAGCTTTGCAAGGGGCGTACGACGATAGTTGTTGCCCACCGCCTTACAACGGTTAAAAATGCCGACGAGATACTTGTTATCACAGACGAGGGTATCGCCGAGCGCGGCAACCATGAGGAGCTTGTAGCAAAGAACGGCATCTATGCCGAGCTTTGGAAGGGCTATAACGAGAATAGATAACTATAAAGCATTGCAAAAAGCAACCCGAATGGGTTGCTTTTTTATATCACGTGCAGTACTGAAGGCGCAGGCTCGTTCAAAGCAAAAAACATAAAGCACAAAAAGAAAAAGCCGCATTAAGCGACTTTTTCAACACAAGTTATTAGCAAAACTGTTTTTGCAGTGTGTGCCATTTTTGACACGCTGAGATTAAGTAAATTAATTAATTTCAACAGTTGCGCCAGCTTCTTCAAGCTGCTTCTTGAGAGATTCTGCTTCGTCCTTGGAAACGCCTTCCTTGATTGCCTTGGGGAGAGCGTCAACGATGTCCTTAGCTTCCTTAAGACCAACACCAGCGAGATCCTTAACGATCTTGATAACGTTAGTTCTCTTTTCGCCTGCAGCGGTGATAACTACGTCAAATTCGGTCTTTTCTTCAACGGGAGCTGCTGCAGCTGCGGGACCTGCTGCTACTGCTACGGGAGCTGCGGATACGCCAAATTCTTCTTCGATTGCCTTTACAAGGTCAGCAAGTTCAAGAATGGTGAGACCCTTAATGGTGTCTATGATAGCTTGAAATTTCTCGTTCATTTTATTTTCCTCCAAATAAATAATTCAAAATTTAATAATGTTATGCAACTATTCTGCTGCAGGTGCTTCTGCGCCGCCTTCTGCCTTGTCGATAATAGCCTGAAGGCCATATACGAAGCCATAGAGAGAAGACTGGAGAGAGCCAAGGATTCGACCAAGGAGAACTTCCTTGGAAGGAGTTTCTGCGAGTGCCTTAACGCCGTCAGCATCAAGGGTTCTGCCGTCTACGTAGCCGGCCTTAAGAACAAAGTTATCGTGATCCTTTGCGTAGTTTGCAAGAATCTTTGCTGCAACAACCGGATCATCCATGCTTATTGCGAGTGCGGTCATGCCCTTGAGAGAATCTCTGAGAGCCTCATAACCTACTTCATCACAAGCCTTAGCGATAAGAGTATTCTTAATAACGGTATACTCAACGCCTGCCTTACGAAGCTCAGCTCTAAGCTTGGTATCGTCTTCTACATTGATGCCTTTGTAGTCAACAAGGATACCGGATGCAGATGCCTTTATTTTTTCAGCTAATGCTGCAACTATCGCTTTCTTTTGCTCCAGAATCTGTACGCTTGCCATAGTGGTTTCACCTCCGATTAAGATTTATATAGACAAAAGCTCCCTCGCATGGCAAACAGCGAGGGAGCATAATACACCTATTATTAAAGGTAATTACATCCTCGGCAGGCGGTTTTGCGCCTTACCCCCACGTTACGCGGAGACCTGCTGTCTGCGGAGTGCTTTTATCAAGCTTTGTTATTGTAGCACCTTTTAAGTGCTTTGTCAACAGTTTTTTAAAAAAACTTTGTTTAACCTTCAGTGGTCTTTGCTACGGGGTTAACCTTAACGCCGGGGCCCATGGTAGAAGCAACAACGCAGGACTTAATGTACTGGCCCTTTGCTGCTGCGGGCTTAGCCTTAATGAGAGCGCCGAGAAGGGTCTGGAAGTTTTCTCTAAGCTTATCCTTACCAAAACTTACCTTGCCGATGGGGCAGTGGATAATGTTGGTCTTGTCAAGTCTGTACTCGATCTTACCGGCCTTTGCTTCGGTAACTGCCTTAGCAACGTCCATAGTAACGGTACCGGCCTTGGGGTTAGGCATAAGGCCCTTAGGACCAAGGATCTTACCGAGACGACCGATAACGCCCATCATGTCGGGAGTAGCGATGATAACGTCGAACTCGAACCAGTTTTCCTTCTGGATCTTCTGAACGTATTCGTCTGCACCTACGTAGTCGGAGCCGGCTTCCTGAGCAGC
>JAFQKR010000027.1 GCA_017396825.1 Clostridia bacterium
CATTAGAAACCAAAAGGCGTAACGCTTTAAACCGCGTTACGCCTTTCTATTATTCGGTTCTTAATGCTTCTACGGGGTCCTTCTTTGCCGCTATTCTGGAAGGAATGAGGCCTGCGATAAGGGTAAGGACAACGCTTATGGCAACAAGTATCACTGCGCCGCCTACGGGAAGAGCCGCAATATTACCTATCTCCGCTATATTGTTTATTATGATGTTGATAGGGATATTAAGGAGTACGGTTACGCCGATACCGAGAAGACCTGCTATAAGACCCACGATAAAGGTCTCTGCATTGAACACACGAGAGATGTCTCGCTTTGATGCGCCCACCGCGCGAAGGATACCGATCTCCTTGGTACGCTCCAGAACGGAGATGTAGGTGATAACGCCTATCATTATGGAGGAAACCACAAGAGAGATGGAAACGAAGGCGATAAGAACGTAGGAAATAGCATCGATTATGGTACTGATAGAGGAAAGCATAAGGTCGAGAAGGTCGGTATACATTATTGTATCCTTTTCTTCCTTATCTGCATTAAAGCGCTCTATCTCCTTGCTAACCGTATCCTTAGCCGCAAAGTCTGAGGGATAGATATTGATGTTTGCAGGCTTGCTGAAATCAACGGAGCCGAATGTGGTAAGGTTATCCTCATAGGTAGTCTTTTTATTAACCTCTGCACCTGCCATACCGCCCATCATAGAAGCCATGGTGTTTTGCATAAGCTCGCCAAACTTTGCTGCAAGCTCGGGATTGGTAGCATAAAGCTCGCCCATAAAGGCTTCCCAATCCTTGCCGAGAGCATCGGTTACAAGACCGCCCTGCTCAGGCTTTTGAGGAAGCTCCTCACCAAAGGCAAGACCGGTAAGAACGTTAATCTCCTTGTTTTCCTTTTGCGCCTTTACAACGCCGCTTTTTTCGGTTTCCGCTATTATATACTCAACAAGTTTGTCAGAATACCCCAAAACACCGGACATGGACTGGGCAACCGAATCCTTAGAGGGGCGGATGATACCGCATATCTTTATCTCTGCGCCCTTGTTTACAAGGTCGGTAAGGAATGCTTTGTCTGCGCTGTTGTCGTACCATACGCCGCCTGCGCTTTCTTTGTAAAGATCGCTGTTAAGCACCAACTTAAATCTCAGCTCATTTAAGAGATACTCATAGGTATACGCCTTTCTTTCAAAGGGCACGTCGTCCTCGCCAAACATAAGGTCAAGAGTCTCTTCAAGTTCTTCACGAGTTCTAAGATTCATTGCAAACTCAACAAGCTCGTTAATCTGATTGCTGTCGCTTACGCAAAGCACAACCTCGTTATATTCTTTGGGCCAATGACCTGCAAGAACGTCGTACTGACTGTCAAGAAGCTCTTGGTTATCAATAAGCTGACACCACATGTTCATGTTCATGGTGGAGGTCAGGGCATCCAGACCGCCGCCCATCATGCCGGACATAGACGCCATCGCGTCGGTATAACTAACCTTGCCGTCTGTCATGGCAAGATATATTTCGTCAAGTATCTCAAGCACGTCTGCCTTAACGGGACCCTTTGACGTATCTGCACTGTAAAAGTTAAGGGTAAGGCCGTAGTCATACTGAACGGTAGACACGTCCTTTATCTTACAGTCGTCAGACTCAATAAATTCCTTAAAGCCTTTAAGGTCGTTAACGTGGATGTCGTTCTTCATGGAATTATAAAGAGTAGCCATCATAGTGCTGGAGTAAACCGTATCGGGTTTATTGTTCTCAGGCTTGGCGTTTTCTTCGCTTTCCGCAAACATCATAGCCGCAACTCCTCCGCCCATGGTAGCGGAATTGATGGTAAGGGGATAGGTGGAAAGAGTCTCCTCCTGAACGCGGTCTATATAGCCTTGAAAACCGCTGGAAAGGGAAAGTATAAGGGCTATTCCTATTATACCTATACTGCCTGCGAACGACGTAAGGGCGGTTCTGCCCTTTTTGGTAAGCAGATTGTTGAGCGAGAGCATAAACGCAGTCTTAAAGGACATAGAGGGCTTCTTTTTCTTTTTTTCTCTCTCGGTCTTTTCCTTTTCTGTACTGTATTCAGCCACAAGGCAGGGGTTACTGTCGTCTATCACAACACCGTCAAGGAACCTGATTATACGGGTGGAATACTCCTCTGCCAACTCGCCGTTATGGGTAACCATTATAACAAGACGTTCCTTGGCAACCTCCTTAAGAAGTTCCATTACCTGACGGCTGGTTTCGCTGTCAAGTGCGCCCGTGGGCTCGTCTGCCAAAAGTATTTCGGGATCGTTTATAAGAGCGCGGGCTATGGCAACACGCTGCATCTGACCGCCGGAAAGCTGATTGGGCTTCTTTTTTAACTCCTTGCCGAGACCTACCTTTTTTAAAGCCTCAACAGCACGTCTCCTTCTTTCGGAACGGGATACGCCCGCAAGTGTAAGAGCAAGCTCAACGTTGGCAAGAATGGTCTGGTGACCTATAAGGTTATAGCTTTGAAAAACAAAGCCAACGGAGTGGTTACGGTAGCTGTCCCAATCCGACGCCTTAAAATGCTTAGTACTTTTGCCGTCAACGGATATATCGCCGCTGTCGTATCGGTCAAGGCCGCCGATAAGATTAAGAAGCGTGGTCTTACCACAGCCGGAGGGACCGAGAATAGCTACAAACTCGCCCTTGCGGAACTGCAAGCTTACACCTTTCAGCGCCTGAACCGTATTGTCGCCGGCAGTATAACTTTTACAAAGATCGGTTAATTTTACCATTAGAGTAATTCCTTCCAAATTATTACATTTCGATTATATCCACAAAATATAAACTGTTCTTAAATTATATGCATTTTTTAAAAAGAAAAGAGCCGAAAAATCGGCTCTTTAAATAAATCAAAGAAATATCCCGCCGGGCCGTGGCCCATGAACGAAACCCTGCTCCTAAGCAAGGGTGGTGACCTCTCCCAAGTTTTGTGCTCCCAGCATCCGTAACAGCGCGGTGACAAAGCAGCGCGCCAACGGGAGGTCTGCATTCCCACAGCGGGAAGACCGGTCTCCTCTTCGTAAATGTGGGTTTTTACACGGGTACAACACGAACCAAGCAGGAAAAACCTTTATCTATCAGTCTTCATCGTCCTCAAGCATATCAAGGTCAAGGTCGCCGAAAATTTCGTCCTCAAAAACCTCTGCTACTGCTTCAAACTCATCGTCATCGTCAATGGTAACGTAAACGTCCTCACCGTTCTCGTCACGTTCCTTTTTAAGTATAACGTATTCGCATTCATCGCTTTCTATGGGCATAAACGCAATATACTCGTTGCCGTCTATCTCAAGACTGCCAACGATCTCAAAGGGGCTTTCCTTGCCTTCCTCATCAATAAGAAAACAGGTCTCACCTTGAAGTTCCTCGAAATTTTCTTTCTTATTTTCAGCCATAACGTGTGGGCGGCACAAAAGACGCCGCACCCTCCCTTCGATATAATCGGTTTTGCATTTTACGGTGTAATTGTAGCAAACCAAAGCCTTGTTGTCAAGGGCGTTTGGGCATTTTTATAACCCTTTTCAGCCATTTAACAAGACAAAAAAACACCATTTTCGACAGTTCCTACGAGCGTTGCGTTAAAACCAACAAAATAATATAAAAAAATTTGTTAAAAATATGCAAAAACTCTTGAAATTCTTATACAAATTGTTTATAATGGTAGCGTGATATTATTGGCACAATGTGCAATATGATAAGATTGGATCGGGAGGTTTCTTTTATGAAACTGTTTCAAGGCATTATTTACCAGATGAAGGACTCTGTTGACCGCACTATCGGCGTCATAGACGACCGCGGTACTATTATCGCATGCAGTCAGCTTACGCACATGGGTGAAACCAGAAAGGGCGCACTGGAGGAGATCTCTTACTCCTTTGACAGCGTTGTATACGAGGGCTACACCTACAAGCCCATCGGCACCCATTCTCACATTGAGTACATAGCTTTCGTTGAAGGTACTGATGCCACTGCGCTCAGCACCGTTTCCCTGCTTTCCGTCTCTCTTGCCAACATAAAGACCCTTTATGACGAAAAGTACGACAAAACCAGTTTTATCAAGAATATCATTCAGGATAACATTCTCTCCGGTGATATATACATAAAGAGCAAGGAGCTTCGTTTTGATAACGAGGTCAACCGTGTTGTTTTCCTTATCCACTTTGTAAACAAGGGTGAAGCTATCCCCTACGACGTAGTTCAAAACATGTTCCCCGACAAGAACAAGGATTACGTTATCAGCGTAGGTGAAAACGACGTGGTGCTCGTTAAGGAACTTAAAAACGTTCCCATTACCAAAGCAAGTGAAGCGGCTGAGAGTATTGCAAAGACCATTGTTGCCACTGCAGAAAGTGAATTTCTGATGAACGTAGTCGTAGGCATCGGCACCGTTGTGTCCAACATCAAGGACCTTGCCCGTTCTTACAAGGATGCTCAGATAGCCATCAGCGTTGGCAGCATATTTGAGCCTGAAAAGAACACCGTTAACTACGAAAGCCTTGGTATAGGTAGACTTATATATCAGCTTCCGTCTACCCTTTGCGAGATGTTCCTGCAGGAGGTGTTCAAGAGAGGCTCTCTTGAATCCCTTGACAGAGAAACGCTCGTTACCATTCAGGCGTTCTTCGAGAACAACCTTAACGTTTCCGAGACCTCACGTAAGTTGTTCGTTCACAGAAACACCTTGGTTTACAGATTAGAAAAGATAAAGAAGCTTACAGGCCTTGACCTGCGTGAGTTTGAGCACGCCATTACCTTTAAGGTAGCGTTGATGGTACAGAAATACGTGCAGTCCAGACCTCAAAGCTATTAAGCAGGTCGAAAAATGTAACCGCCCTGTCGGAGGGGGGCTATGGAATGATAGAATTTCAAGACGTATCAATGGTTTACTCCAACGGCACCGTTGCCCTTAACGGAGTAAATTTGAAAATAGAGGACGGGGAGTTTGTTTTTATCGTAGGCCGTTCCGGCGCCGGTAAGACTACCCTTACAAAATTGCTTATGCGAGAGGAAAAGGTCACAAGCGGTACCATCCGCGTGGATAATTTCCGTCTTGACAAAATGCCTAAGAGAAAGGTGCCCCATCTGAGACGCACCATGGGCGTTGTTTTTCAGGACTTCAGACTTTTTCCCACCAAGACCGTTTTTGAAAATGTGGCCTTTGCCATGCGCGTTGCCGGTGAAAAGCGATCCAACATAGAAAAGAGAGTACCGCATTTTCTTAACCTTGTGGAGCTTTCCGAAAAGTCAAACTGTTTTCCCGAGGAGCTTTCCGGCGGTGAAAGACAGCGCGTTGCCTTTGCCAGAGCCATTGCAAACAACCCTAAGATAGTCATTGCCGACGAGCCAACGGGCAACGTTGACCCCGAGATGAGCAAGGACCTGTTTAAGCTTCTTCTCAGTATAAACAACCTCGGCAAGACCGTTATAGTAATTACCCACGATATGAATTTGGTTGAGCAGTACAAAAAGCGTACCATCACCATACACGATGGGCAAGTGGTAAGCGATAAAAACGGAGGTGTGGCATATGAAGCTTAGAAACGTACCGCACCTTATAGGTCAGGGCTTTATCAGTTTTTGGCGTAACGGTGTAATGACCACCGCCGCAATTCTTATCCTTATCTGCTGTATGCTGGTTTTGGGTTCCTTCTACACGGTAGTTGATAACCTTAACCACTTTATCGACGAGCAGATGGACGAAATAAAGACTATAAACGCTTATGTTAACGCAAAGGTCAGCGAAGAGGACGTTGCCGAAATTGAGAAAAAACTTGTGGACCTTATGAACAGCGACGGCTCCAACATAGTAAGCTACGAACGTTTTACCAAGCAGCAGGCTTTAGAGGAGATGGCGTCCAAAAGCGAGGACCTTAAGCAAATTCTTGAAAAATACAACGAAACCAACAACCCTCTGCCCGAAACCTTTAATATAAAGTACAAGGATTTTGACGGGGTTCAAAAGCTTCTTCGCGATTTGGAGGAGATATTCGGCGCAGACAACATCAAGAGCCGCGTTGACACCTACGAATCTCTTAAGGAGCTTCGCTCTACGGCGACCATGGTTGGCTTTTGGCTTATGGCGCTTCTTCTGGTGGTAGCAGTTCTGGTTATAATGAACACCGTTAAGCTTACCGTTTACGCAAGAAGAAAGGATATTGCCATAATGCGCTATATCGGCGCAACCAGTGCCTTTGTCGTTTCACCCTTCATTGTTGAAGGTATTATCATAGGCATTGTTTCGACAATTATTTCCTGCGGTTTGCAGTATTATCTGTATACGGGCGTTATCGTTGACATCGTTGAGGACTATGCTGCGATAGATTTGGTACCCGCTATGGATTACTTCCCCATCGTTCCCTTGGCGTTCCTTGCAATAGGTCTCTTCGCAGGCGTGGTTGCAAGCGCTGTTTCCGTAAAGAAGCACTTGGACGTTTAAAAGGGGCGCACTTTCAGAAAGGAAAAACCTTATGCATAAAAAGCTGCTTTCGTTTTTGCTTTGTTTCGTTATTTGGGTGGGGTTTACCGAAGCCTCTTTCGAGGATATTTCCATCCCCGCCGAGGCAGACACCTCCATTAACGATGACAAGCAGAAGCTTGCCGAACTTCAAGCAAAACTGAACGCTATAAAGGGCAACATAAACACCCTTGAACAGAATAAAAACGATATCAATTCCGCAACCCAGACCTTGCTTGAAGAGAAAAAACTGCTTGAGCAGGAACTTTTACTGATATCGGACCAGATAAACACTATCTCCGCCATGATTGCGGAGTATGATACGATTCTTGAAAAGATAGCCGACGAAAAGGGGCAAAAGGAAAAAGATCTTGATGCTCAACTTGACGAGTTCGGCACTCTTTTGGTTGAACTTTACATCAACGGCGACGACAGTAAGTTTGATATCTTTTTGCAGTCCGACAGTTATTCCTCCTACGTTTCTTACGTTGAGTATATGGAGCAGATCATTAAAAGCAGCGACTCCATGATAAATGACATTAACGATACCATTGACGGTATCGCGCAAAGAGAAGAGGAATACGAAGACGCTTCTAAAAAACTGGTTGAAAAAGAAGACGAACTTGACGAGTCGAAGAAGACCCTTGAAACAAAAAATAAAGAACTTGATGATAAAATAGGTGAATTCGGCGAAAAAATTGAGTTTTCCGAAAAAGAAAAGGAACAAATGAAAATAGAGGAGCAGGAAATTCTTGACGAGATAAACAAGCTTCAGCAGCAGATAAAGGACAAGGTTTCCGCTACCTACAACGGTCAGTTTTCATGGCCCTTCGCCTCCAACGTAAGCTACTACATTTCCTCCCGCTTTGGTTCCAGATCCAATCCGTTTAACGGCTCTCTCGAGCATCACAACGGTCTTGACATAGTGTGCGCCAAGGGCACTGCCATAAGAGCAGTTGATGCAGGCGTGGTTACCTATTCGGGCAACCGCGGCGCTTTCGGCAACGTGGTGTTTATAGAGCATGGCGGCGGTCTTACCACCATTTACGCGCACTGCGACAGCCTTTTGGTTTCCGCAGGCACAAGGGTACTTAAGGATCAGGTTATCGCTCGTGTAGGTCGTACAGGTAACGTTACGGGTGTGCATCTCCACTTCGCAGTATCCAAAAACGGCGTTTACGTTAACCCCGAAAACTATCTGCCCACCTATTTCACCCAAGGTAATTAAGGAGTAGCTGATGGACGAATTCAACAAGCTCCCAAACACCGAGGAGGATACCGAAAAGGCAGAAACAATAAAGAAGATAAAAGAACCGAAAAGAGTTAAGCTAAGCTCCGTAATCATAGTCTCCCTTTTGGTGGTTTACCTGCTCTCGATGGCAGTTCTTATCCTTGTGGGTACCGGCTATGTAAAAGTTGGGTCGGATAAGAAAGATGGCTTTGACGGCGAAAGGTTTGAGGAGATTTACGAGCTTCTTAAAACCTACTACGTGGGCGAGCTGGACGAGGAGACCATGATGCTTAACGCCTTGGCGGTGTACGCGGCATCGGTGGGTGACCCATACACCCAATATCTTCCCAAAAGCACTGCCGACAGTTATATCGACGGTAACTACCAAAGCCAGTCCGGCATAGGCGTAAGGGTAACCTTTTCCGAAAAACCAGAGGGTGTTTTTATAAGCTACGTTTTTCCCGAATCACCTGCAGGTAAGGCAGGGCTGAAAAAGGGTGACGTTATCACCGCCATAGAAGGAACGGCAGTTTCAGAGGGAAACTACTCGGAGCTTATTGAAAAGATTCCCGGTGTGGAAGGCAGCACTGTGGCTTTGCAGGTGCTTCGCGGTACGGAAACTAAGAACTTTTTAGTTCCCAGAGGAAATTTTACCGTTGAATCTGTTGAGTATCTTATGCTTGAAACAGCGCCCGATATAGGCTATATACGCATAGACGGTGTTGCAACCAACACGGCAAAGGAGTTCAAAAACGCCATCACCTCCCTGCAAGAGCAAGGTGCAAAGAAGTTTATTTTTGACGTAAGAGACGACGGCGGCGGATACCTTGACGTGATTACGGAGATTCTTGATATGCTGCTGCCCGAGGGCCCTATCGTTCGTTGGACCACGGCAGACGGTACTGAAAAGGCAAACCACTCTGACAAGGAACAGATAATAAAGGCGCCCTTTGCAGTACTGATAAACGGAAACACCGCTTCTGCGGCGGAACTGTTTGCGGCGGCACTTAGGGACTACGAGCTTGCCACCTTGGTTGGTGAAAAAACCTACGGCAAGGGTGTTATGCAAACTTTGTTCCCTCTTAAAAACGGTGACACAATAAAAATAACAACCGCTTATTACTATCCGCCATACGGCGATAACTACAACGAAACAGGCGTAATGCCTGACATTGAGGCTTCCCTCCCCGAAAACGAGGTTTACTTTACCGTTACCGAGGAGGAAGACACCCAGCTTCAAGCAGCAATTACAGCGTTGAATAATGCTTCAGCCCAAGACTAAGCGAGACCTTGGGTAAGATAAGAAATATAGTCTCGCAAATATTAGTAACGAGGATATTACAATGGCAAAACAGGTATTTGTATCACAAGAAGGCTACGAGAAGATGCTTGCGGAGTTTGAGTATCTCAAGACCGTTAAGCGTGAAGAGGTTAAGGCGGCTATTAAAAAGGCAAGAGAATACGGCGACCTTTCCGAAAACAGCGAATACGACGAGGCTAAAAATGAGCAGGTTGAGGTTGAAACCCGAATCGCCGAACTTGAAGAAAGTCTTAAGCACATCGTTATTATAGACGATAAGGATATAAAGACAGACGTTGTGGGCTACGGCAGCAAGGTTAAGGTGCTTAACGTTGACACCGACGTGGAAACAGAATACACCATCGTTGGCTCTACCGAGTGCGATCCTTTTGCCGGTAAGATCTCCGATGAATCCCCCATAGGCAAGGGCCTTTTGGGTCTTAAGCTTGGTGAACAAAGTCTTATAGAGACTCCCAGAGGCAATATAACTCTCCAAGTAATCGGTATATCAAGATAGGAAATGTAAAAATAACCCCGAACACAAAAAGGGCTATGGCGAATTAAGCGTCATAGCCCTTCATGATTATATAAACCAACTACCTTTAAATGCGCGATTACAGAGGGCAATCAAGCCCAAAAGCAACGAAAAGAGTATCAAAAGAATTAATGCTTTGATAAGGATCCTGAGTGCCTTATTAGGTGTTCTGTTGATTTTTTTCTTAAACCCTTCAATTTTTGATTCAAAGGGAAGAAGTAATATAGTAATAATTAATTCCAGTATATCTTCCACAAAGACATCGCTACTTTCTTTTATGATTTTTGATATCCTTTACGGAATAAACCTTCCCGCAACCGACACAACGGAAGGCCGTGCCTATAAAGTTTACGTTACCGGACAAATAACTGTCACCGTTTGAAAAGTCATAGTCCTTGGCCTCCTCGGCGCTTGAATTGACGACGGTTTCAGTCTTAAACTTTTCCAGCTTTTCACCGCAACAAGGACAAACGTGCTTTTTTGATCCAAAAACAGGAGCAGAAAACTCTCTCTTTACGCCGTGAATTTTCATAAAATATCCTCTTTCGTTATCGTTAATTAATCTACGATGGATTGTTACTGCAGCATGGCCTTAAGACCCAAGCAGTCGGCGGCGGTGGTTACTCCGTCACCGCTTACGTCTGCCGCTTGCTTTGCGGCATCGCTTATCTCGCTTTTGGATTTAAGCACTGCCTGCAAAGTTATATAGTCCACACTTGAAACCATGGCATCGCCGTTAAGGTCTGCCATAAGCACTGCTGTACGAGTATCTCCCTCGCAGGTAACGGTAAAGCCCGTGCCTACACGCCCCGTATCGCCTACCTCCTTGCCGTCAAGGTCAAACACCTGAACGTCGTACTTAAACAACGCCTTAAACTCGGTAGTCTGCATCCCTGCGCCAAACCCCTTAAAATATCGCTCTCCAAGGTCATAATTGCCACTGGCGGCTATGTCATCCTTAAGTTCCAAACCGTTTGCCTCAACCTCAAATGCTTCGTCCAAGAGGGTATGCTGTGTAGGAGCCGAGCCGTTAAGAGTCTCTATCTGCACCTTATAATTATAACTGCCAACGTCAAGAGTACTGAAATCAAACGATGAACTTATGGCAGAAAGATTATACGTACCGGCATAGGGATTAACTGTTTTTGTAGAAATAGTAGTACCTGACGAATTGGTTATGCTTACGGTAAGAGAGTACATACCGCCGTCACTTTCAACGGTACCGCCCAAGGTAAAGCCTGCGCCCTTTTTGAGGCTTGTGGGGTATACACCGTCCTTCACTCTAGCCCATGCGGCATAGAAGGTAACTATATCCCTGTCTACGCTGGAGGTACCTGCAACGGTGCAGCCGTTACTATAGGTCTTAAGGAATTTACCCGTGGTATCATCCCCATTGGCGTGCCATATATCAGCCTTAGTGGATGCAACCTTATACGCCCACTGGTCAGCGGAACGACGGTGTGCTATCCAACCGGTAAACACGTAACCCTCTCTGGTGAAGGTGTTCTTTGCGGTGGTAGTAGTAGTACCGTAAACGACCTTGGTATCTGCTATGGCATTGCCGGTGCCGCCGTTAGCGTCGTATTGGATATAAAAACTCTTGGTGCCGGTGGAGTTAGGAGTCCACTGAGCGTAGCAGGTGATTGTATCGCCGTTTACGGCAGTAAGCTGAGAAACGCTTCTCTTGTTCTCGTAAAGAGCAAGCTTTGCGCCTGCGGGCTGGGTACCCTTAACGTACCAGGATGCGCCGCCATCTGCCTTAAAGTAAAGCCACTTGTTATCAGATTTGCGATGCAGATACCAACCTGCAAAGGTATAGCCGGTTCTTGTAAACTCGTTAGCGCGGAGAGGAGCAACAATGCCCTTGATGTGCTTTGTTGCGGTAATAGAGCCATCGCCGCCGTTAGCGTTATACTTGGTGGTCCATACAACGCCCGAGCTTTGGGTTATGGGTGTAAAGTTGCCGGAGCCGCTTTTGTAGTTGCAGGCATAAACCGCTTCTTTATTCATGTTGTTGCAGTTGATGTTGTAATAAAGTCTAAGGTCGCCGTCGGTGCCCTGACCCGTTCTGAAATTGCAGGACTCTATCTCGAAGGAGGTAACGCTCGTATCGGTAAACATAAAGCTTGTTACGGTAGGATGAACAAAGTCGCCCGAGTCGGCGGAGGACTCCATCTTGCTGTCGATTATATCCTTTAAGTTGTAGGTTATAACAACGTTTCTGTTGCCCGTAAGACCATCCCAGATAGGAACGTACAAAACCTTTTCGGACTTGTTGTAGCCAAAGCCCTGATTTGTCCAGTCGTCCATAGTGGATATGGTGCCTGCAGCGGAATTGCTGGTAGCAAATACTGCATTACGTGTATCTATGGTGAATATCCTATAGATGGTTACCTCGGTAGGATTGGAAGCAGAGCCGCCCGTTGCGTTTTCGGGTATACGGCAGGTGTAGAAATAGTTTGCTCTCTTTATAAGGAAATAAAGATAGCCGCCGGAGGTCTTAACGTGGCGCATTGCGCTGATGGTAACGGAGGAGCCGCTTGTGGTTACCATTTTAAAAAAGCCCGTAAAGCGAAGCGCGGTACCGTCTATCTTGTAACGGGACATAGCGGGACCTGCAACACAGGTAGCGGCAAACATATAGTTAACGCCGCCTATAGTTACCACGTTAAGCTCGTTAGCGTGATAAAGTGTATTGTTACTGCTGGTAGAGGTAGCAGTAAGGCTGGAATAATAAGACATTTCCGTCTTTGCACCCGTATCCATATTTATACGCCAAATATCAGCATAGGTGTCATCGGAATTACGCTTTGCAACGTAACAATAGGTAGTGCCTACGTTCATACCCTGAACCGCCGTACAAGAGGTGCCGCCCTCGGTGGTGTTGGGCAAGGTCCACATCAATGTGGAATCGGCGGAGGTATAAGTCTTATATCCATTGTAGCTGTATGAAGACGGGGTTTCCACGTTAACGGCTTCTTGGTTAATAGCGTAGGTATTAAGGCCGCCGAAATCGTAATCATACTCACCGTCGCCTATCATGTCATCCCCCTTAACCGCTGCAAAGACAGGAACGGAGGAAACAAGGGTGCAAAGGGTAAGCAAAATTGCCATAAGAGAAGTAAGTTTTTTCATCTTTATCCTTCCTTTCTAAAACACAATAAATCAGCCCTTGACTATCTTGCAAAGAGTTATACAGTCTGCCGCGGTAAGTACTCCGTCGGCATCAAGGTCAGCTGCCACAAAGGCTGCGCCGTTCAGCGGCGAAGTAACCTTTATAGCCGCGCCCATGCTTATATAGTCAGCAGTGGAAACCGCCGCATCACCGTTTAGGTCTGCCATAAGCACTGCTGTACGGCTTTCGTTGCCACAGGTAACGGTAAATCCTGTTCCCACACAGTCGGTGTCTTTTATTTCATTGCCGTCGGTATCATAGACCTTTACCTCATACTTAAACAGTGCCTTGAAGGACGCCCCTTGACAGCCTGCCTCAAATCCGGAAAAATACTGCTCGGTAAGTGTATACTTGCCGCTTTCTGCCTCAACGTCCTTAAGCACTATCCCTTTCGGATCAACTGTAAAGGGAACGTCTGCCAAAGTATGCATTGTAGGCGAGGAACCGCTTATGGTGCCAAGCTCTACCTTGTATTGATATCTACCCGGAAGAAGAGTGCTGAAATCTATACTTTGGTTTGCCGCGGCAAGGTCGTAGCTGTAGGAATAGGGGTTTGCGGTATGAGTAGCAACTACCCCTCCACCGTCCGAAACCGTAACCCTTACAGTGTAAATACCTGCATCGCTTTCAACGGTGCCACCTATATTAAATCCGTCTCCCTCAATCAATGAAACAGGATAGCTTGCCGACGCAATCCGTGACCAAGCCGCATAAAAGGTAACAATATCCGTATCCACGCTTGAGGTTGACGCCAAGGTGCAACCGTTCAGATACGCCCTCAGAACGTTTCCCTCGGTGTCTGCGCCTACGTCTATCCAGCTTCCGCTTAAATCGTTTACGTTTTTGTAGGACCACTGATTCTTATTGCGGCGATGAGCCAGCCATCCCGAAAATACGTAGCCATCTCTTACAAAAGCATTTTCGGCAGTTGCCGTATCGGTGCCGTAAACCACCTTGGTATCTGCCATGGAGCCCGTACCGCCGTTTCCGTCGTACTGAACGTAAAACGCCTTTGTCCCCGTGGAGTTAGGGGTCCATTGAGCATAGCAGGTAACCGTGTCACCGTCTGTCCCCGAAAGGGAGGAAACCCTACGGCGGTCCTCATACAAAGCAAGATAGGCGCCCACGGGCTGTTCGCCCTTGGTGTACCATCTTGCGTTACCTTCCGCATCGAAATACAACCATTTTCCGTCTGAGGAGCGGTTAAGGTACCACCCTGCAAAGGTGTAGCCTTCTCTTGTAAACTCGTTTATTCTTAGCCTTGTGGTTATACCACGGATATGCTTTGTGGCGCCCATGGACCCCGTACCGCCATTGGCGTTGTACTTGGTGGTCCATATAACAGATTCATCATCAACGATGGGAGTAAAGTCTCCGCTGCCCACGGTGTAATTACAAACGTAAACGCCCTCTTTAGAAATAGACGAGGCGTTTATTATAAAATAAAGCCTTAGATCACCGTCTGTACCCTGCCCCGTTCTGAAACTGCAGGACTCTATCTCGAACACCTCCTCGCTTGTATCCTCAAACATAAAAGAGGTTACAGTGGGATAAACCACGGTAGAGGTTTCCTTGGTGCTTGCAAGGCGCTCATCGGTAACAAAATCCGCTATATTAAAAGTGATAATAACACTACGGGAGGGATCGTTTATATCATCCCAAAGAGGTATGTAAAGCACTTTTTCCGTATGGTTGTAGCCAAAGCCCTGATTTGTCCAGTCCTCTACGTTGTCGTAGGTGCCGTAGGAGGTGCTGTTTTTTGCAAAAACAGCGTTACGCATATCCGCATTGAAAAGCTTGTATATGGTTATCTTGGAGGGATTTGATTCCGTACCGCCCATATCGTCAACGGGTATCTTACAATAATAGAAATTTGCAGAGCGTTTTATAAGAAAATAAAAATACCCGCCCTCTGTTTTGATATGGCGCATAGAACCGCAGGTTACCGAAGCACCGCCGGTTGTAACCAGGTCAAAATACCCCGTAAAATACAGCCCGTCACCGTCTATCTTAAGCCTTGTAAGAGCCTTGCCGGTTATTACCGTTGCGGCAAACAGATAATTTACAGTCACACCGTTTTCCTTGGTGCCGCATACCATAAGCTCGTTAGCGTGCCCGATGGTGTTACAGCCCGAGGGGGAGGTTGCAGAAAGACTTGAATAGTATTTCATATTAAAGCGTTCGCCTGTGTTCATGTTTATGCGAACTATAGCCGCCACGGCCTCGCTGTTTGTTATTTTTGACACGTAACAGTAGTTTGTTCCCGTATTCATCCCCTGCAACGCCGTGCAGGTATAACCGTCAACCACCACGTTTGGAGTTTGCCACATAAACCTTGAGTCTGCCATGGTGTAGGTGGTATACCTATCAGAGGTTATTTTGTACGGTGTTTCCGTAGGTGCGCCGTCACTTTTAGCGGCTGACGCCAAAACGGTTGCCACATTTATCAAGGTGCAAAAGCACAGCATAATCGACAAAATACGCTTTGTTATTTTCATAAAGCATGCCCCCAAAAAAGAAAACATTTAAGGTTAAATAATTATTTTTTATTATAACAAAATGATTATATTTTGTCAATAGAATCCAAGACTAGGCGTTTATTTAGACTTCATTTTGACGTTTTGCACAACATTCAAGAAGCTATTTTTACATTTAAAACAAAGGGGCTGTAAAAAACTTCGTTTTTTTACAGCCCCTTTTAATATCAATTATGCAAGCTAAACATAGGTGTTGACAGATATCTGTCGCCCATATCGGGAAGAAGCACCGCCACAGTCTTGCCGCGGTTTTCTTCCTTTTTTCCTTCCTTTACCGCCGCGCAAAGAGCCGCACCGGAGGATATGCCGGAAAGGATCCCCTCTTTGGTTCCCAAAAGTCTGCCGTAGTAATATGCCTCCTCCTCGGTAACGGTTACCACCCTGTCTACAACCGAGGTATCAAGGGCATCGGGAACAAAGCCTGCGCCAATCCCCTGCAAACCGTGGGAACCTGCTTTTCCTTCTGTAAGAACAGGAGACCCGGAGGGCTCCACACCCACTATTTCTATATCACTGCGCTTTTCCTTTAAATATTTACCGACACCGCTGATGGTACCGCCGGTACCTATACCCGCCACGAACAAATCCACGTGGCCATCCGTATCCCGCCAAAGTTCAACCGCCGTTGAAGAGTAGTGGGCGGCAGGGTTTGCCGGGTTTTCAAACTGACCCATAACAAGGCTGTTTGGAATAGACACATTCAATTCCCTTGCCTTATCTATCGCCCCTTGCATACCCAAAGCGCCGTCGGTGAGGATAAGTTCTGCCCCATATGCTTTCATAAGAGTTTTACGCTCCTCAGACATGGTAGAGGGCATTACAATAATGGCACGGTATCCCCTTACTGCCGCAAAGCAGGCAAGCCCTATGCCCGTATTACCGGAGGTAGGCTCAATTACCACCGAGCCTTTTTGAAGTTTCCCTTCCCTCTCCGCGCTGTCAAGCATGGAAAGTGCAACTCTGTCCTTAGACGAGCCGGCAGGATTAAACCTTTCAAGCTTTGCAAGAAGCCTTACCTTAAGGCAAAGCTCCTTCTCTATCCGTTCCAAACGAAGCAGTGGAGTGTTACCCACCAACTGTTCTACCGATGTATATATCCCAGCCATGTCTACGCCTTATACTCCTGCTTTATAAACCTTGCCATCTGCTTTGCAAAGCGAACGTGGGCGGCTGCGTTGGGGTGTCCGTTACCACCTACCTCCCCTTGTCTTTCGTAGATAGAAGAGAACTTAAAGAATCTTGCGTTATCGTCCTCGAAACGGCTGAAGGTGTCCTCAAGAGCCTCCATTGCCTTGTATTGGGTCATGCCGTAGCACCAGATAATAAGCGCCTTGGGATAGGCTTTTCTTACCTGCTTAAGAAACTCAAGAGCCGTATCGGAAAAGTCCTTTGCCTGAACGCCGCCGTTAAAATCGTTGGTGCCTGCGTTGATAACCACAACGTCAGGTGTCCAAAGAGAAAAGTCCCAAGGCTCTCTGGTTACTCTTGATGCATGAGTAAAGAACGTGGGTATCTCATAACTCTTAGCACCGGTGCAATCGTTGTGTATCCCTTTGCCCGAGTAGCAAACGTAATGACCCTCTGCGCCCAAAAGCTTTGCACACAGATAGGCATAAGCACGGGTACTGTCCTGCTGATAGGTGTTAAAGCCCTTTTCCGTGGCAGGGGCAAGGTTACCGTAGCCTGCGGTAAGAGAGTCACCGATAAACTCTATCTTAAGCTTCTCTTCCTCCGCCTTTGGGGTGAGAAGCTTTGGGTTTTTACCACCTATTTCAACGTCGGTAACCACTATTCTCTGCTCGCCTTCGGTGATCTTTATAAGGCTTATCTCGTGCATCCCCTCTCGGATGCCCTCGATAATTACCTTTTCGTTACCCGTGGAAAGAGCATAACGCTGAATGCTTTTGCCTATCTTTACGGAAACGTAAAGGGTCTCGGGCTTTTCAAAGGGGGCAAAGCTAAAGCTTACAAAGTTGCCCTTAAAGGAAAAGGACAGCCCGCTGTTTGACCAATCGAAGGCAGGCATACCGTCTACACGTGTGTGTCTGCCAAAGGTTTTTATATATTCATGGTCGGCTTTATAACTGATTATTGCCATTTTATCACTCCGGTTCCTATTATTTGATTTTATAATAATACTTTTTATCGGTTTTTAGGTGAACAAATTGTCAATAATATTTTATATATTTCTAAAATTACAAGAGGACATACGGAAAGCATCGCGGCTATCCCCCACTGTTCTCCCCTTAGCGCCACTGTGCCGAATATCCCCCTCATGGGAGCAAAAAGTACAGTTGAAAGCTGCAATGCCATGCACAAAGCGAAGGAGCCGCAAAGCCACGGGTTTGTAAAAAGCCCTATTTTGCAAAGAGGCTTGTCGCTTCGCATATTAAAGGAATGGAAAAGCTGGCTGGCAGAAAGAACGGTAAAGCTTAAGGTACTGCCAACGGCGGCATCTCCGTAATAACGCAGGCCTATGAGATACGCTGTCAGGGATAAAGCGCCTATAAGAAGCCCCTCCAGAGTTATCCTTATGCCCATATTGCCGGAAAACAGCCCCCCTTTGGGGTCGATGGGACGGCGTGTCATAAGAGCATCATCCGCCCTTTCCATGCCAAGGGAAATCGCAGGCAGAGAATCTGTAACAAGGTTTATCCACAAAAGCTGTATTGCCGCCAAAGGGGAGCCAAAGCCCGCCATCATTGCCACAAACACCGTAAGTATCTCCCCTACGTTACAGGAAAGCAAAAACCGTACGCCCCGTTTTATGTTTTCATAAATGCCTCTGCCATGGCCCACTGCCTTTACTATGGTGGCAAAATTATCGTCGGTAAGAACTATATCTGCCGCCTCGCGGGCAACGTCGGTACCGCAACCGCCCATAGCGCATCCTATGTCTGCTTTTTTTAATGCGGGGGCATCGTTTACACCGTCGCCGGTCATCGCCACTACAAGTCCTGCGTTTCGGTACGCTTCTACTATCTGCACTTTAAATTCCGGAGTGGCACGGGCAAACACGGTGGCACCCAGTATTGCTTTTTGCCTTTCTCCGTCCTTTAACGCCCTTATCTCCTTTTCGGTATAGGCGCCGTCTCCGTCTTTCCATATACCAACGCTTTTTGCTATGCTTACGGCTGTATCCTTGTGGTCACCTGTTATCATCACGGGCTTTATACCTGCCTTTCGGCATACCGCCACGGCCTCTGCCGCCTCTGGGCGCGGAGGGTCGGTCATTCCGATAAGCCCTGCAAACGTGTATTTTATATCACCTGCAAAGCAATCCTTGGGAACGTATCCGCAATCGGCAAAGGCAAACCCCAAAACTCTGAGCCCCTTTTTTGCCATCTCCTCTCCGGACCTTTTGTAAAGCGCAGTATCTCCACTGCAATACCCAAGTATTACGTCCGGAGCGCCCTTTATCACCACACGATAGCCGTTTTCAAAACGATGTACCGTTGCCATGCGCTTGGTCTCCGAGGAAAAGGGCTGCTCCTTTACACGGGGATATTTCTCCGCCGCGTTTTCCTTCACCCCATGGGATACCGCATAACGCAGCAAAGCGTTTTCGGTAGGTGATGAGCCGTTATTACACAGCACCGAAAACAACGCCAATTTATCCGAATCCCCCTTTTCCTCCGTTACCGTCATTTTATTTAAGGTAAGTGTGCCCGTTTTATCGGAGCATATCACGTTGGCCGAGCCTAAAGTTTCCACGGCAGGCAAGCGCTTTACCACCGCCTTTTCTTTAGCAAGGCGCTGAACCCCTATGGAAAGCACTATGGTTACTATGGCGGGAAGCCCCTCCGGAATGGCGGCGACTGCCAAGCTTACCGATGTCATAAACATATCCACCGGCGGCATTTGCCTTAACAAAGCGTAGGCAAATATCCCTCCGCATATCAAAAGGGCTATATTTCCAAGCATACTGCCAGTTTTTGAAAGCCGTTTTTGCAGTGGCGTTTTTTCCTTTTCCGTTTCCGTTATCATTCCTGCTATTCTGCCTACCATGCTGTTACCGCCCGTGGCGGTTACCACAAACACGCCGTGTCCGCCTATGACCGCCGTTGAGCCAAAGACCATGTTTTTAAGCTCCGCGGTGTGGGTATCCTCTCCAAGAACAAGGTCACTTTGCTTTTCCGCACCCTCAGATTCTCCCGTAAGCACCGACTCATCGGTAACAAGCCCTTCACTTTCAATAAGCCTTCCATCGGCAGGAACAAAGTCACCCTTTTCCAAATAAACTATATCACCAACTACTATTTCTCTGCATGGTATTTTTTGTTTTTTTCCCTCCCTCATAACCGTGCTTTCGGGAGAAGACATACTTTTTAGGGCTTCTATGGCACGCTCCGCCTTGCTTTCCTGAAGGGCGCCTACCATTGCGTTAAGAAAAACTATAAGCAATATAATAAAGCTGTCTGCGCTTCCCTCCCCTGTTACCGCAGAAATCCCAAAGGAAACGGCAGAGGCTATAAGCAGAATTATTATCATTTTGTCGGAAAGCTGAGACAAAAAGCGTTTTAAGAAGGAAGGTGGTTTTTTATGAGAAAGCTCGTTTCTGCCGTTCTTTGCCAGACGTGCCTCCGCCTCCTTCTTTGAAAGTCCTGCCACTGCAGTCTCCAACGCGGAAAGCACCTCGTTAATTTTTTTACTTTGCCAATGCAATTATCTCACTCCTTGACTTATATAGTAGGTACAAATTAGGAAACAACATCAAAGCGCCCCATATATCTGCGGCGGCAAAAACACCGTTTTCGGTCATCAGCGTACCGAAAAAAGCACAAAATGCAACGCCCAGCCTGAAAACGCCGAACACTCCCTTCCCCGCAGGACAAAGGAAACGCAAGGCCTCCTCGCCGTAAAAGCACCAGCTTATTATGGCGGCAAAGGCAAACACCACTATAGAAACAGCGTAAAGCACCGTGCCCAAGCCACCGAAGGAAAGGGTAAAAAGCGCCGATGCGCTGTCTGCGCCTGCACACAAAATTCCAAGGGCAACCAAAGTGCTTACCACAAAACTGTCTATAAACACCTCTGTTACACCCCAAAGGCCCTGGACGTGCGAGTTTGTTTCCGCACCCGCCGCATAGGATAGGGGTGATGAGCCCATTCCTGCCTCGTTGCTGAAGGTCCCCCTCGCACAGCCTACCCGCATCATAAGGGCGCCGCTTATTCCGCCTGCCGCCTGCCGAAAACCAAGGGCTTCTCCGAATATCCTCCCAATGGCATCGGGTAACGCGTGAAGGCTTCGTATTAATGCAATGAGACATAAAGACGTAAAAAGCACTGATACAGCAGGCAAAGCCACAGTATTAAATTTGGTTATAAAGGCTCTTCCGCCCCAAACCACAAAAAGCGTTACCATACCCACCGTTAAAGCGCACAGGGCTTTGCTGCCGAGCAGAGGCGCCGTTACGTCGGATATAGCCCCTGCCTGCACAAGACTGCCGCCACACGCCGCCGCCATAACGGTAAGGAGTGCAAACAGCACGGCAAGTCTTGGCTTCCCCATAGCCTTAAGACAATACATTGCACCGCCTGACGGCCCTTTTTCCGTCATAACGCGGCGGCTGTGAGCAAGGGCGACCTCGGCATATTTAAGACCAATACCTAATAAAGAGCAAACCCACATCCAAAAAATACTGCCTGCGCCGCCCATTGTTATTGACAGAGCAACTCCGCTTATGCTCCCAACGCCTACCGTACCGCCCAATGCCGTAGAAAGAGCCGCCAAGGATGAAAGACCGCCATCCTTGCCCTTTTTAAGCGAGAAAAAGGTCTCTCTGAAAGCATCTATTATTTTTTTCGGATTAAAAAAACCAAGCCTCAGCGTGAAATAAAAACCGAAGGCAGACAGTAAAATCACCGTGGGCATACCCCACAACGCATCTCTTACCTTTGTAAAAGCATCCATAGCATCAATCCTTTACAGGCATATATATGCTCCTCTGCGCCGGAAAATTAAAAAAGATACAAAAAGGACTTGAAAAGAAAGGTAAAAATTGATAGAATAATGTCGAATAATACTTGGGAGGTTTCGTTTTATGACAGGCGAAGTGTTCTTTAGTGAAGCAAAAAAGGGATACAACAAAGAAGAAGTGATGTCTTTTATAAGAAGACTTAACGAGGAGCACGAGGGTGCCCTGCAAAGAAAAAACGACGAAATTAAGAGGCTTGGCAACGAAAACGCCTCCCTTACCGAGGAGTACTCTGCTCGCATTGCAGAACTTGAAAAGGCCCTTGAAGAAAAGAACGGCGAGTGTGCAGAAAACGCCGCTAAGTATGAGGAGATCTGTGCAAAGCTTGGAGAAAAGCTTTTGTTTGCGGAAAAGCAGTCCGAAAAGATAATTTCCGAAGCAGAGGAAACTAAAAGACTTACCGCCGAGGAGGCAGAAAAGAAGGCAGAGGCAAGGGTTGCCGCCATCAGCGCAAAGGCAAAAGAAGATGCTGCCGCCGCCCTTCGCGCCGCAGACGTATTGAGGCAAAAAAGCCAAATAATAAACGCAAGCCTTGACCAGACACGACGCATTTTGGAGGATGCCTTGGCTCAGATAGAAAGGGCGGCAAAGAATGCTTAAGCTTACTACCGACGAAATAAAAGAAAAGGCTCACCTTTTACACGCAGGAGACGAGGTCTTACTTTCAGGCGTGGTATACACTGCAAGAGATGCAGCCCATAAACTTTTAACCGAAAGCATAAGGAACGGCACCTCACTCCCCTTTGACCTTGAGGGTGCGGTCATCTATTACGCAGGCCCGACACAGACGCCCAAGGGCAAGGTGTGCGGCTCCTTCGGCCCTACCACCTCCTGCAGGATGGACGCCTTTACACCTACCATGCTTGAAAACGGCGTTGCAGCTACAATCGGCAAGGGTGGAAGAAGCCCCGAAGTTACAGAAGCGGTTATAAAGCACAAAAGCCCCTATTTTGTTGCTCTTGGCGGTGCAGGTGCCTTAGCGGCTAACCATATTACCGCCTGTGACGTTATAGGATACGAGCATTTGGGTTGCGAGTCCGTTAAACGCCTTGTTTTTAAAGATTTTCCTTTGTTTGTTGCCACCGATATCTACGGCAAAAGCATTTACGATTTAGGAGGAACGGTTTAGATGAATATGCAAAAACTGCTTTCCGAGGCAGATGCTTATATAGTGTCCAAAAGGGCTGAGTATGAAAAAGATTTAGGCGACCTTATCGCTATTGAAAGCGTTGGTACTGCGCCTGACGGCAAATACGTTTTTGGAAAGGGTAGTGCCGCTGCTATCGATAAAATGCTTGAAATAGGCGGCAGATACGGCTTTAAAACCGAAAACCACGATTACTACTGTGCAAGCCTTGTTTACGGAGACAGCAATGACGAGGTTGGCATGATAGCCCACCTTGACGTGGTGCCGGCAGGTGACGGATGGACCTATCCTCCTTACAGCCTGACGGTAGAAAACGGTCTATTGATAGGCAGAGGCACCGAGGACGACAAGGGGCCTGCCGTTGCCGCTTTATACGCTATGCGTTTCCTTAAGGACAGCGGTATAAAGCTTCCCTTCTCCGTAAGGCTTTTGCTTGGCGGCGACGAGGAAAGAGGCATGAATGATCTGCCCTATTACCTTAAAAGCCACAAGCCTCCATTCTTCTCCTTTACCCCCGACAGCGAGTTTCCCGTTTGTTACGGTGAAAAGGGGATAGGCAAAATAAACGTTTGCTTTGAAAGCCCCCTTGAAAGACTTGCCTCCATAAGCGGCGGTACCGTTACCAACGCTGTTGCAGGCAAAGCAACTGCGGTGGTTAAGAATATAGAAGAAGGCTCCCTTGCAGCGGCAGCCGGCATCACAGTCAACTACGCCGACGGTAACGCCATCGTTGTCGCTGAGGGTAAGACAGCCCATGCAGCCACCCCTGAGGACGGGCTTTCCGCCATCTCGCTCCTTGCGGAATATCTGCTTTGCAACGTGGAACTTGGCGACGGCGAAAAGACCACGCTTACCTTCCTTAAAGAGCATTGCGGCGACTGGCTTGGAACAAAGCTTGGTATTGCGGAGACTGACGAACTTATGGGGTACCTTACCTGCATCGGCGGCCTTTTAAAAACCGAGGACGGTAAGGCCATACAAAACTTTAACGTTCGTTTCCCCCGTAAGGGCGCATGGGACGGCATTATCGCCTCCGTAGAAAAGGCGGTTTTGCCCTACGGCGGTAAGATCATAAGCCACACCCACTCCGACGGATACAGTTTTTCACCCGAGAAGGCAGAGATAAAAGCCCTTACAGAGGCTTATGAAACCGTTACAGGTGAAGAAGGTGCACCTTACACCATGGGTGGCGGTACCTATGCAAGAAGCTTTCCAAACACAGTTGCTTTCGGCTGTACCATCGCAAAGCACCGCGGTCTCCTTGGCGAAGGCAGAGGCAAAGCCCACGACAGAGACGAGTATCTTAGTGTTGCAGAGTTTGAAAGCGCGGTTAAAATATTCTCCCTTTCAATCGCAAAGATAGCAGAAAACTACTCGAAATAATACCCACGTTATTAAAAAGCCTTGTGCAAAAAATTGCACAAGGCTCAGACCGCTGACAAAGGCACAGAACACGAAAAAGAAAATATAGTTACTATAAAGTGAAAAATTTCGGGGAAAGTTGAACCGAACCGTTAAAAACGGACAATGAAAAAAGCACCCTCCTATGGTATAATTAAGAAAAACCATAGGAGGGAATTTTTATGCCTAGAGAGTATCGACATATTAAACAGTACGAAA
>JAFQKR010000028.1 GCA_017396825.1 Clostridia bacterium
GCACCATTTACAGTAGTCTTCGTTGAAGATTCCGTCCTTCTCACGGCTTATGCTACTATCTTCAAGCGGCATACCGCAGCATTGACAGATCAGTTCTCTCGGCGAGCCGAGAAGCGTGTTGATCGATACGTCAAACAGTTTTGATAACAGTTTTAATGTTTCAGTATTCGGAATAGTTTCTCCATTTTCCCAACGACTGACCGCCTGACGGGTGACGAATACCTTTTCGGCAAGATCCTCTTGAGAAAGCCCTTTTTTCGTTCTGAGTTCCAGTATAATATCTTTCGTTTCCATACGATTACCGCCTTTGATTTCTGTGCTTTTATTATAGCATATCTCAGCGCAAATCACAAGCAACGCGCTGTTGCTTCTTCTTTGTCTACTGCGAGGCAATGGTTGACATCTGTCTTAACACCGCTTATACGTTCTATAATGTACTCCTTGTTTTAATTTGTTTCAATATTTTGTTTCCTCCATAACCTTTGTTACATGTGGCATAGAAGGGACAAGACCGCAATACCTTTTTCAAAGAATCCAAACGTTGCTCAGTAAGGAGTGAGAGTGATAAAAAATGCCGATTTATTCTTCAAAGCTCTTGCGGTAATTCATATAGTCTGCATATAGTATTTCGGCGTTCGGGTGACCGAGCCTTGCTATACTTCCCGGCTTGCTCATAAGCCCCGGATATTCGTAGCAGAAAACCTTTTCAACGTAGGGAGAAACAGCCTCAAGTTGCTCGCGAACACGCTCAAAGGGGGCAGGGAGAAGAGCCGAATGATATACCTCGCCCTCAAAACAAAACAGTTCAATATCTGCCCAAAGCTTAGCTCTGCCTGCTTTATCGTGGGCTCTTTTTAGTGCCTCGAAATACTTGGCGGTTTGGTCGGGCGTGCTTTTTTCAACACCTACCTCGTCCTGATAGGCGATAAAATCTATATCAAGGCGTTCCAGATCTTGAATATAGCGATCGTCTGCGTGAAGGTCTTTTGTGCCATAGGGGCCGATGAGTGTCTTGAAACGCTTGTCAAGCTTGTGCACCTCTGCAGATGAAAGATTTACGAAATCGATAAACGCTTTGTCCATATAGCCGCCTATCCATGTTTCGTCAGGATAATACCAACCGTAAAAGCTTTTGTGGTGTCCGTAAAGTTCTGCAAGCTCATTCATGGCACGAAGCATCCTGCTCAAAACCTTAGGGTCTGTGATATTGTTCTCAGGGCTGCGCCAGTTGCCGTAAAAGCCCGAACTCATATAGACGTTCATGCCGATTTTGTCAGTCTCGTCCAGAACTATCTCAATCGGATCATTAACCGCAAGAAGCCATCTTTCGGGGAAAATATCGGTTTTGAAGTAGGCTTTGTCTTTGAGGGCGGTGGCAAGCATCGCAAGCTGATCTATCCCTGCCTCTTTCATTTCACGCACCTTGACCCGCCATTGGTCCTCGGTGAAGTTTTGGAGTGTATCGTTCCAATACTTGCCTTCTTTTGTGTTGTGGTGGCGGAATTCAAACCAACTTCCTGTTATCGGCTTCGTGTATATCGAATCGTGCATCAGTTCTTTGATCATTTTGTTTCACTCCGTTAATCCAAAATGCTTTGCAATTCTATCGCAAGCTTGCTCTCTTGTATCACTTCCGTTATCCTCGCGGGCAAGTCATTTCTGATAGTTTTTTGTTTTTTATTCGCGCTTGCGGTAAGTATCGGTGTACCTTTACGCTTACAAGTTTCGTTTTCGTGGTGTTTTATTGATACGTCTCGCAAATTTTAGCAAGTATTTCCTTATCTGCAGGGCAGAAATCGTAGTTTGGGATCTCGTTCGGCGTGATCCATTTAATATCGTTATGCTCAAGCAGTTGCGGAACGCCTTCCGCAATCACGGCATTAAACAGCGTAAGATGAACGGTGATGTCCGGATATTCGTGAACAACGTCCATGAACACGTCACCAACAGAGATCGTTACGGCAAGCTCTTCCCGACATTCACGAATAAGCGCCTGCTCCTTCGTCTCACTGACTTCCACCTTGCCGCCGACAAACTCCCAAAGAAGTCCTCTCGCCTTGTGGGCCGGCCGCCGGCAAATCATAAATTTGTCGCCCTCCCATATCAGGGCTGCTACTACTTCCGTCATAATCATATCTCCGTTATTGATTTAACTTTATTCTATCACAGATACGACTAATAGACAACTATTTATCTTAAATTGTTAAAAACCTCTTGACAAGTTAGGTATAACGTGTTATACTGTGTGCGTAGGGATAATTCGTTATACCCAAATTTGAATGAGGTGATAAACATGAGCGCTCCTAAGGTTTTTGAAAGTGAATATAAGTTTTTATGTATACTGTGGGACAACGAGCCTATAAACAGCACCGCACTTGTTAAGCTGTGTAAGGAAAAGCTTGGCTGGGTCAAGGGTGCCACCTATACGGTTATAAAGCGGCTGGTGGAAAGAGGCGTGGTAAAGCATCAGGATACCATAGTCTCCACCCTTGTTACCAAGGAGGACGTTCGTCTTTCTGAGTTTGACGAGCTGCTTAATAACCGCTTTGAGGGTTCATTGCCTGCATTTATTGCAACCTTCTCCAAAAAGCAAAGTCTTAGCGAAAAGCAGATAGAGGACATTATGCGTATAATAAACGAGGAAAGCGAGGGATAAGCTGTGAGGGATATATTTACCTACCTTTGCAACTTCTCCGTGGTAACGTCTATTGCCATAGTTGTTGCCGTGCTTCTCCGCCCTGTTTTGAAAAAGGGTCCCTCATTTATACGCTGTGCCCTTTGGGCCCTTGTGTTCTTACGCCTGCTTATCCCCGTAGGCTTTTCGGACCTGCCCTTTTCCGTTCCTACGGTGTTTGAGGCAGAGGAAACCATAATGGCACCTGAGGATGAAGCGCAGGCAGTGGTTTCGCCCAAGGATGAGGTTGTTAAGGAAGAAATAAAAGAAGAAAACGAGGGGAAGGAAGAAAACAACGTTATTCAACAAGCACCCTCCAAACCTGTGCAAAAGCCCATAAGCGGTACGGTTACAGAACCCCAAAAGCCGCAAAATGCTCCCGTAGCAGATACACCCATAGAAGAAAACACCGCAACACCTAAGGCGGAGAATAAGGTTGACGTCATTAAGGTGCTTTCCGTAATCTGGGCTGTTGGTGCGGTGCTTATGCTTGGATATATGTTGGCAAGCAACCTTGTTCTTAAATACAGGGTAAGGGGTGCTATTGTTTACGACAGCAGGATACGTGTGCTTGATAGGGATTGTTCTCCCTTTGTTTGCGGCTTTTTCAGACCCATTATATACATTCCCGCATCTGCAAAGAGAAGCGATTGGGGGTATATCATAGCCCACGAAAGTACCCATATTAAAAGGCTTGACCATATAGTAAAGCCTTTGGCGTTCCTTGCCCTTTGCCTTTATTGGTATAACCCGTTGGTATGGGCGGCGTATATCCTTTTCAGCAAGGATATAGAGTAC
>JAFQKR010000029.1 GCA_017396825.1 Clostridia bacterium
ATGGCCAACACTATGGGGTTATATGGACTTATATGGCCAATTCCCCAAAACCAACGACAATCGGTTTTTTACATATGTGCTCTAATTTTGTGGGTAAAAACGCAACATTTTCGTTCTGTATTCGTAGGATTTCCCCTATATTTTTGCATATTCAAAACTGCGTTTCGCTATATTTCAAAATTTTTGTGTTTTTGGGACTCTATTTTTTACTCTCCATATTCCCGCTTTCTTTTCCAATTCTATTTTGGAGCATATAAGAAAATGTTATATGCCTTACCCTTTTTCTGCAATTTTTCTATAAAAATCTTTCCTCGTTTGATGTAAAGCATGTTTTCTTGAAACTCAACCAGGAACTCTCAAATCTTATAAACATAGAAGTTCTCCACAAAATGAACTTATGGAACGACACTGCAATGAGCCGGACATTGCAGACGAATGAATGTGCCTAACTTCTAAATAATTTGAAGGAGGCTATCGTATGTCTGAAGCCAAAAACACGGTTCCGATTCACCTCAAAGTTACGCTGTCTATCAAGGAGGCAAATCAGCTCACGGGAATTGGAATCAACAGCATCGAAGATCGTCTACGCGAACCGAACTGCCCCTTCGTTTTGTTCGTTGGTACAAAGAAGATGATCAAGCGCAAGGAATTCGAAGAATACATTAGTAAGACTTTAATTTTCTAAAATTTCGAAAAAAGTGAAACAACTATAGATATTCTGCGAATTCTATTGAAAAAAGGGGGCCAATGTGATATAATGCATGTGTTGCATTGGCTCTTTTTCTCAATTGAGAAAGGAGTTAATTCATTGGGTAAAAATACAAAAGGCAAAGAATGTGGCAAGGGTATCTTCCAAAGAAAAGACGGTTGGTACATAGCAAGATTCGTAGACAAGTACGGAAAGCGCCGCGAGAGCAATCGAGGCGGGTATGCAGCCCAAGGTTCTGCAAAAGTTACTTGGCCACGCCGGTATTCAGACAACGATGGATCGTTATGTTCACGTAACAAGCGATTCATTGGATCAGGCTGTAAAGCAATTTGAAAACAATCGGGTTTTGGATGCATCTTAATATAAATCAATGCGATTTTGGCGTAAAAACGGCGTAACAGCGAAAACGCCGAATGCTGAAAACCCTGATAAATAAAGGATTTTTTGAAGGAGAAGAAACGAAAATGAAACTAGGTATAGTTGGCTTGCCAAACGTCGGCAAAGGCACTTTGTTCAACGCTCTTACAAGCAGCGGCGCTGCCGAATCGGCAAACTACCCCTTCTGCACTATCGACCCCAACGTTGGCGTGGTTACCGTTCCCGACAGCAGGCTGGACGAGCTGGCTAAAATGTATAACCCCGAAAAGTATACTCCTGCGGTTATTGAGTTTGTTGATATCGCAGGTCTTGTTAAAGGCGCCTCCAAGGGCGAAGGCCTTGGCAACAAGTTCCTTTCTCACATCCGTGAGGTAGATGCCATCATTCACGTTGTACGTTGTTTTGGCGGTACGGACATTATCCACGTTGAGGACGGTGTTGACCCTGTTCGCGACCTTGATATTATAAATACCGAGCTTGTGCTCTCCGACATTGAAATAATGGAAAGACGCATAGACCGCATAAAGAAGGCAATGAAGGGTGACGCTTCTCTTGCACCTGCCCTTGCCGCTTCCGAAAAACTGCTTGACGCCCTTAACGAGGGTCAGTGCGCCCGCACGGTTGAGCTTACGGAATCGGAAAAGGAGCTTTTGGCAGATGCGCCCCTGCTTTCCGGCAAGCCCGTTATCTACGCCGCTAACGTTGACGAGGAAACTCTTATGGGCGGCTTTGACGATAACCCCTACTACAACGCCCTTGCAAAGCGCGTTGCTGAGGAAAAGGCAGAGCTTATTGCGGTTTGTGCCGCTATCGAGGCGGATATTGCGGAGCTTGACGAGGAAGACCGTGCGCCCTTCCTTGAGGATTTGGGGCTTGAGGAATCAGGGCTTGCAAAGCTTATTCGTTCCTCCTACCGTCTTCTCGGCCTTATCAGCTTCCTTACCGCAGGCCCCAAGGAGGTTCGCGCTTGGACCATCACCGAGGGCACCAAGGCTCCCGGCGCCGCAGGTAAGATACACAGCGACTTTGAGCGTGGCTTTATTCGCGCTGAGGTGGTTGCCTACGATGACCTTATGGCAAAGGGCAGCATGACCGCCGCCAAGGAAGCGGGGCTTGTAAGAAGCGAGGGTAAGGAATACGTTATGAAGGACGGGGATGTAGTCCTCTTCCGCTTTAACGTATAGTTTTTAAGAATAAAACAGTTCATATACTTTAAACAAAGGATAAGCGGCGTTTTGCCGCTTATCCTTTGTTTTTAAAAAAGAAAAAAGACAACGTACAAAACGTTGCCTTTTTTGGTGACCCGTAGGAGAATCGAACTCCTGTTACCGCCGTGAAAGGGCGGTGTCTTAACCGCTTGACCAACGGGCCAAATGCAAAGGGGTAACTGGTAGCGGAAGTCGGATTTGAACCAACGACCTGCCGGGTATGAACCGGATGCTCTAGCCAACTGAGCTATTCCGCCATGTGCTGTCAGCCGTTTGACCCCCGCGCTCAAAAAGTATAACAGTATTTTTCCCTTTTGTCAATACTTTTTAGAAATATTTTTTTACTTTTTTGTTTTTAATGGGGGAAAATCATTTTTGCCACCTCGATAGCCTCCCCAAGGGTGGTTACGGTGTTCGCCAAGCGCCTTACTGACGCCGAGCCGTGAAGCCCCTTGGAATACCACGAAAGATGCTTTCTTGCCTCAAGAATCGCAGGATACTCGCCCTTAAGCTCTGCCATGTGAGTAAGGTGCCTGCAAAGAACAGCGTATTTTTCGTCGTTAGCAGGAGATACGTATTCCTTGCCTGCCAGCGCCGCCGCCACCTCTGCAAAGACCCAAGGCTTTCCCATGGCTCCTCTGCCTATGGCAATACCGTCACAGCCGGTGGCCTTAAGCATCGCCAAGGCGCTGTCCCCGTCAACTACGTCGCCGTTGGCTATAACGGGCACACTTACTGCCTTTTTTACCGCGGCTATGGTTTCCGTCTCCGCGCTTCCCGTATACATCTGCTCTCTGGTCCTGCCGTGAACGCAGATAAGCGACGCCCCTGCCTCCTCGGTACGAAGCGCCACCTCAACGGCGTTTTTGTGGGCAGAATCAAAGCCGGTGCGAAGCTTTACCGTAACGGGTACGTTCACCGCAGACCTTACTGCCGCCACTATCTCTCCGCAAAGAACGGGGTTTTTCATAAGCGCGCTTCCCTCTCCGCTTTTAACGCATTTGGGCACGGGGCAACCCATATTGATGTCTATCGCCACGGGGCCGTACTGCAAAAGGGACTCTGCCGCCTTAGCCATATAATAGGGTTCGCTGCCGAAAATCTGTATAGCCGCCCTTTCGCCCTCGTAAAGCCTTGCAAGGGCAGCGGTTTTTTTATCACCGAAGCAAACCGCCTTTGCAGACACCATCTCGGTAACTGCATAGTCTGCCCCATACTCAGCACAAAGGGCACGGAACGCCAAATCCGTAACCCCCGCCATAGGCGCAAGCATAAGTATCTTTTTTTCGGTCAGTCCCATAAACTTCATAGTGTAAACTCCGTTAGTTAAATATATTTTCGCTGTCCAGCGAGGAGAAAAACGCGCTTACTGCCTCTTCAAGGGCGGGGCTCAGACCCTCCTCCGAAATACGGGCGGCAAGAAGTCTTGTGGTCTCGATAAGCGGCATATCCAAGGCAGAGGCGTGAACAAAGCGCATATCGCCGCTTTGCCTCTGCCCAAAAAAGTCACCGGGGCCGCGGCGCTGAAGGTCAGCCCCCGCTATTTCAAAGCCGTCGGTGGTCCTGCAAAGTATCTCAAGGCGCTCAGTCGCCTTTTCCGTTATCATTATACAAAAGCTTTTTTCGCTGCCTCTTCCTACTCTGCCGCGAAGCTGATGAAGTTGAGACAGACCGAAGCACTCAGCGTTTTCTATTATCATCACCGTTGCATTGGGAACGTTCACGCCTACCTCCACCACGGTGGTGGAGATAAGAACGTCTGCCTCGCCCTTTTCAAAGCTTTGCATCACGGCGTCCTTTTCCTTGCCCTTCATTCTTCCGTGCAGACATACCGCCCTAAGGTCAGGCAGTGCTTTTTCAAAGGACTTTTTATAGCTTTCCACGCTTTTTTTGTCGTCTGTCCTGCCCTCGCTGTCCTCTACAAGTGGGCATATTATATACGCCTGCCTGCCTCTCTTTATCTGCTTTTCCAGAAAGCCGTAAAGGGCCGCCCGCTTGTCCTCGCCTATGCATTTGGTCTGCACGGGCTGTCTGCCGGGGGGAAGCTCGTCTATAACGCTTACGTCCATATCACCGTACATTACAAGAGAAAGACTGCGGGGTATGGGGGTTGCCGACATTACTAAGGAATGGGGAGTAAGCCCCTCTGCCTTATCTGCAAGGTACGCTCTTTGCATAACGCCAAAACGGTGCTGCTCGTCGGTAATAACCAAGCCCAAGGATGCGTACTGCACGTCCTTTTGTATTATTGCATTGGTGCCAACCACCGCCGTCACAGTACCCTCTGCCAAGCCCTGCTTTATACGGCGCTTTTCCTTAGCAGAGGTGCTGCCCGTAAGCAGTTCGGGGGTGATGCCTATATCCTTAAACAGCGCCGTAAGGGTTTGGTGATGCTGGTTTGCAAGTATCTCCGTAGGCGCCATCATAGCACATTGAAAACCGTTTTTAACCGCAAATGCCATTGCCCCTGCGGCTATCACCGTCTTGCCGCTGCCCACGTCTCCCTGCACCATACGGCACATGGGAACGTTGCGGCACATATCGCCCAGCACTTCCTTTACCACCCTCTCCTGCGCCCCGGTAAGGGAAAAGGGGAGAGTGCCGAAGAACCTCCCGATCCCCGTGTCCTTAAAGGTCATCACGGGGGCAACGTGCCGCACAAGACTGCCGCGCACACGGCGCAGGGCAAGCTGGAACACTAAAAGTTCCTCAAAGGCAAGACTGTGCTTTGCCTTCTCCAGTTCCTCTCGGCTTTCGGGAAAATGAAGGGTATGCACCGCTTCGCCACGGGGCATAAGGGAATACTCTGCGCGGATATCGTCACTAAGGGGCGATGTCAGTTCCCTCATAAGGGGAGCGGCGTTTACCATAATACGCCTTATAAGCTGCCCCGTAAGACCCTTGGTCAAGGGGTAAACGGGTAACACCGGAGGAAGCGACTCTGAGTAAGGCTCTATTTCGGGGGCGGTTATCTCAAAGGTATAGCCGTTTTGGCGTACCCTACCCCACACCCTGAACCTTCTGCCCGACACCAAGGATTTTTCCAGCCAAGGCTGATTGAAAAAGGTAAGGGTCGCCGTACCGCTTTCGTCGCAGGCGTTAACCTTTACGTAGCTTACGCCCTTACCGCCTCTGCCCGTTTTCGGAGCAGAGCAAACGGTAAGCACCACCGAGCAAAGCTCCCCGTAGGGAACCTCTGCCAACAGGCGCGTTTCCCCTCTGAACTCGTAACGGCGCGGAAAAAAGCCCACAAGGTCACCTGCGGTTAAAAGCCCCAAGGCCGCTAATTTGTTACCCGTAGCCTCTCCTACGCCCTTTACGAAACGCAAAGGAGTGTCCGCTTTAATGTTCATAGCTCTATACCCGTATACTCAATACCCATACCGTCAAGAGTTCTCTTTTCTCTGTCGGTGCAGGAGGTTATTATTATTTGATGTCCGCTTTTTGCAAGAACGGCAATAAGTGCCTTAAGCCTTGTACCGTCCTGCCTGCAAAAGGCATCGTCAAGAACAAGGGGTACCTTCCCATCGCCGTATATAAGGTCAACAAGCCCAAGGCGCATACAAAGATACGCCATATCACGTGCGCCTGCGCTAAGGTGCTCTGCGCTTCGCACGCCGTTTTCCCCGTCAACAGACATATAAAGCCTTGTATCAAGCTCCATGCCCTTGTATCTTCCGTCGGTAGCGGCGGAGAAATATTCCCCTGCCCTTTCGGAGATACGGGGAGATACTGACGCCTTCATCTCTACACCTGCCTCGGTCAGACATTCGCTTGCCAAGGTCAACGCCTCGTAGGTGAACCTTGCCTCCTTAAGTTCCCTTCTTTTAAGGCAAAGTTCCTCCTCTGTAACCGAAGCAGAGGAGCCGTTCATTCTCAGCGCCTCAAGCCTTGCAAGGGCAGGGCTTAGCTTTTCTCTGAGCATTCTTGCACCTTGGGTAGCAAAACGGTATTCCGTTTCTATCTGCTCGGCGCTCTTTTCGGGCTTTACCGCGCTCTGCGCCATGGATTTAAGTGCTTCGACGTCGTGCTTACCCTCAAAGCCCTTAAGGGCGGTAAGGGCATTATCCCTCTCGGAGGTAAGCTTTCCTTTTTTCAAAAGGTCGGTGAACATGCCGTCAGCGTCACCTTCCGCGCCCATCTCCTCAATTCTTTCGGTAATCTCGGCATGTTTTTGCTCGGCGCTCTTTAGTTCCCTTTGAAGCGCCTGTATGCCGGCCTCTTTCTCAGCACGTATACGGGGCATTTCCTCTGCCGCCTCGGCTAAAGAAGCCATGGAGCCGTAGCCTGCCGCCTTTACCGTATTACTTATGCCCGTTGCCATGGCAACGCCAATCACTGCAAAAACAAGCGCCGCAACGCCAAGGGCCACGGCAAGAACGGTTGTTTTAAGAACAAAGCATACCGCCGCCGCAATCACAAACAGAACGCAGAGAGCACCGGATAAAAATGCAAGCCTTTTGTTTTTCTTACAGCGCCCCAAGGCGTACTCTATGCCGTCGTCGCTCTCGTCCTCTTTCATAGCATCCGCAAGCTCTAAACCGATAGCGTGACATTCTGCCGCCGCGCTTTTCTCCTTCTCTGTGAGTGCGCGGTACTCGTTAACGTACTCTACGGTAAGGTGCTCTTTGCCGAAATCGGTCAAGGCAGCCTCCGTCCTATCTCTTTCTTCGGTCAAGGCACGATGCTCCTCCAAAAGGAGCGCCGCCTGATAACGGCGCAGGTTTTCACGCTCTGCCTCCGCCTTTTCCGTTTCCGCCTCTTTAACGGCTATAAGTTTTTTTGTCTGCTCGACCTCTGCCTCCAGCCTTTGGTATTCCTCGGCAGTGGTTTTTTCCTTATCCAATCTTTCGGAAAGACGCATCTCCTCCACTTCAAGGCGTGGGATAAGACCGCCCGTTCTGCCCTTAAGGGCGTTTTTGTGGACAGTTATGGTCTTTACCGCCTTTTCTCCGCTTATCTGCTCGTCTGCAGAGAAAAGCAGGTTTTGCAGTGACGCCGCCAAAGGCTCGTCCTTGCTTTGGTGAGGCTCCATGGTAGAAAAGAACAAAGCTTTCTCGGCAGTATCGGCCCCTATACCAAGTATCTCCTCGCCGAACACCTTGCCTGCGTATATGGGCAGACCCGTGGTAAGCTCGGTGCAAAGGGCAGTCTCCTTATTGCCGCTTACCGTACGCTCTATTCTAAGCCTCTTATCGCCGCCTATGGTAAGAACGACCGAGGCGGCAGCCCCTGACCAAGGCATATATTTCTTTTTTGGGTTATCGCTTATACTGCGGCTTTGGCTGTAAAAGCCGTAGAGGGCAAACATAATGGCGCCGAGAACGGTGCTTTTGCCGCACTCGTTATCTGCGTTTATAAGGTTTACTCCCTCGCCAAAGGCTATGCTTTTACCGCTTACGCCGCCGAATGCGGCTATATCTATTTTTTCAAATACAACCTTTTTCAGCGCCATATCCTACACCCCCGATATATCTCTGCCGTCAAGGGCGGCAAGCCCTATGCGGAGAGCCTTTACGCACACGGCGTACTCCTCGCTGTCCTCAGGAAGCTCTGCAAGACGCGCCTCCATACGGCGCAGGAACACGCCGCGGAGTGTGCTTTGCTTTTCTGCCTCCGTAAGCCTTGGCATAGGTACGCTTTTGTCCTTTATTTCCACGGATACGGGGTTGGATCCACCCGTTTCAAACATCTCCGCGCTTACGGTGAACAACGCCAAGGCAGTTCCCGTTAGAATTATTCTAAGATGGGTATCGTTACCGTAACGGCGCATAACGGCACGGATAGCCTCAACCACCTGAGCGCGGTCTTCCATGCCGCTTATATCTACCGTCTCAACCTCGTATTTCCTTCTTGCCAAGGAAACAAAGTCAAGACTTACTCCGTCCTTACCCACAGAGCCTACAAGAGCGCCTCTGTCACCGGCCTCATCAAAGCCTCTGCCCTCAATACAACCCGAATAGGCATAGCAAACGCCCCTTTCCCAAAGGACGCCGGTGGGCTTATGTATATGCCCCAAAGCAACGTAGTCAAAGCCGCTGTCCCCTATCTCCTTGAGGGTTACAGGCCCGTAAGGGGAGGAGGAGGCGCCCACGTCACCGTGGCAAACAAAGATATTTATATAGCTTTTATCAACAGCCGGAAGGGAGTCAAAGGGGCTTTCCTCCATTACCGCTGAGGTAAAGGGTGCGCCGTAAACTCTTACGCCAAGCTCCTCGACCTCAACAAAGCCTTTTTCTGTGAAAACGTGAACGTTATCGGAAAACGCCATGCTACGGTACGGGGAGTTTTCTCCGTACGGGTCGTGGTTACCGGGACAAATAAAGAAGCGGATATCCTCGTATTCTCCAAGCTTTTGAAGCAAAAAATCTCTGGTATCGGGGGTAACGTATTCACCGTCAAAAAGGTCGCCCGATATCAAAAACAACTGCACGCCGCGGCGTTTTGCAGAAACAACAGCGGCGGCAAGAGCGCTTCTCAGGCTCCGCCTTGCAAGTGCAGCCTCATCGGGCGAAAGAGAGGAAAAGGGGGCGTCCAGATGAGCGTCCGCCATGTGAAATATTTTTACGTTATCCATAAAACAGCTCCTATATTCTGATAAATGCCGCCATAGTGCCACGGTCTACCCCGCACAAGCGATGGGAAAAATAATGTTTGCCCCCATCGCAAACGGTACACTCGCCACAGTCGGAAATGTTGCTTTCGGGAACCCCCGCCTTTAGCAACGTAAGCTCTACCGCCCTTTGCAGATCCAGTTTAAGGTGTTCCCCGTCACGGTTAAAGCAAAGGGTAAAGTCGCCGTCAGAGGTGAGAAAGGCGTTTTCCACCTCACTGCCCACAGTGTAACAGCAGCCGCCCACGGAGGGGCCAATCGCAACGAGGATGTTTTTTGGGTCAGCACCCAGGTACACCATTTTTTCCACAACCCTTGCGGCTATCTTATCGGCGGTACCACGCCATCCCGAATGGCAGGCGCCGCATATCTTTTTCACTACGTCAAAAAAAAGTATAGTAACGCAATCGGCACCTCTTACGGAAAGAATCAGATCTCTTTCACCGGTCACAAGGCCGTCCACCCCCTGCTCGAAGGGAGCGTTTACCGTACCTACACCTCTATGCCTTTCGTCAACTATGCGAACCTCCGTGCTGTGGGTCTGGTAGGTACGGCATATATCCTTTTCCGTAAGGCAAAAAAGAGAGGCGGCTATACGGTGGTTCATCATAACGTTATACCACCTGTCGGGCTTCTCCCCATTGCCGGTAGCAAAGTTAAAGGTGCTGTATACGCCCTCGCTTACTCCGCCCCACCGCCGTGTAAAGGCGTGAGGTATACCCCAGTCGTCAAGCAAGGGGCTTGTTATATAAGAAAAGGGAGCCGTATGCTCGTTAAACTTTTGTTTCAATCAAGACACAACCTTTCATAATGAAGTATAGCATAACAGTCCCGTTTTGACAATAGCAAAAATAGGGGGTGTAAAAAAAGGTCTGAACGCAAAAAAGAGTCTGTCTCAAATCGCCTCTGATTTAAGACAGACTCTTTACCTAACTCATTTCTTTTTTCAGTTTTTCCATTATCTTTTTTTCCCAGCGGGACACCTTTACCTGCGTAAGTCCAAGCACGCGGGCGGTGGCGGCTTGACTCATTCCGCGGTAATAGCGAAGCAACACTATCTGCTTTTCCTCCTCCGGAAGATTGCACACCGCCTGCTTTAAGGCAAGGCTTTCGCTAAACACCGCCACGTTATCTGCCCACAGTGTCTCCTCGGGAGAAAGCTCACCCTCTCCGCTTTCGTAAAGAGAGCTTACCGCCGCCGTTGCGTCAAGAGCGCGCACCGCCTCCTCTACGGTCATACCGCTTATCATTGCAAGCTCGGATATCCTTGGTTCCTCACCTCTTTCCGTCATTATCCGCTGTTTTTCCTTGCAAAGAATGGCGCTTCGCCGCTTTATCTCGCGGCTTACCTTTATTATCCCGTCGTCACGCAGGTGCTTTTTTATCTCCCCGCATATAAGAGGCACCGCATAAGTAGAAAAACGTGTGCCAAACGAAAGGTCGTAACCCCTTATCGCCTTGATAAGGCCGATGGTGCCTATCTGTATAAGGTCCTCCACCTCCGTCCCTCTGTCACGGAAACGCACCGCCAAGGACTTTACAAGCCCCATGTTGCCCTCTACCAAATCGGCAAGGGCGGCAGAACAGCCGTTTTTTGCCTTCTCAAACAGTTCAGTTTCGTTCATAGGCGCCCAAAACCTATCTTTTTGGTCAACACCACGGTAGTCCCCTTACCCACGGCAGAGCGAACCTTAAGCCCATCGCAAAAGGCACCCATCACCGTAAAGCCCATGCCGCTTCGTTCTCCTGCAGGGTCGGTGGTATACATGGGCAGCATGGCAGTCTCCACGTCTTCGATGCCCAGCCCCTTGTCCTTTATCTCGATAACCACTCTGCCGTCGGCATAGATAGAGCCCTTAAGTAATATCTCCGCATCGCCCCTTGCGTCCTTGTAGCCGTGGACTATACAGTTTGTTACTGCCTCCGACACCGCCGTTTTTATATCCGCAAGCTCGCTTACCGTAGGGTCAAGCCTTGCCACAAAGGCGCTTACCGCCATTCTTGCAAAGGATTCGTTTACGCTTTTTGCCGAAAAGCGCAGTTTGAAGGTATCCACCGCCTTTTTTGCTTTTCTTTTTTCTGCCGTGGCGCTCATAAAACACCACTCCTTTCCGTTTTTATTATTTCCGTAAGTCCTGACAGCTTAATTATGCGCTCAACCGCCTCAGAAGGGTCTGCCACCGTAAGGGTCGCCCCCACCGACAGCGCCTTTTTGTATCTTCCCATTATCAGCCCCAAGCCGGAGGAGTCACAAAAATTGACCCTATCCAGCACCAGCACAACCTTTTTAGGGCTTGTCCTGCTTATAGCGGCGTCTATATCCTGCCTTGCGGCAACGGCTCCGTGATGGTCAAGCTCGCCCTTAAGGCTTACCGTAAGGACGCCGTCCTTTTCATTTGTAGTTATTTCCATAAATAAAAGCCTCCCTTGGGGCTATTGTAACCCAAGAGAGGCGTAGTTTTTTGTCACATTCCGCCGCCGTTGACAAATAGGCAAAATGCGGTTATAATTGGTTTTAAGGAGTTGATATTATGGCTAGTATAAAACAGATAGAAGCGTTTTTGGAAAACCGAATCCCGCGCAGTCTTTCCGTGCCCGGTGACCCCGACGGCACCGCACTTTGCCCCGATTACGGCGCAGAGGTTACTAAGGCAGTAGCGGCGCTGGACGTTACCATGGACTCTATTGAATATGCAAAGAGTGTTGGGGCTAACCTTATCGTTACCCACCACCCCTCTATATATGCGCCTCTCGCCCGCATCACGGAGGAGGACCCCGTAGGCAAGCGTATGATAACCGCCCTTCAGGCGGGTATCTCTCTTATGTCCTACCACACCAGACTTGACGCCATGGCGGGCGGTGTAAACGACCGCCTTTGCGCTCTTCTTGGGGTAAAGGACGCCACCCCCTTTGCCGACGGCCTTGGCAGAGTGGGCTTTTTGGAGGAGGAGATGGAATACAGCGAGTTTTGCCGTAAGGTAAGCGCCGCGCTCGGCACCGAAAACGTTACGGGCATCGACAGCGGAAGACCCGTTAAAAGGGTTGCTCTTCTGGGCGGCAGCGGCAAGGGCGGCTTTAGAGATGCCGTGGCAACGGAAGCTGACACCTATCTTACCGGCGAGGTAATACACAGCACCCTTCTTGATGCAAGGGACTGCGGCATTAACCTTGTCTGCGCCACCCATTACAGAACGGAAAGCCCCGTTATATCCGTTATAAGGGACGTTTTAAAGGAAGGCTTTCCCGAAATAGAGGTATTTACCTACTACGATAACCAGCTTTAAGGAGCGTGTATAGCTTTGGCAATAGACGGTATGTTTTGCGCGAGACTGGCAGAGGAGCTGACTGTGCTTGTGGGCGCAAAGATTGAAAAAATAAACCAAACGGGTGACGAGGAGGTGCTGCTTCGTCTTTACGGCGACGGTAAAAGGTACAACCTTTTGCTTTCCGCCTCCCGAAAAAATGCCCGCGTATGTCTGTGCGGCGAGGAGGTACCACCCCAAAACCCCATTCCCACCTCCTTTTGCATGCTTCTTCGGAAGCACTTGCTGAACGGCAGAATAAGCGCGGTTTTCGCCCCTAAGGACGAGCGAATAGTGTGCTTTGACGTTGAAAGCAGAGACGAGCTTGGCTATATGTGCAACCGCCGTATATATGCGGAGCTTATGGGTAAGTACAGCAACCTGCTGCTTTCCGACGTTGACAAGGACCGTGTTTTGGGCGCCCTTTATCAAACGGATATAACCTTTGCGGCACGTACCGTTTTAGTGGGACTGCCTTACGAGGGGCCGCCTAAGCAGGACAAGATATCCCCCTTTGACCTTAAGAGCGAGCAGTTTTTTGCCCTTTGTAAGGAGAACGCCGACAGAACCGCCCCGGACTTTTTCTTGAAGACCTTTGCTTGCTTCTCTCCCCTTACTGCAAGAGAAGCCGCCCACAGAGCCAACGCCGACGGTACCGTAGGCGATGCGGATGCAAAAAGGCTTTGGGCCGCCTTTGAGGAGATAGTAAGAGGTGAACTTTGCCCCTGCAGGATAACCGATGGGGACGGAAAGGCGGTTGCCTTTTCCTATACCGCACTTACCCAATACGGCGAGGGCTTTACTTTGACCAAGGAAGAAAGCCTTTCTTCCTTGCTGTGGACCTTTTTTGAAGAAAAGGGAAAGCAGGAGAACCATGACAGACACAGCGCCGACATTCAAAGGCTTGTTGCCAACGTTAAGGCAAGAGTAGAAAAGAAAGCGGCTCTTCAAGCACAGTCGCTTAAGGAATGCGAGGAAAAGGAAAATTACCGCAGATGCGGCGACATGATAATAGCAAGCATATACAACTTGAAGCAAGGAATGGAAAGCGCGGTCCTTATGGACTACGAAAGCGGAGAAGAGAGAGAGGTGCGCCTTGACAAACGGCTGAACCCCGCCGCCAACGCCAAGGTGTACTACAAAAAATACGTAAAGCTTAAGCACGCCGAGACCGCTATGAAGGAGCAGCTTGAAAAGACGGCGGCGGAGCTTAGATATATAGAGACCGTTGCCGATGCCCTTCTAAGGGCGGAGACCGATGCGGAGTTTGACGACATCCGCACGGAGCTTGAGGATGCAGGCTATATAAGAACAAAGCTTAAGGGCAAAAAGAAAAAACAGCTTTCAAGACCCATGGAATACGTAATTGACGGTGGATACCTTGTAAGGGTGGGCAGAAACAACATTCAAAACGACGCCCTTACCTTTTCCGCAGGCAAGGGTGATATTTGGTTCCACGTAAAGAACGCCCCCGGCTCCCACACCATACTTTACGCAGGCGGAGAGGAACCCTCGGCGCTGGCGTATACCCAAGCGGCAATGCTTGCGGCATATCATTCCTCGTTGCAGGGGGCGCCCTCGGTGGCGGTGGACTACGCACCCGTAAGGTTTGTTAAAAAACCAAACGGCTCTGCCCCCGGTTACGTTAACTATACCCATTTTTACACCGCCTACGTAAACGGCGAGATACCTGAGGACGTAACTAAAAAGAAATAAACCCTTTTTCTTTTGCCTCCCCTTGATTTTGGGGAGGCAATTCTATTGTAGGGGTCATTCACGAATGACCCGTAACAAAGCAGCTTAGGTCGGCTTTGCCCGTTCCGTTGCGGGCGATTCCTGAATCGCCCCTACGGCATAACTTGGACGCCTTACCATTTGCAATCCGAGTAAACCGTTTAATTGTCGGGGTCATTCACGAAGGACCCGAAACAAAGCAGCTTAGGCCGGCTTTGCCCCTCACGCGGCGGGCGATTAATGAATCGCCCCTACGGCATAAGCGAGACGCTTTACTGCAACCGAAAACGAATACAAAAAAGAGCAAACGTGTCGTTTGCTCTCAAGCTGATGACAAGGTTTGTCATCAGCTTGGCAGACTGCTGAGAAAGAGTGCAGAC